>NZ_JAXQGC010000058.1:16001-310795 GCF_034331125.1 Proteiniphilum sp.
CCTTTTTGGGGCAAGGTTATGCTCTACCAACTGAGCTACTTCCGCAATAATATTTTGTTCTTTTACCGGATCCGCTGTTCCGTTACTTCCTTGCCAAGGTTAGTTTCCATTTCCTTTTTGGGGCAAGGTTATGCTCTACCAACTGAGCTACTTCCGCAATAATATTTAGAACAAAGATTATTAACGCATTAAAAACTCTGCCCTTTTTTGCGACTGCAAATGTAAATATGTTTCTCCGTATTTCAAAGCAATAAGGAGAATTTTTACAAGCAGAATTTAATTTATCTTGTTTATACCGCCCTAAACACCTATTTCTATCGTTTCCCGTACAGCATCCTGGGTCAGTTTCTTGGCATAACTGATAAAGAATCCGGTGAGTAACAGGTTTAAACACATAACCAAAACCGAGATAACCAGCAAAACACCTCCCAATTGATATCCGATCGCTATAAATAACACCCCGGCACCCACCTCTCCACGGGTAAACATACCCACAGAAACGGCAAGTCTTTCACCAATCTTACGATCCCGATAAAAAAGTAATGGAAAGAGCTTTCCTACATTGGATATAAGAGTGACCAAAACGACATGCAGGGCAATCACTCCCCAGGAAAGCATCGGTATGCGGGAAATTATAGAGGATGACTGCTCCGCCACTGCACCGAAGTCAACTCCGATAAATAAGGGCATACTCATCCCTACCAGCAACATGAAGAGATACGATATAGCGTTTCCGGCTCTTACACTCTTAGGATCAGGAGCCACACTGTGATCCTCTTTCATGATCATCCCAAGAATAAATGCCGGGAGAAGGATCTCAATATGTATGCTTCCATCACCGCCAAAGAAATAGGTCGATATCCGGTAAAGGGCTTCTATCAGGGCATACATAATGACAGAATACAATAATATTGACCTCCAGTCCTGACGGAGATTGTAGGTGTTCATCTTTTTCCAGCCCACCCATATCAACATGATGGCGATAATAAGTATCACGAACATCTGCCAACGCATTCCGATCATCAGTATCTGCAATGGAATCATTAGCAGGATGGTGTCCAGGTCGTCAAAAATAGCCAGCACCTGTACCTTTTTATACACCCATGTATGCTTTAATCCGGCAGCGATCAGCATCGTGAACAGAATACCAGCCGAAGTGGGAGCCGCGAAACGGCCCAACAGGAATGTTTCCTTCCAAGCATCTCCGCTCCCCCATAGTTGCATCCCGGGCGGCGCTACCGCAAACAGATAATACAGGGCTACCAGTATCCATGGGAATGCAGCCGCTCCCATAGCCACCAGATAATCTTTCGAATAGGATCGCCATTGTTTTTTATTTATTTCGAACTCGCGCCCTACATTGATCATGATAAACGCCAGCGAAACATATAATAATGCATCTAAGAAAATCTTGAACGAATAGAAATTATCACCTAAAAGATGAGGAACAAGCTGTGATAAAATAAGGCCGGTAACCAGCAAGAAAGAGAAAATAAAAACTTTTTTCATCCAGTAGAATTATTAAGGGTATAACAGAAAAATAAGTAAAAAGAACTATACCCGTGAAAAATTAGGGTGCAAAGGTAGTAAAAAAAATCGAATTACCACTACCACAATGGCAGCGAGATCAAAAAAAGGCGTATTTTTTATCAAAAATAATATTAAATCCTCTAAGGTTAATTGACTACCCGGTAACTGCCATCTTGCAGCGGTAACACATTGTACCGTTGCAAGGGCTCCGTTGAAGGTCCCGACTCCACACTGCCGAGACCGAACATAGTGACAAAAACGGAACCGCATAAGACACATTTTACCTTACCGTTATATCCCTCATTCTCTTCATAATCGGGGGTTACGGTTATTCCTTTGCTGTCCTCATGAGGACAGCAAAGATCAAAGGCGTGCAGATCCCCTCTTGCGTCGGAGACGACCAACACCCCGGCATAGCCAAAACGGTCGGAAGGAAGACGTCGCTCTTCTTCGGTAAAGATTTTATATGAGTGCGGATTATTCAATATGGCGTCATAACCACTGGGGTCAACCCTGAAATTCACAGGTGCATACGGAACGGTCTGACGGGCTGTTTCGTACCCGCAGGAAAATGCAAGCAGGATAATAACCGAAAGGACAAACACCATCCGTCTCATAATGTAGCTCCGTCAAGGATCGCATCAATCCGTTCCAGTTCTTCTTTCGTGAATGAGGTATTCTCTAACGCCTTGAGATTATCCTTCAACTGCGATACATTACGTGCACCCACAATAAGAGACGTGACTCTCTTATCTCTCAATGCCCATGCCAGTGCCATTTCGGCCATGGTCTGCCCTCTCTGTATAGCCATCGCATTCAACTGCTTCACCTTATCCATAAGCAATGAGGTCACCTGCTCTTTCTGCAAGAAACCGGATGGATTGGCGGCACGCGAATCTTCGGGAACTCCATTCAAATACTTATCGGTAAGGAGCCCTTGCGCCAACGGGGAAAAGGCAATAAATCCGGAACCGAATTCTTCAGTGATATCCAGGATATCCTTTTCAGGCAGGCGATTGAACATACTATATTTATCCTGAAAGATGAAACAGGGAACATCTCTCTCTTTCAGGTAGTTCATAGCAACACGCGCCTGTACGGGTGGATATTTGGACAAGCCTATGTAAAGGGCCTTCCCCTGTCGCACGATATCGACCAGCGCCTGCATTGTCTCCTCTACCGGCGTATTGGGGTCATAACGATGTGAATAGAAGATATCGAAATACTCCAATCCTGTCCGTTTAAGACTCTGATTGATGCTGGCCATAAGATATTTCCTCGATGAACCGTCTCCATAGGGGCCATCCCACATCAGATGCCCCGCTTTGGAGGAGATGATCATTTGGTCGCGATGGGAAGAGAGATCCTCTTTCAGTATCTTTCCGAAGTTCGATTCTGCTGATCCCGGAGGAGGACCATAATTATTTGCCAGGTCGAAATGGGTTATGCCCTGTTCAAAAGCATGTATTACCATTTCACGTGCAGTCTCATAATCATCGGCAAATCCAAAATTATGCCAAAGCCCCAGTGATATTTTAGGGAGTTGTACGCCGCTGTTTCCACAATAAGAATAATGTGTCATATCTGTTTAATTATGAAGGGTTAAACGTATCATTGCATTTTCTTTTCAATCTCAGCATCCGATATCACGCTGATTATAGTTTGTCCGTCGGGGGTATAAGTAGGAGAAGGTGACGCAAAGAGTTGGCTCACAATAAGCAACATCTCCTCCGTAGTCAATGTATTTCCGTAAGGAATAGCCGTCAGATTGGCAAGCGAAAGCGCTATTGATTCCTGTATTTCCGATTTCACGTCACTTCCCGTCTCCATACTTTTTCCGATCATGGAACGGATCAGTGCGGCAGGAGCAGCATTTTCAATTTCAGAAGGGACAGCCTGTATGGCAAAGCTGTGATTACCCAGATCGCTCAATTCAAAACCCAGCGCCTCCAAATCCTCCATGATGGAAGGCAAGGCGGCTGCCTCGGAAGCCGACAGTTCCAACACTTCGGGGAATAATACCCGTTGGGAGATTCCCCTTTTATTCCTTATCTGCTCCAGATATTTATCGAATAGGATACGTACATGCGCCTTGTGCTGATCAATAATCATCAATCCCGACTTGACCGAGGTGAGTATATATTTCTGCTTGTACTGGTAATGTTCCGGAGAAAGTTCAGTCTCAGGCAAATTACGGTCACTCCCCGCCGGCTTGAATAATGTAGCGGGGATTCTACTCTCTATTTCATCAACCAGTTCCTTTTCTTTTTCAAATCCTTTGTAAAGCTGCTCCCAACCAAAAGCAGGCACTTTCGGCTGCGGGGTTTCAGTACGGTGACTGTGAAACGGATTATAACCGGGATCAAGATTCACTTTCGGCATCGAAGAGGTGCGGGAGGGGTCGTAGACCGGTATTTCGGGTGCATCATCCCTGTCGAAGTCGATGGTAGGAATCGCATTGAATTTTCCCAGCGACTCTTTTACAGTCACCATCAGTATCTGCCAAAGAGCCTGTTCGTTCTCAAATTTAACCTCCGTCTTGGTTGGATGAATATTCACATCAATCGTATCTGGGTCAACTTGAAAATAGATATAGTAACCCGGCTTCTCGTTGGCCGCAATAAGCGGTTCAAACGCGGTAGTGACCGCACGGTGGAAGTAGGGATGCCGGATATACCGGTTATTGACGAAAAAGAACTGGTTTACTTTTCCCTTCCTGGCAAATTCGGGTCGGGCTATATAGCCATAAATCTTTCCAAGAGTAGTCTCCTCATTGATTTCGATCAACTGCTGATTCGTATTTTTCCCTTCTATCTGAACGATGCGTTGCCTCAGTCCCGTTTTGGGCAGATGGAGTGTTTCCACTCCGTTTTCAATCAGTGTAAATTCCACATCGGGATTAACCAGCACGATACGCTCGAATTCGGTAAAAATATTTCGGCGTTCCGTCTCATTGGATTTCAGGAATTTTCTCCTTGCCGGCACATTGAAGAAAATATTCTTCACGGTGATTGAGGTCCCGGTAGCTGCTGCCACCATCTCCTGTTTTTCGACCTTCGATCCGGAAATGACCAGCAGCGATCCCAATTCATCCTCTTCCCTCCGACTCTTTACCTCTATATGGGAGATCGCAGCAATAGAAGGGAGGGCCTCACCCCGAAATCCCATCGTGGTAAGTGAAAACAGATCATCGGCACTCCGTATCTTGGAGGTGGCATGACGTTCGAAAGCCATCCGCAGATCGGTAGCAGACATCCCTTTGCCATTATCAATAACCTGGATAAAGGTACGTCCGGCATCCTTCACACTGAGAATAATATGTGTAGCGCCGGCGTCGAGCGAGTTCTCGATCAATTCCTTCACTACCGATGCAGGGCGCTGTATTACCTCACCCGCAGCAATTTGATTGGCAATGGAATCCGGAAGGAGATGAATAATATCAGGCATATTCTATATCCGTGCTATCTAACGTAAAAACCAGAAAAAGAAGATCGCGAAAAGAACCACAAGGATAATGATAAGCAATCCATTATTAGCGAAAAAAGAATTTCTCCCGGAATTTTCCTTCTCCTTACGTTTTTTCAGATGACGCGTCTGGGAAACAAATTCCGTCTTAAAATCCTTCCTTTCGACCGGTTTTTCCTCCGGCAATACCCCCATCTCCCTTTTAACTTTCTCGATCCTGTCTTGCAAGTTCTTCTTGCGCTCCTCCTCTTCCGGATTATAAAGGATGGGCGTATAATTGAATTTACGCGGTTTTCGGTTATTATAAAAAAAGAAAACACCCATAATAAGCTGCTGTTTGGTTTATGAAAAAATAAAAAAACGAAGTAAAACAGGCAAATCACACAAGATTAGAGCGTGACATCTTCTCTCTCAAAGCGTCCCCGACGGGGTTCTGTAGCTTCGGAGCTACGCCGTTCATTCCTGCGGAAAATATCATCAGGACCAGTAGGTCGCAAATAATTGAGCCAGACAAATTCTTTAAGTCGAGTCTCTTCGGGTTTTAACAGGGGCAAAGGAGTCATGACTCCTGAAGTCGCTGAATACGTTTTTAATTTCGTAATCCGGTTCTTTTCTGTATCCATCTCCAGATAAGCACTCTCCATCCTATTCAACCCGATGATAGTACTGTCTTCCTGCATTGCATAGTATAGTGAAACTGCATCACCTTCCACCAGGACATGATAGAGTTCCCCGTCACGGAAGAAAGCGGTCATATCCCTACCGCTCAATTGATTGAACTGATCCTTTTCCATCCTCTCCTGGATAGCCAGTGCATAATCTCTCACAATAGCTTTTTCGATGGTGGAGTCGTTCAGGAAAACATCGATCCGGTTTCCCAGTATCTGATTATTATCGCTCCATATTACAGGATCACCAATCATATAGAGTATGGAGTCGGCTGAGGCATAGTGCAGCGAGTCACATACACCCTGAAGGTCTGAGCGATAGAAACGTACGTTATAGAAAGCCTTCACATCCCGGTATATTGAATCGGTTTTCATGATGAGCGTGTCACCGTGCACATACAGGCTGTCGCCTTGAGAGTAGTCAATGGCATATGCCTTGTCTGTAGCCATTCCATACTCCGTCTTTTCATCATAATAACCATAATTCCCCCTCAGGATAGCCTTCTGGGCCTTATCCTCCAGGAACATATCCCCAAACACCTCTCCTTGTCCCGTTTGACGGTTATAGAGTATAGTATCGCCGATAAGTACTTTTGTCCCGTCATTGCTATACACTTCCGAACGGTCCAATAATTTGGAGTCGTCTGTCACAGTATTATACCATCCCTTGCTTGTATGCACATAACCGCTGTCGGATACAATACGTGAAGGACCCAGGATATCGACAAATTTCGACTCGGTGTTGTATTTCAACGTATCGGCATAAATAATATAGTCTTCATTGACCAGTTTCACACTGTCATTGAACAGTGCCACCTTAGTATCAGGGCTATATTGCCCCCAGTAAGAAGTCAACTCGTTCTTCTCATCCACCAGCATCCCTCCATCGAAGTAATATCCCAGATTGGTAGTACGGTCGTAATCGAGGCTATCGGTAAAGAGCGTAGCAGTCCGGTCTTCCATCCGGATATTATCACGAAGCCGTGCCAACCGGATATTTCCATCGTAGTGCAGGTAGTCACCATACACAAAGATGGTGTCCCCCTGCTCCATTCTCACATTGCTGAATGCTTCAAATGAATTGGCCTGCTGATAGAGGTAAGCACTATCGCAATACATGAATGCCCCTTCGTGATAAAAGACCACATTACCTGTAAAGATTTGCGCGTCGAATCCATCCCTCTTGCTCAAAAGATCAGCCTGCCTCATTTCCACAATCTCCACCGGAGGATCCGCGGATTGTTGCCGGAGAGGTTGCTGTGCATAAGTCGACGCTAACATAAGCGAAAGTAGCCCAAACAAAAGTATGCCTCCCCTGAAAGATTGCAAGCGTTGTTTCTTCATTGCCGTAAGAGCACAGTTATTTTAGCCAATCCTTGTATTTATATTCGCATCCTTGCCATTCGGGATCTATGCGAACATACGTTTTCCTGATTTTATCCTGCAGCCATTCATCCACCAGCTTTTGCTGTTTGGCATTCTCTGCCATCTGTTTGATGATCTGGTAATCGTTATTGATATTGGCCCTATGCCCTTCGTTGCGGTCAGTAATTTTAATAATTGCTGCCACCTCGCGCCCTTTGTCATTTATCATAATAAATGGCGTGGACACCTCTCCTTTCTTCATTTCGCCCGCAATCTTTGCAATATCCTGATTTAACTCGTTCAGGGCAAACCGTGGCGTACCGGCATTGGCACTTCTAGGGGTATTATTCACCATAATCCCTCTGTTATTCCGGGTGTCTTTATCTGCAGAGAGGTAAGTGGCTGCATCGTCAAACGTAATTTTCTTGTCCATGATTCCAGTCCTGATAGAGTCGAGGCGGATGATCGCCATATCGAGAGACACCTTAGGTGCTTTCGGCTTCAACAATATATGCCGGAAGTTTCCCATATCGTTTCTCCGTTCGATCAACTGGATGATATGAAAACCATATTCAGTCTCCACAATATTCGATACTTTTTGCGGATCATTCAGCGCGAAGGCCACATTGGCAAACTCAGGAGACAAAGAAGAGCGGTTCATAAAGCCCAATTCTCCCCCTCTCATAGCCGATCCCTGGTCTTCGGAATGGAGTATGGCCAATGTAGACATGCTATTTTTACCACTGGTTATCTGTTCCGTATAATCTCTCAACTGCGCCTTGACCCTATCAATTTCCTCCAATGGAATTTCCGGCTCTACCGTGATGATCTGCACTTCCAGTGTCGTCGGAATGAAGGGAAGGCTGTCCTGGGGAAGGCTGTTATAATATTTCCGGATTTCGGAAGGTGTCAATTGCACGCTTCCGAAATGCTTCTGTTGCACACCTTCTATGAGTTGCTGTTCACGGAGCTGCTCACGCAGGTCTTCCCGGATGGCAGTGATACTTTTACCCCAATATTCTTCCAACCTCTCTACTGAACCAACGGAAGCAATATATTCATTGATCATGTACTCCAGTGAACGGCTCACCTGTGATTCCTGCACTTCAATACTGTCGAGCTTCGCCTGATCGAGAAACAGTTTCCTGATAGCCAACTGCTCGGGAATAAAACAATAGGGATCACCTTCAATACGCTGATTCTGCATCAGTATCTCTTTACGGTATTCTTCCACCTCTGATTTCAGGATAGCTTCATCGCCTACCACCCATACAATCTCATCGACCACATTATTCTGGGCAATCATCAGACTGGGAACGAATAACATCGCCATAAAAAAGAACAATATCTTCACTGAATATTTCATATGATTATTTTATTGTTTTATTTCGGTATATGGAACCTTTGATGTTCAAAATAATCATTACCTTCGGGTGTTTAATGATTATTTTAAACATGTCGGTTTCATACGATAATATTTAATTTTTTACACTGTGCCCGTATGGAACTCGCATATTATCATGTTCTTGAGCGAGAACAATTTTCATGCTCGTTTCATCTGAAAAACTACATTCCAACTCTTACACCCCAATTCTGGGAGTGTAAAAGTAATGATAATCCCCTTAGCAGCAAAATAGTTTGATGGTTAAAAGTAGTTATATCGGCAGAAGGGAAGGTTCGCCGATTTTAAAAAAGCAAGCAGCCTTTTGATTTAAAATAAAATTTCTTTTTGTTTTTCTTTTTTATTTATAGATATTTGTCCTTTTAATATCTTAGTAAGATGAAAACAACCTTAAAAGAGATTTACGTTCTGTTGGCATTGATGCTCGTTATATTTTCTTCATCTACGACTTCAACAACAGGGAAATCGGACACCCCTCCAAAAGTGATTGTAGCATATGTTACTTCCGGGAGTTCAATTATGCCTGATCCGGCATATATGACACATATTAATTACGCTTTCGGACATGTAAACGATTCATTTAACGGAGTACGTATCGACAATCCAGACCGATTAAAACAAATCGTTTCCCTAAAAAGGAAAAAACCGTCCCTAAAAGTACTACTGTCGATTGGAGGATGGGGCAGCGGCCGATTCTCCGAGATGGCCGCCACGGCAAAGAACAGAGAACAGTTTGCGGAAGAATGCCGGCAGATTGTAAATGAATTCAATCTTGATGGTATTGATCTCGACTGGGAATACCCTACGAGTTCTGCCGCAAATATCTCATCTTCTCCCGATGACACTGACAATTTCACCCTTCTTATGAAGGATATAAGAGGCGCCATTGGAAAAGAAAAGCTGCTAACACTGGCTTCTGCAGCATCTGCCAAATATATCGACTTCAAGGCTATTGACCCCTATGTGGATTTTGTGAACATCATGGCTTACGATATGGCTACTGCCCCAAAACACCTTTCAGCACTGTATCCTTCCGAGCATAGTGGCCGTTTAACATCCGACGAAGCGGTAAAAAGACACCTTGCGGCAGGATGCCCCAAGCATAAACTAGTGCTTGGCATGCCATTTTATGGCCGAGGCGAGAAAAACAAGATCCCTGACTTCATCGATTATAAAGAGATTGAGAAACTGACCGGTTTCACCACTCTTTGGGATGAAAGAGGGCAGGTTCCCTATCTTGTCGATTCAATCGGACAATTGGTCTGCGGTTTTGAGAATCCTCGTTCATTAACAATTAAATGCCAATATGTAAAAGACCAGGGACTGCTCGGCGCCATGTATTGGGAGTATAACTGTGACAACGAAGCGGGAGACCTAAGAAAGGCCGTTTACGAGACAATTATGCATTGATTTCCCCGTTGGCCACTGGATAAAAACAAACAGAGGCGCCATCAAGACGCCTCTATAGCAAAATATCTAACCTGAAGTTATCCTTCGATCGCTGCCTGTGCTGCGGCTAAGCGTGCTATAGGCACACGGAACGGGGAACAGGAAACATAGTTCAGTCCCACCGTATGGCAGAATTTCACTGACGACGGTTCGCCCCCGTGCTCTCCACAAATACCGCACTTAAGGGTGGGTCTGACTTCACGTCCTTTCTGCACAGCCATACTTACAAGCTGTCCCACTCCATTTTGGTCGAGTACCGCAAACGGATCATGTTTCAGGATTCCCTTATCCAGATACATCGGCAGGAATTTAGCTACGTCGTCACGACTATAACCGAAGGTCATTTGCGTAAGGTCGTTCGTTCCGAATGAGAAGAAATCGGCTTCTCTGGCAATCTTATGCGCCGTAAGCGCTGCACGTGGTATCTCAATCATCGTACCGATCTTATACTCTACCGAGTCATTCTTTTCTGCAAATACTTTTTGGATAGTATTTTCGATGATGTCTTTCTGGGCTTTGAACTCATGGACGATACCGGTGAGGGGAACCATGATTTCAGGACAAGCGGTAATACCTTCTTCCTTCAGCTCAATGGCCACTTCCATAATGGCACGGGCCTGCATCTCGGTGATCTCCGGATAGAGGTTTCCGAGGCGACAACCACGCAGACCTAACATCGGGTTTGATTCGAGCAATCCTTCCACCCGTTCGTGAATATCTTTGTAAGAGATCCCCATTACCCTGGCCATTTCCATCTGCCCTTTTTCATCGTGAGGGACAAACTCGTGCAATGGCGGATCGAGCAGGCGAACAGTAACGGGCAGGCCGTCCATCGCCCTGAAAATTCCGGCAAAATCCTTTTTCTGCAATGGGAGCAGTTTCTCCAGCGCTTTTCTACGTCCCTCTTCATCTTTTGCGAGGATCATCTCCCTCATGGGAATAATCTTATCTTCTTCAAAGAACATATGTTCCGTACGGCACAAACCAATACCTCTAGCTCCAAAATCGCGGGCCACTTTGGCATCACGCGGGGTGTCGGCATTGGTTCTCACATCCATACGGGCATATTTATCGGCGATCTCCATCAATTCGTTGAAATCGGCATCCAGTTCAGCATCCTGGGTTTCTATTCTACCTTCATATACAAGACCGGTGGAACCGTTCAATGATATCCAGTCTCCCTCTTTCAGTTCCTTGCCGTGAATGGTCATGGTACGTTCTTTATAATTGATCACCACATTGTTGGCAGCCGAAACACAACATTTACCCATTCCTCTTGCCACTACGGCTGCATGGGAAGTCATCCCGCCGCGTGCGGTAAGGATTCCCTGCGCAGTAGCCATACCACGTAAATCTTCGGGCGATGTTTCAATACGACAAAGGATCACCTGCTTACCTTCTTTGCTCCACTCTTCCGCCTCATCGGCATGAAATACCACCTGACCGGTAGCAGCTCCCGGAGAAGCCGGTAGGCCATTGGTCAACGGTTTAGCCTGTGCAAGTGATTTCTTATCGAAGACCGGATGGAGCAACTCATCCAACTTTTCAGCGTCACACCGTTTCAGTGCAGTTTTTTCATCAATATATCCCTGGTGGAGCATATCAATAGCGATTTTCACCATCGCAGCACCGGTACGTTTTCCACTACGGGTCTGCAATAACCAGAGTTTTCCGTCCTGGATGGTGAACTCAAGGTCTTGCATATCCTTGAAATAGTCCTCCAGTTTCTGCTGAACTTCAATTAATTCCTTTGCACATTCGGGAAGCGCTTCTTCGAGTGAAGGATATTTTGCAGCACGCTCCTCTTCTGAAATACCCTGCAGTTTTGCCCAACGACGGGATCCCTCGATAGTAATCTGCTGAGGTGTGCGTACTCCGGCAACCACATCTTCGCCCTGGGCATCGATCAGATATTCACCGTTGAAGATATCTTCCCCGGTAGCAGCATCGCGGGTGAAAGCAACTCCTGTACCGGAGGTCTTACCCATATTACCATACACCATTGCCTGCACATTGACAGCGGTACCCCACTCTTCAGGGATATTGTTCATCTTACGATAGAGGATCGCACGTTCGTTCATCCAACTATCGAAGACGGCACAAACAGCTCCCCACAACTGATCCCATGGATCTACCGGAAAATCATTACCGGTATTTTCCTTTACGGCCGTCTTGAATCTTTTCACAAGTTCTTTCAGGTCATCGGTGGTAAGATCGGTATCCAGTTCTATTCCTTTGGATTCCTTCACCTCATCCATAATCTCTTCGAAAGGATCAATATCTTCTTTGCTTTGGGGTTTCATTCCCAATACCACATCCCCATACATCTGCACGAAACGGCGATAGGAATCCCAGGCAAAACGCTCATTACCCGACTTTTTGGCAATTCCCTCCACGGCATCATCATTCAGGCCAAGATTTAACACGGTGTCCATCATTCCGGGCATGGATACACGCGAGCCGGAACGGACAGATACCAGACAGGGGTTCTCCTTGTCTCCGAACTTTGTTCCTGTCAACTCTTCAATCTGGGCTACTGCTTGCTCAACTTCCTCCTTCAGGAGACCTACCACATAATCTCTACCCAATTCGTTATATTCCGTACAGACTTCAGTAGTAATAGTGAAACCCGGAGGAACGGGAACGCCAATTAAATTCATTTCTGCAAGATTCGCGCCCTTCCCGCCAAGCAGGTTTTTCATATCTGCCCGCCCTTCAGCTGCACCGTTTCCAAAGGTATAAACTCTCTTTTTTTTCATTTTGATGTTAAGTTATGACGAGTAAATGTTAAAATTTTATTATTATTTTTATTATATCCGGCAAATATAGCAATTTATCTAAAATATAAGTCATTATGACATATTACTTTTCTCTATAGGGCATTATATTACATCTCTTGTATGGAATCAGGTTGAAAAGAATTCATGGAATCCGGGACTGGAAGCCTCGTAGAATCAGGATTTAACGGTTCTCCATCCAGAGTATCCAACCCCATCTTTAAAGTGTCTGTTTCTAAAACGGCTGACTGTATATCTCCGAAAAATATATTGTATAATTGAATGTGAGGCATTACACCCGTCGAGTCCTGCAGATGTATAAAGCCTCTTATTTCAGTGATCGTATCTCCCGGAATATACTTTGATCCGGTGAGTTCGTAAGTTTTATTTTCCCTTATTTTCTGGAACCGGTAGATGGTAGTATCTGAATAAACCATTGTAAGCAATGATGTAAAGGAAGACGAAAACCGGGGTGGGATTCCTATTGTACTGAAAGTAAACAGAAAATCTTCTCCGATAACTTTGGAAGAAATTTCTGAGGAATCCAGGCGGAACCGGAGTCCTCTTTTTGCATCAGGCATCGAGAATATATAAACAGGAGGCAGGTAAGAGGGTGGCAGTAGTGCGGGATCAATCTGTTGCCCCTGAGTCTGCTGTGCCACCATAGCATCAATTTCTTGCCGGGCACGCTGCAGGCGAGCCTTTACCGAGTCATTCATTTTCAGATAGAGATCGATTCTGTCGGAATACCACGATAATGAGGTATCCCACTGTGCCTGGGTAGCCTTATGTGCCTGGAATACCTTATTGATATATGCTTCTTTCTTTTCGGGAGTGTTGAAATTCTGGTAGTCGTTTTCCATAGTTGCCTCGGCGATATACACGTCATACATCAGCCGTTCCATCTGTTTCCGGTTCAACACCTCCTTGGGGCGATTCTGGCAGGAATAGGCCAGTCCACCTAACAGAATGAACAGAAAAAAATATGCAACACTCTTTTTACTCTTCACTTCTGATTTGCTGATCTTGTTTCTCGTTTTCCAGTTTTTCACGCTCAACTTTCGAGAGCAATGAATAGGATAATGTTCTTCTGTAAAAAAGCAGTATCAGGATAACCCCCACAGTAATAGCCGAATCGGCAATATTAAATATGAACCGGAAGAAAAGGAATTCCTCTCCCCCCAGAAAAGGGATCCAATCAGGGTATGTACCACTGATCAAGGGAAAGTAAAACATGTCTACCACTCTCCCGTGCAGCAGTGAAGCATATCCTTCACCCCAGGGAACAAAGGAAGCGACATGTCCCGGATAACTAGCTTCAAAGATAACACCATAAAAGATACTATCAATAATATTTCCCGAAGCTCCGGCAAGGATCAGCGCCACACAGGCAATAAATCCGGCTCCGTAATTCTGCTTTATCAGCCGCGACAAATAAATGACAATAAAAACCACGGCAATGATACGGAAAAGCGAGAGAAACAATTTTCCTCCCGCCTCAATACCGAATGCCATCCCGTTATTCTCTACAAAATAGATCTTAAACCAGTCGAAAACATCAATGGCATCATACAGACCCATATGTGTTTTTACCCATATTTTAGAAAGTTGATCGACAAGGAGCACCGCCACAACAACGGCAATGGCAATCCATCTATTTCGTATACTATTCTTCATGCGCTTTTCTTTGTTTTACGGGCACAGAAAGCCTGAAAAGAGCTTCACCCCTTCCTCCTACTTTCACAAGTACCGCCCACATCTTCATCGGGAAAGTGATTATTTCTTCTTTTGCGATTTAGCTTCAATACTCAATGTGGCATGGGGTACGGCACGAAGACGTTCTTTCGGGATCAGCTTGCCGGTTTCACGACATATGCCATAAGTTCCGTTCTCAATGCGTACCATGGCAGCCTGAAGATTCTGGATAAACTTCATCTGACGTTGTGCCAGTCTTCCCGCTTCTTCTTTGGAGAGGGTAGATGCACCTTCTTCCAGCACTTTATAGGTAGGGGAAGTATCCACCGTATCGTTTCCGTCGGCATTGGTGACGGCAGCACGGTAATTTTCATACTCCTGTTTGGCTATCTGCAATTTCTCATTAATGATAGCTCGGAATTCTTCCAATTCCTCGTCTGAATATCTCGTCTTTTCGCTCATAATAGTTCATTATTTATTTTTTGCAAATATAGGCATAAATCACATAATTCTCAACTGTTTCTTACAATGCTGATAGTGAGCGTTTCATCATCAATCTCTATCACATCTTCAAGCGGTCCGCTCACCATGATGATCTCATCGGCCAGCACCTGATTTTTAATATAAGCGGCATTATGGGTAACAGCATCATCAAAAGCAGGATTGGACGAAATCCTGACATTGATCCGATCAGTAATTTCGAATTCCTTCGCTTTGCGCAGGTTTTGTATCCTGTTCACCAATTCGCGGGCGATCCCCTCTTCTTTGAGTTCAGCCGTAAGGGTGACATCCAGTGCCACCATCAGCCATCCTTCGTTAGCCACCAGCCATCCCGGGATATCTTCTGAGATGATCTCCACATCATCGAGTGTCACCAACGCTTCCTGTCCTTCTATAGTTAAACCGAAGCGACCGTTCTTTTCCAGTTCCTGGATCTCTTGGGGTGTCATGCCCTGTATTCTCGGGGCAAGCTGTTTCATTATTTTCCCGTAGCGCGGACCCAGCTTTTTGAAATCGGGCTTCACCCGTTTTACCAATATTTCACTGGCCGTATCCACAAACTGTAATTCTTTTACATTCACCTCACTGAGGATCAACGACTCTACAGCCTGGATATTTCTTTTCTGCTGCTCATCTACGACGGGGATCATAATCTTGGAGAGCGGCTGACGTACCTTGATATTTACTTTCCGGCGTAGCGAGAGTACAATGGATGAAGCAGTCTGGGCTAGATACATCTGCTCTTCGAGTTGCTTATCGACAAGCGAATCGTCCCACAATGGAAAATCAGCCAGATGTACCGATTCAAACTGCTCACTATCTGTTGCTGAAGTCAGATCGAGATATAGCCTGTCAGCATAAAAGGGAGCGATAGGTGCCATCAGCTTTGCCACGGTCACCAGACATTGGTACAGCGTCTGGTAGGCCGACAACTTATCATCGGTCATCTCTCCTCCCCAGAAACGTTTACGATTGAGGCGTACATACCAGTTGCTGAGATGATCGTTCACGAAATCTGCAATAGCACGTCCCGCTTTGGTGGGTTCGTATGCCTCATAACTTTGATCGACCTCTTTTATCAGCGAATGTAACATCGACAAAATCCAACGGTCGATCTCGGGCCGTTCATCGAGGGCGATCCGCTGATATTGATCGTGGAAATCATCCACGTTGGCATATAATACAAAGAATGAATAAGTGTTATAGAGTGTCCCGAAAAATTTACGACGTGCCTCTTCCACTCCTTCTATATCGAATTTCAGATTCTCCCATGGAGCAGCATTGGTGATCATATACCAGCGTAACGGGTCGGAACCATGCCGTTCTATCGTTTCAAACGGATCTACCGCGTTACCCAGCCGCTTCGACATTTTATTGCCGTTCTTATCGAGCACCAACCCGTTGGACACCACATTTTTAAAAGCTACGCTTCCTTTTACCATTGAAGCGATGGCGTGCAGGGTATAGAACCATCCGCGTGTCTGGTCTACTCCCTCCGCAATAAAATCGGCAGGAAATATTTTTTGAAAATCATCTTCTGCAATATGGGGATAAAATACCTGCGCAAAAGGCATGGCACCACTGTCGAACCATACGTCGATCAGGTCCGTCTCACGCTTCATCGGTTTGCCGCTATCGGACAACAGCACGATATCATCCACATAGGGACGATGCAAATCTATCTTATCATAGTCCGCCCCCTGGCCTTCTTCCAGATTCAGGCCACTCCAAGGCAACTCTTTCATCACACCGGCATCCATTGCCTTGCGTATCTCTCCAAACAATTCCTTTACGGAACCGATGCATTTCTCCTCTTTACCATCCTCGGTGCGCCATACCGGAAGGGGCGTACCCCAATAGCGGCTGCGGCTCAGATTCCAGTCCTGCAGGTTCTCGAGCCATTTCCCGAAACGTCCGGTACCGGTAGATTGCGGCTTCCAGTTGATGGTGTTATTAAGTTCTATCATCTTATCGCGACATGCCGTCGTACGGATAAACCAGCTATCCAGCGGATAATACAATACCGGTTTATCGGTCCGCCAGCAGTGCGGGTAGTTGTGCACCTGTTTTTCTATACGGAATGCGCGGTTCTGCTGTTTCAACATGACCGAGAGATCCACATCGAGCGTAGCATCCTCATCGGTAAGCGAATCGTCATAGGCATTTTTCACATACCGGCCGGCATATTCACCGTATAGTTCTGTATTTACATTATGCCGCACAAATCCGGGATCGAGGTCTTCAATACGGAAATATTTCCCGGTGAGGTCAACCATGGGGCGAAGATTCCCTTCTTTGTCGGTAAGGGTTAATCCGGGCACATCATTCTCCTTTCCTACTTTCGCGTCGTCCGCACCAAAAGTAGGGGCTATATGTACGATACCTGTACCGTCTTCCGTGGTTACGAAATCACCCGTCACCACTTTCAAACCGTTGTCCGACACTTTCACCCAGGGAATAAGCTGTTCATAAGCTATACCGGCCAGTTCAGCGCCTTTCCACTCCTTATCAATTACACGGAAAGGAATATTCTTGTCGCCCAGCTTATAATCATCCCACGAAAGTTCAGCGTTTTTCGCGGGGAAATAGGTATTCAGCAGGTTTTTAGCCAGCACGGCAGTCATCGGCCTGCCGCTGTAAGGATTATAGGTCTGCACCGCTACATAATCGATCTTGGGTCCTACAGCGAGCAGTACGTTGGAGGGCAGAGTCCAGGGCGTAGTGGTCCATGCCAGGAAGAACGGCTCCCCGAATTCAGTCCACTCCGGCAGCGGATTCTTTATTAAGAACTGAGCCGTACAGGTCGTATCTTTTACATCGCGGTAACACCCCGGCTGATTCAGTTCATGTGTACTGAGGCCTGTACCGGCCGCGGGCGAGTATGGTTGTATGGTGTATCCCTTATAGAGATATCCTTTTTCGTATAAATCTTTCAGGAGATACCACAGGGTTTCGATATAACGGTTGTCATAAGTGATATAGGGATCGTTCATATCCACCCAGTATCCCATCTTCCGGGTAAGGTCTTCCCACTCCCGGGTATATTTCATTACTTCGGTACGGCACGCCGCATTGTACTCTTCGACCGATATTTTTTCACCGATATCCTCCTTGGTAATTCCCAGCGATTTCTCCACACCTAATTCCACGGGTAACCCATGCGTATCCCACCCTGCTTTCCGGTTGACCAGAAAACCTTTCATGGTTTTATAACGACAGAAAATATCTTTAATGGAACGTGCAATCACATGATGGATGCCCGGCATCCCGTTAGCCGAGGGTGGCCCTTCGTAAAATACAAACGGCGTATGTCCCTCCCGCGTCTCCAGACTTTTCCTGAAAACCTCTTTTTCATCCCAGGCTTTCAACATCTCCCTGTTTATTGCCGAGAGGTCTAAATGGCTGTATTCCGGAAATTTCTTATTCATTGTCAATGAAATTTATACCACACAAAAATTAAGGTGCAAAGGTAACAATAAATTGAGAAACGGCAATCGAAACCCGGTACAAAAAAAACTTATTTCAACAATTTACACCCCCGATTTGATACAAAATTCAACAATTTACACCCCCGATTTGATACAAATATTACCATTTTCTACCCCCGATTTGACACAAAATATTATATTTGCAGAAATATTGAAGCTATGTTTGAACGAAATATTATTGCAGAATTAGAGAAATGGGCTGCAAAATTGAACCACAAACCATTGATATTAAGAGGATCTCGTCAAGTTGGCAAAACTACGCTTGTGGACTGTTTTTCGAAGAATTTCACAAATTACCTGTATTTGAATTTTGAAAAAAATCCGAGCACAATGGCTTTGTTCGAAAAAGAACAGGAAATTGACAATCTTATGGCTGAAATTTTCCTTTTTTGCAACAAGGAAAACAAACCGGGCAAAACGCTTCTGTTTATTGACGAAATTCAAAATTCAAACAGGGCCATCACTAAACTCCGTTATTTTTATGAGGCAAAAATACCTGATTTATATGTGATAGCAGCGGGTTCACTATTGGAAACGATGTTGAACAAAAAAGCATCTTTTCCTGTCGGACGGGTAGAATATTTGGCTGTCCGCCCCTGCGTTTTCAACGAATTTCTGAGGGCTATCGGCGAAACGCAACTTGAAAAAGCCTTGCCTGACGGTCAAATACCCGAAGCATTACATGCTAAAACAATAAATTTGTTCAACACTTTCACACTTATCGGCGGCATGCCTGAAGTAATTGCAGACTATGCCGCAAACAAGAATTTTGTTGGCCTGAACAGCATTTATGAAAGTTTACTGACAAGTTATCGTGATGATGTTGAAAAATATGCCCGAAACGATACAATGAGTCAAACTGTCCGCCACATTTTACAAGCGGGATGGAAATTTACCGCAGAACGCATTACTTTAGGAGGTTTTGCCGGATCCTCGTATAAGGCACGTGAAATGGGAGAAGCGTTTCGCACATTGGAAAAAACCTTTGTCCTGGAACTTTGCCATCCGACAACCGATACGGTTGTCCCCATAACAAAAAATTTGAAACGCTCGCCGAAATTATTCTGGCTTGATTGCGGTCTGGTAAATTATGCTGCAAATGTGCAAAAAGAAGTGTTTGGGGCAACCGACATTTTAGACGCGTGGCGGGGAAAAATTGCCGAACAAATTGTGGCGCAGGAACTACTTGCTTTAGATAACCGCGTTTCGAATCAACGGAACTTTTGGGTACGAAACAAAAAAGACTCCGATGCGGAAGTGGATTTTGTATTGCAATATGACAGTCAGGTTATCCCCATAGAAGTAAAATCAGGACATAATGCTAAACTCCGGTCCTTACATTTGTTTATGGAAGAAGCGCCGCACGATATTGCAGTAAGGATTTGGTCACAGCCGTTTTCAATTGACAAAGTCACGACACAAAAGGGGAAAAAATTCAAACTGGTCAACCTGCCGTTTTATTATATCGGCGT
This sequence comes from Proteiniphilum sp., assembly GCF_034331125.1. NCBI lineage: Bacteria > Pseudomonadati > Bacteroidota > Bacteroidia > Bacteroidales > Dysgonomonadaceae > Proteiniphilum > Proteiniphilum sp. Next base: position 35,814 of record NZ_JAXQGC010000058.1, read on the forward strand.
ACTCAAAGAAATATTGAAAGAAGTACAAAAAACAGTCTGACTTCAGTGGACAAATAGGACTTCAACCACTATACCACTGGGCAGAATTATTTATCTTCAATACCATGCTGCACATCATTAGAACAGCTCTTTTTTAAATCATCGATTTGTGCAAGCAAGCGCTGGTTGGTTTCATGGAGATGTTTGTTTTCATTGATTTGGGCACCCAATTGAACGGATAACTCCTCTATTTTTCTTATCAAATCGGATATATCTATTGGTCGGATATATTGTTTCTCTTTTTCATTCAACTCATTATCAGATATAAGCATAGGAGCGTCCCCCGGGAGAAACCAAGCCGGATTCAAATCATGATAAATATCTAATATCTCTCTCAGTTTATCCACACCCAAGCTCTTTCCACTGTCTAAAAAACCTACCGACAAACCTGTTTTCAGGTAAAATTTATTTTTACTAATTCCTTTATATTTAAGGTATTCCAATATTTTTTGCTTATCGGTCATGATTTTTATCTTTAAAAATTTGGACAATACAGATAATTATCTTTATCTTTGTAGTGTGAATACTCACCACGTCTTCAAAGGTAGATATAATTGTAAAAAATCTAAGAATATGGAAGCAAAAAAATTATCATCGCCTAAATTACCCCTGCTTTTGCCGCACGGCTGGAAAAAAGAAGTCGCCCTGACGCTGGGCATACACCCGAATACCGTCAGCCGCGCCTTGCGTTCCCAAAAAGGGATAACCTATATAAAGATCGTAAAGGCAGCTGCGGCAAAATATGGAGAAAAAACGGAGACCTGATAACAATACAACAAAGAAAAATCTAAACGAATGGAATAATACTCTATTGATAATAAAATCTAATTCAATGAGATTGAAAACACATGGATTAATTCTATCAACAAAACACTCGGTACCGCTCCAGAAATGGAATGTTAAGTAACTTATTCTTCATTTTCTCTTCACGGGTCCTTAACATTATTAGCCTTTCTTTGCGGTCGAATTTCAATAATCAGTTATTTTATTAAAAGTTTATTCAACATGACAGAAAAACAAATGACATCAAAAAACATATTACGTGTGAATCTACTCGCAGCCTGCTTTTTATTCTGGTGTACGGTGTATTCGCAAAACGTGACGTTAAGAGGAACGGTTAAGGATGCAAACAACCTGCCTCTTATCGGAGTGAATGTGGTAGAAAAGGGTACCACTAACGGTACCATTACCGATATCGACGGGAATTACACCTTGTCTGCGCCTTCCGGAGCAACCATCGTTTTTTCATATATTGGCTTTGCTACACAGGAAGTCCAATGGGATGGGCAATCCGTCTTAAACATGGTATTACAGGAAGATGCGGAACTTCTGGATGAAGTGGTGGTAGTCGGATACGGAACTTCAAAAAAAGTAAATCTCACAGGGGCTGTAGAACAGGTAACCAGTGAGGTTTTTGAAAACAGGCCGGTGAACAATATGACCCAGGCGTTGGTGGGTGTTATACCTAATCTAAATATACAATTAAGCGATGGAAAACCCACTCAATCACCTTCATACAATGTCCGTGGTACAACCTCTATCGGTCAGGGAGGCAGCGCCCTGGTCCTGGTGGATGGCGTAGAGGGAGACCCCCGTATGCTCAACCCGAATGATATTGAAAGTGTTTCGGTATTAAAAGATGCGGCTTCCGCTTCAATTTACGGGGCAAGAGCCGCATTCGGCGTAGTGCTGATTACGACAAAATCAGCATCCAAAGGAAGAACATCATTGAATTATACCGGGAATTTCACCTCCAAACGGCCTACAACGGTTCCGGACAACATCACAGATTCCTATCCATGGGCGAAATCATTCAGTGATGCGTGGGCTAACTGGAACGATAACGGAAATACGCCCACTGCCATCAACAAAACAATGTCATTCTCACCTGCTTATCTGGAGGAGATCAAAAGAAGGTGGGAAGACCCGTCTCTCCCCCGGGTTGAAGTGAATCCTGTTACGGGCGCATACGAATATTATTATAGTACGGATTGGTATAAAGAGCTTTACAAGGATAGTTTCTTTGCACAGGATCACAACATATCCATGTCCGGAGGGAATGATCTTGCTTCATTTTATCTGAGTGGACGCTATAACGGAGAGGAAGGGTTATACAAGTATAATACCGACAAGTACTCGATGTATAATCTAAGAGGAAGGGGTAATGTACAGGTATTCAAATGGCTGAACATTGACAATAACGTAGAATACTCCTCTATGAAATACCGGCAACCTGTCAATGTGGGTGAAGGATCCAATATATGGCGTAATATGGCGGACGAGGCCCATCCTTTGGCGCCGCTTACCAATCCGGACGGAACCTTATCATTTCCTGCTGCGTATACGTTAGGAGACAGGTATCTGGGAAAAAACGGCGCGGATCTACATCAGAACATAATAAAGAATAAAACCGCATTGGAAGCTGTTTTTCTCGATAAAAGCTTAACCCTGCGTGCAGATTTTACTTTCCAGAATACGGAGTATGGTCACCAGCAAATAAGGGTCCAGGTTCCGTACAGCCGTTACGAAGGCCAGATCGGATATACCGGGACCAACACCAATGATTTGCAGGAACGTCGCAGCACAACGGATTACCTGGCTACAAACGTGTATGCCAATTATATCAAATCATTTGAGCAAAAACATAACTTCGAATTTCTGGCCGGGTTCAACTATGAACAATCCGTATATAAAAACGTGACTATGACCCGGAACGGAATAGTCTACGAAGATGCCAGGGATATTAATCTTGCATTGGGGAATAATATCACCACATCAGGCGGATACAGTAAATGGCGGATTGCAGGCAGCTTCTTCCGGATAAATTATAATTTTATGGAGCGCTACCTGCTGGAGGTAAACGGTCGTTACGACGGTTCATCAAAATTCCCCAGTAACCAGCAATGGGCATTCTTTCCCTCCGTATCCGCCGGATGGAGATTATCGGAAGAATCTTTCTGGCAAGTGGATCCAAATGCAATCTCAAATGTAAAATTCAGGATATCTTACGGTTCATTAGGTAACGGATCGATCAGTCCTTATACATTTACGGAAAATTTCGGGATCAGCCAATCCGGGAGGATACTAGGGGATACACGTCCTCAACGTACCGCCCAGCCCGGGGTGATACCTAATTCCCTGACATGGGAGACTGCCACGACGGGAAACATAGGATTGGATATAAACGCGTTAAACAACCGCTTATCATTTACCGGCGATATTTACAGACGATGGACGGATGACATGTATACCGTGGGACCCAGCGTGCCTGCTATTTTCGGCACCGACGTCCCCAAAGGCAACTACGGAGCATTGGAGACCACAGGCTGGGAAATATCCTTACACTGGGCGGATAGATTCATCCTGGGAGGGAAACCGTTCAACTACAGTGTCAGGGCAACATTGGCAGACTCGAAGTCGGTTATCACAGACTATTATAATCCCGATAAAAACCTTACGGACTATTATATCGGCCAGACAATCGGGGAAATATGGGGATACCGGGTAGAAGGCCTGTTCCAATCGGAAGAGGAGATTGCCAATTCACCCTCTCAATCCAATATCCTGGCTCACAATACCCGAAGAAACTATGTAGGTGATTTAAAGTTCAAGAATCTCGATGGAGATGATGAGATTTATCACGGTTTAAACCGCGCGGATGATTCCGGCGACAAAACAATTATCGGCAATAACTCCGCCCGGTATGTTTACGGATTTAATCTGGGCGCCGACTGGAATCGCTTTTTCCTGACGGCCTTCTTCCAGGGTGTGGGTAAACAGCAGTGGTATCCTTCCAGAGAAGCTCGCTTTTGGGGACAATACAATCGTCCTTACAACGATTATCCCCGCTGGCAGGAAGATCAACAATTCCGTCCGGAGCTGCAAAACTTCGATGCTTACCTGCCGCTTATATCGGGTTATACCGCTCAGAATGCAAACGGTCAGTTAGCCCTTCCCAATGACCGGTACCTGCAGAATGTAGCATATATAAGATTGAAAAACCTTCATTTCGGATATACGCTCCCTACCGGTATCTCTTCAAAGATCCAGGCGAATGATATAAAAATTTACCTCTCCGGGGAAAACTTATGGACATGGTCGCCTCTCTATAAAATTACACGGGATACGGATGTTACGAACATCTGGGGTGCCGGTACCCAATTAACCGGACTCAACAGCGATGATACACGGACTGACGGTGACGGTTACAATTATCCTACACTACAATCCATCTCTTTAGGTTTATCTATCAACTTTTAAAACAGAGTACAATGAAACGATATATTTACATATTTTTAAGCTTCTCTTTTATATTGAACTTTATAGCCTGCGACCTGGAAGAATTGCCCCAGGCTACCGCGTCGCGCGTTGCTATTTTTGAAACGGCAAGCGGCCTGGAACTTTATTCCAATTCGTTTTATGAAATGCTGCCTACCCCTTACGACGGTGTTTTTGCCATAGACGATAACAGTGATTTGATCGCGCGTAATAATGTGGATACGCGTTTCATGCCTAACGCATTAAGCCCCGCTACAAGCAGCGGGTGGTCATGGAGCAACTTACGGAATATCAACTATTTTATTGAAAACACGGAACAAAGCTCCGTCGCGGAGAAAGAGCATTACCTGGGATTGGCCCGTTTCTTCAGAGCTTACTTCTATTTTGGAATGATAAAGCGTTTCGGAGATGTGCCTTGGATTGACCGCACGATAGATGTTGATGACGATGAAACTCTGTATGGACCCCGCCATGACCGGTTTGCGGTGATGGAGTATGTGCTGGAAGATCTGAATTACGCCATAGAGCATATCTCAACAATCTCGGAGCCTACCCGCACTCTCATTACAAAGGATGTGGTGAGAGCTTTCAAGACACGAGTCTGTCTTTATGAAGCCTCTTTCAGGAAGTATCATACGCAATATGGAAAAGAAGGCACGGCCAATACATGGTTTGAGGAAGTGGTAAAAACCGCCGATGAGATCACGGGTTACTCCCTGATAGAAGGGGCGACCGCCTACCGTGATCTGTTTCTTCAAAAGACTCCCAATAGTAATGAAACAATATTGGCAGTTGCCCTGGACGCAAATTTACAGGTATTCAGTTCCAGAAACAGAAGAACGATAAGCCCTACTTACGGGAACCGTCCTTCCCTGACGCGCCGGTTTATCAATACCTATCTGAATATCGACGGTACTCCCTTTACAAGCGATCCTGATTATAGAACAACCCCATTTACAGAAGAGGTAAAAAACAGGGATCTGCGTCTCGGTCAGACCATCCGGGTCGGAGATTACCACCGTACCGAAAACGGAGTACCGATCATTGCTCCTCCTAATCTGGAACAAGCGTATACAGGTTATCAAATCATAAAAGGATGTTACGACGAGCGATTCCCATATGACGATGAAAGCCGGAATGAGAACGCACACCTTATATTCCGTTATGCCGAGATCCTCTTGAATAAAGCGGAAGCTTTAGCCGAACTGGGTACGATGACAGATGCCCAGTGGGCATCAACGATCGGCGCTTTAAGAGCTCGTGCCGGGATACAAGGGGCGACACTCATTCAAAAACCTTCGACAGCCGATCCTTATATGATTGAGTTTTATAATGGCAAATTCACTGATCCGGTTTTATTGGAGGTGCTCCGCGAACGCGCCGTAGAAATGATCACGGAAGGATTAAGACCCGACGACCTGATCAGATGGCGTTTAGGCGATTTATTTGCCGAAGCTCCCATGAATGGGATGTATGTGCCCGCATTGGGCGATTATGACCTGAACGAAGACGGCATAATGGATGTCTGTTTTTACCGGGGAGAACGGCCTTCCTCCTCACAAGCCTCAGTTTTTGTTGATGTCACCTCCGCCGGGGTTGGCAACAGAATCTTATCGAATGGCGATTCCGGAGAAATTATCTGGAATCCGGGAGCAAGAGAGTGGTTGGATAAAAAGTACCTATACCCAATCCCTGAGGCGGATTTACTGAAAAATCCCAATCTGGGACAAAATCCCGGATGGGAATAGTATTGTCACCGGTATCTCAAGCAAGCCTGTCAATTATTTTCACAGGCTTGCTTGTTTTTCTTGATCGGAAAATGTAATTTCGGGCTTTAAAACATTTACCGAGTCTCTCCATCGGTACAGGTGCTTATCAATGACGATGAGATCTACCTCGACATCACGGTAGACTCCAGGATAAATGTACGGCAGAAAGATTTGTCAGGAAAAACATTACATACACATATAATCAACGGAAAAAAATGAAAAAAACAGTATTTATTTTAGGTTTGTCTCTTATGACAATAATAGCAGCAGCCTGCACGAATAACAATAGTGGGGAAGAATGCAACCTGAGAGTCGCATCGTTCAACCTGAGGATGGACACCCCAAACGATGGTGAGAATGCCTGGCCGAACAGGAAAGAGATGGTGAAAGGCCTGATCAGATTCCACGATCTTGACATTATCGGCACTCAGGAAGGATTTAAGCATCAACTTGATGATATTCTTGAATTGAACGGCTATACCTATGTGGGAGCCGGGCGTGATGACGGTAAAGATGCCGGTGAGCATTCGGCCATCATCTACAAAAAAGATCGTTTGGAATTGCTTGACAATGGTGATTTCTGGTTCTCCGAAACACCTGAGGTCCCGGGAAAAGGATGGGATGCCACCTGCTGCAACCGCATCTGCTCATGGGCAAAATTCAAAGACCAGGTATCGGGAAAGGAATTTTTCGTTTTCAACTCACACTACGACCACGAAGGAAAAGTGGCACGCAAGAATTCTTCGCTGTTACTGATAGAAAAGATCGAACAGATTGCGGGAGACAGCCCGGTATTCGCTACCGGCGACTTTAACGCCACCCCTGACGATGAACCTATTCAAACCATTTATAATGCAGGTAAGCTTAACGACTCCTACCTTGTAACCGAGGAACCGCCCTACGGGACAGAAGGCACTTTCAACGCGTTCAGACCGGACGCACCTTCGAATAGCCGGATCGATTATATCTGGGTCAGCTCCGGCATCACAGTCAAAAAATACGGGGTACTCAACGACAGGCCATACGGACGGTTCCCTTCCGACCACTTTCCGGTAGTAATTCAGGCAAAGATGTAAGGGGCTTGACCAAGGTACACTTGCAAATCATACAATAAGATTAAAACCCGGTTGATTTTATTCAAACCGGGTTTTAATTTATAAGCATATTGTAAAGATATAAATAGCCTGAATCTTTACGATAACTTTCCCAACGCCTTTTTGATACGTGCTATCGCCTCGGTAATGCTTTCATCGGAAGTGGCATACGACAAACGAATGCATCCGGGTGCGCCGAAAGCATCCCCCCCCACACAGGCCACATGAGCCTCTTCCAGTATATACATCGCCAGATCTGTAGCTGTCTGTATTGTTTTTTCGTTATACGACCGCCCCAAATAGCTTGAGCAGTCAGGAAAAATATAGAAAGCACCCATCGGGCTGTTCACCTTCAATCCGGGAATCTGTCCCAGTAACTCTACGATGAGGTTCCTTCTCCTTTCAAAAGCTATCCGCATCTCTCCCACGCAGGATTGATCTCCGGTATAGGCTGCCAGGGCTGCTTTTTGAGAGATTGAAGACGGACCCGATGTATATTGCCCCTGCAACATACTACAAGCCGATGCGATCCACTGTGGTGCGGCAATCCATCCTATACGCCATCCGGTCATGGCATATCCTTTCGACACACCGTTTATTACTACCACACGGTCACGAACAGTACTGAACTGCGCGATCGACTCATGTTGTCCGATATAGTTGATATGTTCATATATCTCGTCGGCAATCACATACACTTGTGGATATTTCTCCAGCACACCGGCTAATGCCGCTAATTCTTCTTTGGTATATACACTTCCGGTCGGATTCGACGGAGAACAGAGGATCAGTGCTTTGGTCTTCGGAGTGATGGCTTCTTCCAGTTGCTGCGGAGTGATTTTAAAATTCTGCTCAATTCCGGCATAAACGAAGACCGGTGTTCCTTCCGCAAGTTTTACCATCTCCGGATAACTCACCCAGTAAGGTGCAGGAATAATCACCTCTTCACCCTTATCCACAATAGAAAGGATAACATTACACAACGACTGTTTTGCTCCACCGGAGACTACAATTTGAGCAGGTGTATATTCCAGCTCATTTTCGGCTTGCAGCTTTTCGCAAATCGCTTTCTTCAGGTCGGGAAATCCGGCCACGGGAGAATAAAAAGAGAAATTATCGTCAATCGCTTTCTTGGCCGCCTCCTTTATATGCTTAGGGGTATTAAAGTCGGGTTCCCCCACACTCATGTTGATCACATCAATGCCCTGAGCTTTCAGTTCATTGCTCTTTTGTGCCATCGCGAACGTTTCAGAAGGCGATAGGGCGGTCAGTCTGGCTGATAATAAATCCTTCATAAATTGTAATAAATTTAGACTTTTTGTTAGATAACGGAGGCAAAGATATATAAAAATACTATTTCAATAGACGATTTCCTATATAAATGATTATAATACAATCGCACTGCTTTACAAAAAGCAAAAAAGGCTGTATAAAACAGCCTTACTATATATTTTATTCAATTAGTTTCTTAAATCAAAGCTTTCGTAATCCCTTTTCGGATTACTCAGCTTCAGACACCAGTCCTTTTCATCAGCTCGCCATACGCAAGCCGGCTCTCAAACTCCTAAGCCTGTTCACCCTGTTTGCACGGTATGCAGCAGACCCGTTTGAGATGTTCTGCTCCAGATATTTTATCTGAGACAGAATTTCTTCTTTAGTTAGGCTTTTGATAATCATAATTTTCCTTTCATTTAAAAGTTATGATTTATCGGCAACCGTTCACAAGTTACAAGAAGCCCTTGTCAGTAAATTAATTGATAACCTAAAAGTGATTTCAAATAACTCGCTTGCCATTTAAATCGACACAAAGATACAACAAAAAACATGTTATACAACATATTTTTGATAGATTTTTGCATCATGAGATAGAATTAGTCTATCACAAAGATATTTTAATACAACATTTTCGTTAAGCAATATGAACAGAAGACAAGCTTGCTTGGACTATGTCATTGCGAGAAAATGCCTAATTTTAATGAACAATTCAATTTTTATGGGATACTGATAAGATTCCGGCATATTCAGAGGGACGGATCATAATAGAAATTTATTGGTAAATTTTGTTAAATAAATTATCCTGATGCAAGGTTTCCTTGTTTCCGGGATTTAGTATTTATAGAACGAGAGAAATATAAGATGTATAACAATTTATCAATATTGAAGTTATGAAGATTACAAAACCACTTTTATTGACAGGAGGTCTTGTTTGTTTCCTCCTTTTATTTCAGTCATGCCTGGATGATGATTCCCCGGGATACAGTTATTGGCCAAACGCGCTTGTGACAGTCAAGGCAGTCGACGACAACTCTGTTTATCTGCAATTGGATGATAACACAACACTACTGCCTGTAAACCTGACGAAACATCCCTTCAATTCCAAAGAGGTCCGTGCCTTGGTGAACTACAGAGAAGTCGATGTACCCAGTGGAATATATAGCAAAGCAGTGCATGTGAACTGGATTGACAGCATCCGGACAAAACCGATGGTTCCTGATTTGGGAGATGAAAATGATGATGAATATGGAAACGATCCTGTGGAGATCGTCAACGATTGGGTGACACTTGTCGAGGACGGTTACCTGACCTTGCGTTTCAGGACCCTATGGGGAGGAGACCGGGGAAAGATCCATTATGTCAATCTTCTTGAAAGCCCAGATCCTGAGAAACCGTATGAAGTGGAATTCAGGCATAATGCTTCCGGTGATGTACATGGAACAATGGGAGACGCTTTGGTAGCGTTCAAACTGGATAAATTACCTGATACGGAAGGCGAAACAGTGAAATTGAAGCTGAAATGGAATTCATTCAGCGGAGAGAAGTCAGCAGAATTTGACTATAACTCCCGTGCTTCATCGCCAGTCCAATCAGCAACAACATACGAAAGGAGTGAGGTTAATGTAAAATAGGGAAAAACGATAAAGACAAAAAAAACGGAATATCTGTGCCTGTAAAATAAAAAGTCTTTTTTACGGTCAGAATAATTATGAGGTTGTACCTTTGTGGAATGGTACAACCTCTGGTTTAGAAAGTTTCTTGATGTCGATGTTAGAGAAGAAAGATAATGAGCAAGAGTTACTGAAAAAGATCTTATCGGGCGATATCATTGCTATGAAAGAGTTCTATAATAATTATTCTGGGTATCTTACCACAGTTTGTTCTCGTTATATCTCTAACGCAGATGATGTAAAGGATGTCTTACAGGAAAGTTTTATAAAAATATTCAAATCAATAGCCAATTTTAAATACAAGGGAGTGGGATCTCTAAAAGCATGGAGCAGCCGCATAGTAGTCAATGAATCATTAAAGTTTCTCAAAAAAAATGAGAGATTGAATATCATCAATAGCCCGTTATGGGATTTACCTGATATTAGTGAAGAAGAAGCTGATTTTGAACAAATTCCGGCATCCGCCATATTAGAGATGATCCGGGCCCTTCCGGTGGGATATAGAACAGTGTTCAACTTGTATATTTTCGAAGAGAAGAGCCATAAAGAAATTGCATCAATATTGAATATTACGGAAAATACCTCGGCATCACAGTTGCATAGGGCTAAAAGTTTTTTAGCAAAGCAGATTAATGAGTACAAGTCTTTAAAATAATGAAGTCATGAATAGTCAGTGGTCGGATAATCTGCGTAAAAGGATGGAAGCTCATGAAGAACCTTCTCCGGATGGATTATGGGAGGATATTGAGCAGATCGTAACCAAAGAACTCCCTTTCCGGACGCGGGAACACCCTGTTCAATCTCCATCAGGACAGAAAAAGATACTGTTGTGGGCTAAAAGGATTGGTGCGGTAGCAGCCATCCTGCTAATCCTGCTTTTTGTCGGAGATTTTTTCCTGAAAGAAGACACCCGGCATTCTCCTGCAATTACTCAGAAACCGGAAGTGGGACACAAGCCGGGGAATAATCTCTCCTTAGATCTCGATAATGAGGGGACTCTTCTCACGGAAGAAGGCCACCGTGAATCCCTTGCCCCTGATAAAAATATCATGACCTTCACGGCATCTGCCTCTACAGCATCTGCAGACAGAAAAATGGGTGATTTCTTTATTGACAAGGAAGAGGACGAGCCTGGCAGTGACGACCAAAGTGAACATCCCGGAGAAGGATCCGGTATGGAGGAAAAAGTTACCGATAGACACTCCGTATCAAGAGACCAGCATCACGATTATCATACGCCTGAACCCAATATCCATTATCCGGTAATTACACGGCGGAGCAAACCCGCCAGATGGCAGACAAGTCTCTACGCATCAAATATCTCATCAGGCTCTTCAAATACATACAATGGTTACAGAAGTTTTTTGGCTGAAGAGATTTCTTCGGGAAGAGAAGATATGGCACCTCTTTTAGTAAAATATCCGCATGAAGGAATTGTTGTTGCAAATAAACAAAGTACGGTCTATACTGAGGCGAAACATAGACAGCCCGTGACAATGGGAGCCTCCATAAAGTATAATTTAGACGAAAAATGGAGTCTTACTAGCGGATTAACCTATACCATACTATCGTCGCAACTCCGCTCGGGCAGTAACAATCATTATTATACCAGTGAACAAACCCTGCACAATATTGGTATCCCTCTGGGCATTAATTATAATCTCTGGAAGGTCAGGAATGTATCAATCTATGTATCAGGAGGAGGAATGGTAGAAAAGAATGTCTCCGGTAAATTAATTACGGATTATGTCATTAATGATAAACCTGAATCCACCGAAAAAGATAATATATCCATAGACCAGTTGCAATGGTCGATTAACACCTCGGTAGGCGTAGAATATAATCTTTTTTCAAAGATAGGATTGTATGCAGAGCCGGGAGTGATCTATTATTTTAAGAATGGAAGTGAGGTTGAAACAATATATAAGGAAAAGCCTGTGAACGTTAATCTTAGGGTGGGCCTCCGTTTTTCATTGGGCAAATAACCAAAAACCCCTGTAAACTAATCGCCTACAAAGGTTTACTATTTCGCGGAAGCGGGGGGATTCGAACCCCCGGTACAGTTACCCGTACGTCAGTTTAGCAAACTGGTGGTTTCAGCCACTCACCCACACTTCCTGATGGATTTTCCTGAAATCGGATGCAAATATACAAGATTGTTTTCAACTTGTCAAAGAAAAGGTGACTTTTTCAAACGAAAACATTCAATTTCATTAGATATTTTCTCCGCCCGGCAAAACAAATAAATTTGTTCTGCTCTTGCTTAACGAAAATGTTCTATTTTTGTACCGATTCTCATGAGTCATTATACAAAATGGAACAGATAAAGAAGAAAAAAAGAAATAAAACAGTGCTGCTGATCCTTAGTATTCTATTGTCGGCAGTCATTGCAGCAGGGATCTACTTATATAGTACAATCTTTCAGCCATTCTCACTTACGGAAACAGCATATATCCATATCGACCGAGAGAAGGATTATGAAGAGGTCGTCAGGCAACTGAAAGAGGTAGGGCTTCCCTCTGAAAAAATCTTCCGGCTGCTGGCTGAACGCATGAATTATCCCAACATGGTAAAAACCGGGAGATACGCCATTGAAGACGGCATGTCAATGCCGGATGTGATACGTAAGTTGCGGTCGGGAAACCAAACCCCGGTAAATCTCACATTTAATAATATACGGATCAGGGAAAATCTGGCGGGACGCATCTCACAACAGTTAATGATCGACAGCCTTTCATTGCTGAATGCACTTGAGGATCCTGCCAATGCTCAAAAGTTCGGGTTCGACGAATATACGTTCATCTCAATGTTTATACCAAATACCTACGAAGTATACTGGGATACAAGCATCGACAATCTGCTGAGCCGTATGAAAAGGGAGTATGAACTTTTCTGGAATGAAGAGCGAAAAGAGAAGGCCGGGAAAATAGGACTTACGCCTGTGCAGGTCTCTACCCTGGCATCTATTGTGGAGGAAGAAGCCACTTATGCCGATGAATATCCTATCGTGGCAGGATTATACCTGAACCGATTAAACAGGGGTATGCGATTGGAAGCCGATCCGACGGTAAAGTTCGCAGTGGGAGATTTCGCATTGCGACGCATTCTATTCAGACATCTTGAGGTAGAATCGCCTTATAATACATACAAGAACAGCGGACTTCCTCCGGGGCCGATCCGCGTTCCTTCCATACAGGCGATAGAAGCCACATTATCGCCCCAGCAGCATCGGTATCTTTTTATGTGCGCCAAAGACGATCTCTCCGGCCGGCACAACTTCGCAACCACCCATGCCGAACATGCACGTAACGCAGCGGCATACCAAAGAGCGTTGAATGCAATGGGAATCTATTGACGTTATATACAATATCCGAATACATTCGCAAAGGTTTCTCAATGTTCTGAAAGATTTCAGAAACAGCGCCAGATCGCTATTACTTTTTATTTTTCAATCGTTGTTTCACTGATTCCTTATCCTGATGGATTTGTGCTACCAATTCTTCTTTGGTATCAAATTTCCGGTCAGTACGGATAAAATCGATAAATTCCACACTCATCGACTGATTATACAAATTACCGTCAAAATCGAAAAGATTGACCTCTACGCTGATCTCATTGTCTGAATGCAGTGTAGGACGTCTCCCGATATACAACATACCAGGGTAGATAAGATCGCGCAAATGCACCATCACCGCATAAACCCCTAGTTCGGGGACTACCTTATAACGTTCCCAAACCCGCATATTAGCCGTAGGATAGCCGATGGTTCGTCCTACCTGATAACCCTCTACAATCTTGCCCGACAACCTGTAATTATATGATAACAACTCGTTGGCTTCTTTGATCTTTCCCGCTTTCAACAACCGGCGTATTTGTGAAGAGCTCACATCATTATCCCCCAATTGAAATTCGGTAGCAAGGATTACTTGCATACCTAATTCCTTACCATATTGGCTATATTCGGGATAACTGTCCTCCCTATTATGTCCGAAACGGTGATCATAACCGACAAGCAGCGTATTCACATGGAGCTGTTCTTTCAAAACCTTTTGCATAAATTCCCTTGCAGAGAGTTGAGAAAGTTCAACGGTAAACGGAAGGCTGATACAATAGTCGATACCGGTGGTAGCCAACTGTTCAATTTTCTCATCAAACCCGCATAAAAGCGCCGGCTGATAATCTGTCTGCAACACTTTGCGGGGATGTACAGGGAAAGTGACCACAGCCGAAGGTAATCCGTGCCTCTCTGCTTCCTTTTTTACCTGATCGATCAAATGCCTGTGACCGATATGTACACCATCAAAAAAACCAACAGTCGCCACGAATGAAAGACTACCAATTCCTTTCTCTACAGCTAAATCAATGAGTTTCAAATCAAGTAAAATTATTTATTAAACTGCGAAGATAAAACGAATTTGGCAAAGCTTTGTTTAAAAAAGAAAGATTCTTTTGTTATATTCCCATTACTACCGGATGCATTATCAAAGAAATCAGGTAAAATACTTTCATATTAACATCATTTCAGTACCTTTGCATTCAATATTAATATTATCACACTATAAAGTTTAATCCTTTAAAAAAGAAGCGATGAATTCTAAATTTATTTTATTGGCTCTAATGAGTATGATTATTGTAATGACAGGTTGCACAGGTGAAGCGAAGCACAACACGCTGACGCAACAGGAGATTGCCGACGGATGGGAACTGCTGTTCGACGGTACTACACTCAATGGGTGGCGCGATTACAATGGTGAGGAACTGACTGCTCCCTGGTTTGCCGAAGACGGCATGATACAGGCCAAGGGCGAAGGCGCCGATGAACACGGTTACATCGTTACCGAAAAAACGTATGAAAATTTCGAACTGGTATGGGACTGGAAAATTGCTGACGGCGGTAACAGCGGCGTGCTGTACCACGTGGTAGAACATCCGAAGTTTGCTGTTCCTTATGTGACCGGCCCGGAATACCAATTGATCGATGATCTCGGATTTCCCGAACCGTTAGAAGATTGGCAGAAAACAGCGGCCGATTATGCCATGCATACCACCGATCCGGAAAAGACCATTATCAAACCGGCAGGAGAATGGAATACCTCCAAAATCGTTTTCGATAACGGTCATGTGGAACATTGGCTGAACGGTGAGAAGGTGATTGAGTTTGAGGCCTGGACGGAGGATTGGTTTGTGCGCAAGAACAGCGGTAAATGGGAAAATGCTCCCGAATATGGATTGGCACGCAAAGGCGTTATCTGCCTGCAAGATCACGGTTCAGCAGCCTGGTTCCGGAATGTGAAGATCAAAGAGTTACCCCGCAAAACAAAAGAGGTGAACCTGTTCAACGGAACAGACCTACACGGATGGGAAGTCTATGGAACCGAAAAATGGTATGTACAGGATGGTCTTTTGGTGTGCGAAAGCGGCCCGGACAAACAGTACGGGTATCTTGCCACACGTGAATACTACGATGATTTTGACCTGACCGTCGAATTCAAACAGGAAGCTGACGGTAATTCCGGTGTCTTCATCCGCTCATTTGTCGAACCGGGCGCTATTGTAAATGGTTGGCAGGTAGAAGTGGCTCCCAAAGGGCATGACACCGGCGGCATCTATGAGTCCTACGGACGTGGATGGCTGGTACAGATTCCCGATGAAAAGGAAGAAATATTAAAAGAGGGCGAGTGGAATACCTTACGTATCCTGGTAAAAGGTGACAATGTAAAGACTTTCCTGAATGGAGAAGAGATGGTTGACCTGACCGACGAGAAGATAGGCAAGGCACAAGGACGTATCGCTTTGCAAATCCATGACGGAGGAGGTATTAAAGTGCTTTGGAAAAATCTCCAGCTAAAAACATTGTAATAATTGAACGTTCTTCCTCTATCTTAATAATATATAAGTCGAAGCCTCGTCTTAAAAAGACGGGGCTTTTTTCGATTTTATTTTAAAAAAGAGCCTATCTTTGTATAATCAACTCACTTAAAATAAAGAATGACAGAAAAAAACGAACTCTTACAAAGTATTATTGAAGGAATTCAGGAGAAGAAAGGAAAAAACATTTGTACTATCCACTTAAAAGGCATGACGGGTGCTGTATGTGATTATTTTGTAATTTGTGAAGGCAATACACCCACCCAGGTATCGGCCTTAGCCGATTCAATAGATGAGATTGTGAAGAAAAACACCAAAGAAGATCCTATCCGTGTGCATGGGCAACAGCTTGCTGAATGGATTGCAATGGATTATGGTGATATAATTGTACATATATTCCTACCCGAACTCCGCAATTTCTACAATATCGACAACCTTTGGGAAGATGCCAATTCAGAACGTATTCCATCCATAGATTAAAACTTATTTCCCAAAAAATTGTTACAATAACTCAGAAGAAATAGAGAGTCACTCAAATGAACAATACGAACAAAGAAAATAAACAGGATAAACAACCTACCCTGCGACCTAAGATAGGTGGCAATAATAATCCCAAGAGACCATTCAATCCTTACTGGATTTATGCCGTAGTATTGGCATTACTCATGGGAATGTGGTTTTTCGGACAAGATACTACTGTAAAAGAGGTAAAATGGTCGGAGTTTCAGGAATATGTAAGAGATAACCGAGTCAAGAGTGTAGTGGTGTACAGCAACAAAGAGACTGCGGAAGCGGTCGTACGTGAAGAGTCTATAAGCTATGTTTTCGGAGATGATGCCGGCAAGGCAATGAGAACACCTCTGATCCTGATAAAAGTTCCTTCGACCGATGCCGTAACAAACTTTATAGATAATGTAAAGGCCGAAAAAAACTACGATATCGAGGTACGTTTTGATACAACGTCGGAACTCTGGGGCATATTACTCACTTTTGCTCCCTTTCTTTTGCTCATCGTATTTTGGATATGGATGATGCGCAGAATGCAGGGTGGTGCCGGTGCCGGCGGAGGTGTTTTCAATGTAGGCAAATCGAAAGCGCAACTGTTCGATAAGGATTCCAGTCAGAAAGTGACCTTCAAAGATGTTGCCGGACTATCCGAAGCCAAAGAGGAGGTGCAGGAGATTGTGGAGTTTCTGAAGAATCCCAATAATTACACCAATCTGGGGGGGAAAATTCCCAAAGGTGCTTTACTCGTAGGTCCTCCCGGAACCGGAAAGACATTGCTGGCGAAAGCGGTGGCAGGTGAAGCGAACGTCCCCTTCTTTTCCATTTCCGGATCCGATTTTGTGGAGATGTTCGTAGGTGTGGGTGCATCCCGCGTAAGAGACCTTTTCCGTCAGGCAAAAGAGAAAGCGCCCTGTATTGTATTTATCGACGAGATTGATGCTGTAGGCCGTGCCCGTGGAAAGAACAATAATTTCGGATCGAATGATGAACGGGAAAATACATTGAATCAACTTCTCACTGAAATGGATGGTTTCGGATCAAACAGCGGTGTGATCATCCTCGCAGCTACTAACCGTGCCGATGTGCTGGACAAAGCGTTGCTGCGTGCAGGCCGTTTCGACAGGCAGATCTACGTGGAGCTTCCCGACCTGAACGACCGGAAGGAGATATTCAAAGTACACCTCCGCCCCATCAAAATAGATGAATCTGTGGATGTCGAATTCCTGGCCCGTCAAACACCCGGATTTTCCGGTGCTGATATAGCCAACGTCTGCAATGAAGCAGCACTGATTGCTGCCCGAAAGAAGAAGAAATTCGTGGAGAAAGAAGACTTCATGAATGCAGTCGACCGTATTGTGGGTGGACTGGAAAAGAAGAATAAGATCATCACCCAGAATGAGAAAAAAGCCATCGCCATCCATGAGGCCGGGCACGCCACGCTAAGCTGGTTCCTGGAACATGCCAACCCGTTGGTGAAGGTGACTATCGTGCCCCGTGGTAAAGCATTGGGAGCAGCATGGTATTTGCCGGAGGAACGGCAGATCACGACCAAAGAGCAGATGCTCGATGAGATGTGCGCCCTGTTGGGAGGAAGGGCCGCCGAAGAATTATTTATAGGATCAATCTCTTCCGGGGCAATGAACGATCTGGAGCGCGTGACCAAGCAAGCCTACGCCATGATAACCTATATGGGGATGAGCGAAAAGCTGCCCAACCTGAGCTATTACGATTCGTCAGGTCAAGAGTACACTTTCTCCAAGCCCTATAGCGATGAAACGGCCAAGTTGATCGATAACGAAGTGAAAGCGATGATCAACCAGCAATATGAGAGGGCAAAACATATCCTTACCGAGAAAGCGGAGGGACACAACAGGCTGGCAGGTATCCTGCTGGAAAGGGAGATCATCTATTCCGACGACCTCGAAAAAATATTCGGCAAACGCCCCTGGATATCCCGTTCCCAGGAAATATTAGAGAATGAGAAAGAATCCTCTTCCGGCATACAACTCCCACCCAAACCTCACGGCTCCGGAGATCATATATTCATCGACACCGATGAAAAAGTTCCGTCCGGCTCTTCACAGGAAAATAAGGAGCGTGAGAATGAGAACAGCGGAGAAAACAGATAAACGCTTAATCTCAGTGAATAAATAAAGAACAAGCGGAATAGAAAAAACCAATAAGATTTTAAAGACGACTGATAGCCTGACTTTTAACGGTCAGGCTATTATTTTTAGATCCTATTTCATCTAAATTAACAAGAATCGGTATCAATGGGTGCGAACATTTCTCAGAGTGTTTTCGTTATAGACAGACAGGAAATTAATTTAATGATTTAATGATGTGATGATTATCATTAAATTAATTATTTTGGGTCTATAGACCGACAGGAAAAAAATAAATTAGTTATATGAAAACAATTCATTATTACTTATTGACAGGATTATTTGCGTTATCGGCAATCAGTTGCAACAATTCCAACGCGAGAAACAGTGAAAACGACAATTCTAAAAACAGTGTAAATATGAAATTCGAAAAAGTAGCATTACCTTATGCAACCGATGCTTTAGAGCCGGTTATCAGCAAACAGACAGTAGAACTTCACTATGGTAAGCACCATCAGGCCTATGTGGATAATCTGAATAAGTTAGTGGTGGGGACGAAATTTGAAAATGCAGATCTTGAAACAGTAGTAAAAGAGAGTGATGGCGCTATTTTCAACAATGCGGGACAGATCCTCAACCACAATATCTACTTCACCTCTTTCAAAAAAGACGGCGGTGGTGAGCCAAAAGGGAAACTGGCCGATGCAATCAACGAGCAATTCGGCTCGTTCGAGAAGTTTAAAGAAGAATTCAATGCAGCCGGAGTTTCCGTATTCGGTTCGGGATGGGTATGGCTGGCAAAGGATCAGGACGGTAAACTTTCTATCTTGAAAGAAAGCAATGCCGGTAATCCGGTTACAAGCGGCCTGGTTCCTATTTTAGGTTTTGATGTATGGGAACATTCATACTATCTTGACTATCAGAATCGTCGTGCCGACCACCTGAAGGAAATATGGAAAATAATTGATTGGGACGTGGTAAGTGCACGTTATTAATTGAAAGCAATCTTCCGGCGAAGATCGCAATAGTCAACTGAATGGGAGGGAGTGAATATCAACAATTCACTCTCTCTTTTTTATCTCTTCATCATAATCCCGGTAAGCATTCTCCCGGAATGTACGGTTTGCCTGCGGGCGGAAAAGAAAATATCTTCCCTATCGAATGTACATAACGGGCTCTTCTCTATACAGCCTGCATCTATTCCTAGCCTGATTAGTTCCTTCCGGTTGATCTCCTTCAGATCGACATGATATTTGGAGGATGGTGTTTTTCTGGAGAAAGAGGCGACATCTGTAAGGTCGAACCCCTCCTCATAAAACCTGTCCACTACTTCATTTCCTACTTCGTAATTCGACATTCCAATGGCCGGACCGATACCTGCAATCATATCCTCTGGCAAAGAGCCGAATTGTTTCTCCATCGCGATGACGGTTTTCTCTACAATCCGTCCCACAGTTCCTCTCCAGCCGGCATGAATAGCCGCAATTACATTATTGCCCTTGTCATACAGAATAATCGGTACACAATCAGCTGTGGTAATACAAAGATAAATTTCTTTTTCCCTTGTAATAACAGCATCAACCCCATACAGCGTCTCAATGGCAGTGGCATGATCAAGGCTAAGGAAATCCTTGTCAATTGTCAAGACCTCGGTTCCATGCGTCTGATGAGGAATAATGAATCGACTTATATCCATATAGAGCATACGGGCAAGGATTTCCCTATTTTCACTGATATTCAATGGATTATCATCCGAAAAATTCCCCATATTAAAAGAAGCAAAATCTCCACGACTCACCCCACCCTCTCGTGTGGTAGTGAAGTGAACAATATTCTCTTCCCTTTCGAGTAGATCGAAAAGAAGCAGATTGCCGTACTGGGGATGCTGTTTCATCTTTAAACGTTAAAAATCCTCTTCGTAGTAGTTATCCTCCTCTTCCGGCTCATCATCTAAAACGGAATCATCTACCGGAAGTTCCTCTTCCGGTTCAAATTCAAGGCCGGAGAGATCGAGGTTTCTATGTACCAATGTATCGCGCGATGCCGATATAGGCACATAATTATCAGAATTGAGTTCCCGCCACAACATATCTTTCAGGGTCGGAATTCCATATCCTGTCACAGAGGAGATAAACAGATAAGGAATATCGGGCAGGTCGAGCGTTATCTCCTGCATCAGCTCCTCATCAAGCATATCAGTTTTTGAAATAGCCAACAGATGAGTTTTATGCAACAACTCCGGATTATATTGGGTTAACTCGTTCAGCAGGATATTGTATTCCTCTTTTATGTCGTTCGCATCGGCAGGGATCACAAAAAGCAATAACGAATTCCGTTCAATATGCCGGAGAAATCGCAAACCAAGCCCCCTTCCTTCGCTGGCACCCTCTATAATCCCGGGAATATCGGCCATTACGAATGATTTTCCATCGCGGTATTCCACAATACCCAAATTAGGTTTAAGCGTGGTAAAGGGATAATTGGCGATCTTCGGTTTGGCAGCCGACACTACCGAAAGCAAGGTGGACTTTCCTGCATTCGGGAAACCGACCAGCCCTACATCCGCCAGTAATTTCAACTCCAGTATTATCCACCGCTCTTCATACGGTTCGCCCGGCTGCGCATAGCGGGGTGTCTGGTTAGTAGCCGACTTAAAATGGACATTACCTCTGCCTCCACGTCCCCCCTTCAGCAAAACCACTTCCTGTCCGTCGTCCGTTATATCACACAGGTACTCTCCGGTATGAGCGTCATAAGCCACAGTACCGCAAGGGACCTCAATCACTTTGCTTTCACCCTTTTTCCCGGAACGCTGTGCTTTCGACCCTCCTTCACCGTGTCCTGCAAAGATATGGCGCTGATAACGCAGATGAAGCAATGTCCAGTAGTTACGATTACCACGAAGGATAATACTTCCGCCATCACCTCCGTCTCCCCCGTCGGGACCACCCTTCGGAATATATTTTTCCCTTCTCAGGTGGGCGGAACCTCGTCCGCCCTTACCTGACCTACAGAAAATTTTTACGTAATCTACAAAATTTGTTTCCGCCATTTTTATTTTTCTAACCGGTCGATCTCTTTCTCGATGGATCTGAAGATATCATCAATAGAACCAACCCCTTCAATATTTCTTAATGTGCCGCGTGTCCGGTAAAACTCCTTGAGCGGTTCGGTCTGCGCATGATACACTTTCAACCTCGATTCAATAGTTTCCCGATTATCATCCGTCCGTCCGGAGATCTGCCCCCGCTTCAGTAAGCGGTCGATCAACTCCTCTTCCTCCACTTCCAAACTGAGGACGGCATCTATATCCTCACCATGCTTTGTCAACATTTTGCTGAGTGCTTCCCCTTGCGTAAGTGTCCGGGGAAATCCGTCAAAAATAAAACCTTTGGCATCAGCATGCTTACTGATCAAGCTATCCAGTATATCAATTACCAACTCATCGGGGACAAGATGCCCTTTCGACATGTATGAGTCGGCCAACTTTCCCAATTCCGTATTTGCTTTTATCTCCTCGCGCAGTATATCTCCTGTGGAAAGGTGTTTGAGTCCGTATTTCTCAACCAATTTCGCACTTTGTGTTCCTTTTCCCGATCCGGGAGCTCCAAAAATTACTATATTCAACATATCCCTATTGAGTTAAGATGCAAAGATACGATTTTTATTTTTTCCGGGCTGTAGCCTCATCACCGTTTTTACACGACCTCATTCAATTGAAGTTGAACTAATTTTTCTGCTATCTGTTTATAGAGTAGAAGTCAACATTTTCGCCAAGCAATACGAACAGAAGACAAACTTGCTTGGAATGTTTTCGATAAGCGAATACAGAGGCAAAACTTGTTTTGACTATGTTGAGCGTAGAAAACAACTACGTTTACTTGAATATGTCGTTGCGAGAATTGGAAATCGAGGAGCGAAGGCGACTCAATTGGAAATCGAGGAGCAAAGGCGACTCAAAATGCCTAAAGTAATTGAAACATATAACACCCTCTACAATGAAAAAGGAAGAATTCAAACAAAAGACACTCGATGTAATAAACGAACTGGCAGATTACATCACTAAACTGGAAGACAAAGCAGGAGAGATTGCAGATGAAGCGAAAGAAGAATACCGCGATCGTCTGGAAAAACTGAAAGAAATGAAAGACAGCCTAACTTCTAAACTTGACGAATATGAACAGATGGCCGACTCCAAATGGGATGTGGTGAGAGATAGTGCAACCAATTTCTTTGCTTCGGTAGCCGATGCATGGAAAGAGAATTTCGACAAGGTAGCTGACGCATTCAAAAAAGAGAAAACTTAATTTTTATTCTGATACAGCCTCTAACGGAAAAAATACTATTTGATATTATCTTCGAAGTGATTTAATTTCTCCCTTTCTCCGGCCAACCACAGGATGTCCCCGGCTTTAAGCACAAAAGAGGAGACAAGTTTCGTTTCCGACTGGCCTTCCCGGTCGATACCGATGATCATGCATTCGGTTTTTTCACGTATACCTGACTTGGCAATGGTTTTTCCTGCCAGGACAGAATCGGGGTCAATGATGTATTGTGAAACACTGATATGGTGTTCTCCGTCGTTATTTTCATTTTCGTTGACCCAACTCTTTCTTTCCTCCAGGTATTGAAAGAATGCCTGCATCTCGTTGTCCGATCCTGCCACAACAATCCGGTCGAACGGGTAGATCATCTGGTCCGACCTGGGAATATTGATTTTCTTATTCCCCCGGATGATTGCCACTATATTGATTCCTGTCTTTTGCCTGAGATCAAGTTCACGGATCGTCTTCCCTACGCTGGGGGACGATTGGGAGACTTCAAATTCTTCAATATGAATATTCTTGTTTAGTAAAGCATGGGCCACAGTCGGTAAAATGGCCGATTTATTTTCTTCATATTTCTGCTTTTCATTGAAATTTCTGAGAAAACGGGTTTCCATGATATGTGATTGCTTCATTAATCCCTGCGAGAAGATGATGATCGTGATAAAGTTCAGTGCGATAATGACCATTAACACTGCCAGCCTCGGGAAAAGCGGTATGAGCACCATCAGGACAAGGGTTGTAGCCAGCACCACACGTATGGCCGTCAATGATGTGAACAGGAGGACCAAATCAATATAATCGAGATTACCCGCGGATTAATCATCATCCTCACAGAAACAAAAAAGACAGCTCCAAAAAGGTTTTTAAGCGGTTCAACCAGGTGTTCGATGCGTTTCCCCTCAATGGTTTCCGCCAGGATAGAACCCATGACAAACGCACCCAGGGCCGCCGAGGAATCAACCCTTACAGCGAATAACACCATTTCCAGGCAAAGTCCTGCGGAGACAATCAACAAAGTTTCATCGGTCAGATAGCGTTTCAGTTTCTTCAACAAAGTGGGGATTACATAAATCCCAACGACGAACCAGAGGAGAATAAAAAACACCAGTTTCAGCACGCTGTTGAATAGTTCGGCACCTTCGAAGTGTTTGCTCATCGCTACCGTAGAAAGCAGTACCATCATAACGATGGCGGCCACATCCTCCACGATCAGCATACCAAAGACGATCCCTGCGAACTTTTTCTTCTGAAGCCCCATGTCGTTGAAAGCCTTGATAATGATCGTCGTCGACGACATTGAAAGCATCCCCCAGGAAAATGCTATCCATTTGCGTCCATCCCAATAATTGCCCGATAAAATAGCCGATGACAATCATGGAGCCCATATTGATCAGCGTGGCAATAGAAGCGTTCCTCCCACATCGATCAGTTTCTTGAAACTGAACTCGAGCCCCAACCCGAACAGCAGGAAGATAACCCCGATTTCCGCCCAAACCGACACATTACCCATATCCGCAACGGTCGGAAGCCATGATATATAAGGTCCTGCCAGAAGACCGGCGACAATATATCCCAGCACGATCGGTTGTTTCAGCCATTTGAAAACAATCGTCGCTATACTGGCGGTAATCAGGATCAGTGCCAGATCTCCGATAAAATCGGGTAAGTGTCCCATTGGCGTTTACTCTTTGTATGGATAAAATGTTAACCCACATTGCAGCTAAGAGGAGTTAATATCCTGTGTTATTTTCAATTCATTTTTTTCAGGTATGTTTTGGGGGACTACGGATTTTCTCCTGATAAAAGGTTTTTGTTCATATCCCAATGCCTTGTATATTGCCTGCACCTTGGGTTCCGGGGTCGAACATTTCCTGATTGATATCCGCTCATCATCGGTATTGACAAGATTCGTGGTAACCATCTTCTGTGTATTCATTATCCGGACGATCTCTTTCCACTCGTGGGTAATCCCCTGTTGTTTGAGTTGGAAACGCAGGGTGCTGGCCAATTGGTAGGCCAATAATCCCAGATGCAGGTGCGCCATTGTCGCTTCATCGGTTTTATGGAACACCGGGCGCAGGCTTAAATCGCTTTTCAGGCACCGGAAAGTGGCCTCAACCTCCCTTATGGTGTTATAAACCAGCCAGGTCGTTTCTTCATCACAAGCCGGCAGGGAAGCCCTCAGGAAGTATTCCCCGTGTTTTTCCCCGCTCTCCGCACCTGTCCTGGCCCATGTTACCGAGGTGGCATAAACCCCTTTCGGATCGGGTTGCACCTTGATATCATACAAACGGTTTACCGAAGTATACTTCTGCTTGAGCCTGCCGATACGTTCCCAGACCTTTTCCAGCTTTTTAGTCCCTCCTTTTTTGGACAAAGCCGCGGATATTTGTTCCAACCCGCACTCGAAAGCCGCGGTGAAACGGTTCTCCATGGCGGCCTCCTTGAGTCCTTTAAAATAACTCTTCACTTTGTAGAAGCTGTCCGCCTCACCCATGACTTCCACCCGGCTGACTTCTATCGCCCGGCCGGACTTGTCCCCTATTTCGACCGGGGGCAAGCCCGTGAGACGGTAATCTTTAAGTTTGCCGCGTGAGACGCAGACATAGTCGAATGAAGCTTCTTTCAACATCCCCAGGTTCTCCGTGGTGGCTATGCCGGCATCGATGACCACCACCTGCTTTTTCGCGTTCCCGCAACGGTGGGCTTTCAGCTTCCCCAGGATATCTCCCAGACTTTGGGGGTCGGACATGTTACCCTGGAATATCCGCGACTCCTTCAGGAACCCTTCGGGATTGACCACCACCGCCAGCACCACCTGCTTGGCGTCGTTGCGTTTTTCCTTGCTGCGCCCGAATTTTGCCAGCCGGCTGGCTTCCATCCGCCCCTCGAAGTAGGTGTTGGTCAGGTCGTAAATGATAATCCTGTCGTCCAGGGAAAACAAGTCATTGGTGCGGTTGCAAAAGTGGCGCTCCAACCCGTCCTTGTCCCGGTAAAGGCGGTGCGCCATCGCATAAAGCCTGTCCTTGGTGATGCCCGAAGGATCAACCCCGGCCAGTTCGCACAGAGCCGAGTTCTCTTTTAACCAGCGTACGGTTTTCAACTCCGACGCGGGGTAAACCGCCCGGCTTATGATCTGCGCCATTGCCAACCTGGCGACACCTTTATCCCAACCGGTCGCCTCAAAATACTCCGGCAGAAGCAATTGCCCGCACGCTTGCAGGCAAAGCCACTCGGCTCCAACCTCACGCACGTGGCTGTTCGTGGTCTTGTCCACATATACCTCTTCTATCCCCGCGGCTTTTTTCTTTTGCTTTTCCTCTTTCCCCGCCTCGTGTAGCTGCTCGACATACTTCTTGCACAAAGCCTCGACACGGTCGTCACGCAAGGTGCTTATCATGAAAACTTTCCCCTCGTGATAAACCTGGTTGATCCTCTTGCACAGCAACTTGACCTTTTCGACCGGAAGCTCGGACTCCAGGTTCCCGATGGACAATAACGTCCGGTTACGGATAAAACGGCCCTCCCGGTAGCTCTCGCACAACCGGTAATGGGTGTAGTCGACACCGCCTTTTTGCTTTATGGACGTCTTGAAAAACATGACTGTGCAAAAGTAATCATCCCGGACGGTTTTTTCAAGGATAAACGGGGGACTACATCTCCTTTTCCAAACAACCGTCCATTGAATATCAGCAAAATAGCCAAAAAGAAGAAGAGGAAAAGACTGGAAAAATGACGAGTTTAACATTAAAATAACCGGTATTTAACTTTTATTCAAGTTATTGCTGCAATGCGGGTTAATATTCGCTTGTGATTGGATTATGGATCACAAATATAATAAAAAATGGATATGATATGGAAGATTCTTCTTATTTTTTTATCATCAATAAGATGATACGCAGGCTGTTCCCTGTGGGATCAATCTTTCTCTGTTACCCGAAATAAATTCAGAAATAATTTGTATATATCAATAAACGTACATGCATTTGTATGCACCAAAAATAAAGGATATGGAAGTAATAACAACAAGAGAAATAGTCAGGGAAACAAAGACAAACTTTGAACTAGCAGAGAAAGAGAGGGTTGCAGTTAAACGAGAAAAAAACTGTTTAGCTTATGAAAGAAGAAGCTATAGAGTACATTGTAGAATATCCCGAAGCGTTAAGGGGAGATAGAAAGGGCAATGGTCGAGACGGATAACGAGAGAACACCGGCTAATCCATGAAATTCACGAGGATATTATAACTGTAGTGATACAGGAAGCGGAACCTTTTTTCTGCCAAATACATTGATTCAGCAGGAAAGGTTCCGCTTGTCATTTACATTCTTATGTGTAAGAAAAACAAATTACGAATAATAAGTCCCTCCGTTGATATCGATGTTTGTTCCTGTGATGAAAGACGACTCATCGGAAGCCAGGTAAGCAACCAAATCGGCTATTTCATAAGCAATTCCTTCACGGCGAAGCGGAGTGCCGGCAGCAACGTTCTTGCGTCCTTCGGGGCTGCTGAATTTGTCGTGGAAAGAAGTAGCGATCATTCCCGGAGCTACTGCGTTGACACGAATGCCGTCGGGGCCGAGTTCTTTGGCCATTGAACGGGTAAATGTCATTACCGCTCCTTTTGATGTAGCATACAATGAGGCTCCCGCCCCGCCTCCGTCGCGGGCCGCTTGAGAAGAGAAATTAATGATGGAGGCTCCTTTTCCCATCATGGGAACCGCTTCCCGGGTGCAAAGGTAGCAGCTCTTCATGTTGACGTCCATCAGGAAATTGTACCAATCCAAGTCTTGCTCCGTGATCTTTTTGCGGCCGACTAAACCACCTACTACATTGACTAAAACGTCAAGGTGATCTCCGTAAGTTTCTCTTGCCGTTGCAAAAAGTTTTTTCACATCCTCTTCTTTGGTCATGTCTCCCTGCACAAAAATGGCTTGACCCCCTATTTCCATAATCAGGCGTTTGGTTGCTTCTGCGTCTTCTATGTTGTCAAAATAGTTGATAACTACTTTGGCTCCTTCTTTTGCCAGTCTCAGGGAAACTTCCCTGCCCAAATCTCTAGCGCCACCTGTCACGATGGCTACTTTGTTCTTTAATTTCATAATTTTACTTTTAAATAAAACGACAATATGTTTTTAAGTGATTTTACTTTATTTGTTCGATCTTTCCTATGGTAACAAAAATAGAGAGCACCGACAGGGGCACCAATATAGCCAGCATGATGAAAAACATGCTCCATTCGCCACCTTCCGTAATTGTCGGAACGAATAGCATACAAGAGACGGTGCCCAATACGGCTGCGGCTCCTCCCAATCCGGCCAATGAACCGACCGACTTACCACCGTGCAGGTCGCTCGGAAGGGTTTGAATATTGGTCATTGTAAACTGGAAACCTCCCAGTACGACTGCCATCAATACGACTGCCGACAGAACTGTCTGTGCATAAATAGCTCCGACAATGGAAGGAAACATGAGGCAGGCTCCAATGACAATAGCCGTCTTTCTTGAAAAGTTGACCGACTTCCCACTTCGGATAAGCCGTCCGGATAGCCATCCTCCCAGGATACTTCCCAAAGCGGCCCCGGCGTAAGGCACCCAGGCCGAAAAAGCGACCTGTTTGATGTCCAGATTGAATTTCTCGACCAAGTAAATCGGCAGCCAAGTGACGAACATCCACCAGATGGGGTCCAAGAAAAGACGTCCCAAGAGTACAGAGTAGTTTTTCTTGTTTGACAACAATTCTTTCCATGATTTGCCCTTTTCGTTCACGACTTTGGCTTCCGGTTGTCCGGACAGGATGTATTCTTGTTCTTGTGTGGTTATCCATGGGTGTTCCTTCGGGCCTTTTTTGTTGATGATCAGCCAAGGAGCCAGCCATAATATGCCTAAACATCCTACTGCAACGAAGGTCGCCTTCCATCCCCATGTCAGGTAAAGCATTGAAATCACGATGGGAGCCAGCACCGAACCTACCGAAGCAGAGGCATTGAACAATCCTTGCGCAAAGGCTCTTTCATTTTGTGGAAACCATTCGGCATTGCTTTTTACCGTGCCCGGCCAGGGACCGGCTTCCCCAAGTCCTAACATGATCCTGAAGGCACTTAAGGAAACCAGGCCTCTTGCCAGTGAAGTCAGCGCATCTGCTGCTCCCCAAAGCAATACAGAAACCGTAAACCCTTTTCTCGTGCCGATTTTATCATACATTTTCCCGGAAAACATCTGGCTGATGCCATAGGCAATCATAAAGCAGATGGTAATCTTCATCAACAGGTTTTTCGCTTGCTTTGCTGTTTCGTCTTGTCCGAGCGTTGTGTCAACCAATCCAAGGTCGTAAGCGATCCCTCCTCGTTGGGTGTACTCGACAGAACCGTCGTCTTTTACTTTTACCGCATCGGGTGGGACAATCTCCTGCGAACCGTCTTCGTTGGTTAGCAGATACCAGCCGGAAATATTGTCATAGGCAACCTGTGAAGCTTTGTATTCAATCTTTTTGTTGGTCAACCACATGTAATTCAATGTACCCCTATCCAGATAATTGATGACAGTGATCAGCAAAATCAGGCTTAGCACCCACCAACGTAATCCTTTAATTTTCATTCTGAAAAATCCCTTTATTGTATTGTTTCGTAAAAATCTTCGCGTATCGGGCTAAACACATCGATCAGGATACCTTCTTCCAGACAGACGCATCCGTGAAGGATGTCCGGTTCCGTGTAAAAACCATCGCCGGCTTGAAGTATTTTCGTTTCGCCCCCGATTGTCATTTCAAACTTACCAGACACGACATAGGTGGTCTGCGCATGTACATGTTGGTGTTGGTAACCAATAGCGCCTTTCTTAAACATGACCTTTACCATCATGATGTTATTGTCATACCCGACGAATTGGCGGGTAATGCCTTCGCCTGCCGCATAGGTCTTTTCGCCTGCCGCGATGAAGAACGATTTGCTTTGAATCTTACTCATTGTGTTTCAGTTTTATATTGTTGTAAATTGTCCCCTTTTTCAACGGATAGCCACCATTATTTTTTCCTGATTGACGGTGGTAATCTGTATCGAATTCTTGTCAGGAGACAAGCCGATGTTTTGTATAGCCGAATAGGGTTGTGCCGTGTATTCTTCTCTCGGATTAAATTCCCCATGCGGTTCAATGACGGAAAGGAATATCTTGTTTTTTGTTCTCTCACGTAACATGAAAGCCGGTTCGTTCCGTAAGTTAAAATCCGGATCATTGGCACCGATCCTGTTCAGGAACAGTTCGGTGTCGGGAGTTGTTAAAGTGGTGATCGTATAGAAGCGATTTCCGTTGAGGAAGGTCATACTTGCCGACGACTTTTCGCTCTTTCCCATAGCCTCTTTCCATATATGTTGATAGCCGTTATCTTTGCCTAATGGTTCCCTGAACTCAGAAAAAGCCTGGTATTGGAAATCGGTATGCATTAATTGCCCCATGAAATAAAAGGGCAGGTCATACTGGTGTTCTGTCTCAGACGAAGCCGTAAAATAATCGATGACGATGGGGTTCCCTATTTCTTTCAGTTTCACCAATACCACAGTCCGGCTCATTGTTACTCCCGGATAGGCATTCGACTCGGTGGCTGCCACTAATTTGTAATTGTCCCTGTCTGTGAATTTCGTGATTGTGGGGGCATACTTTTCCGCTACTTCCAGTTTTCCGCCGTAGTTGGAAGATTCGTCCACAACCAAGGTGTTGTGGGCAATCGTTTGCTTTGCCCAGGTATCATTTTCCGGCAGATAATGTCCTCCGTTTTTCGGCTCAATATTCAAAAAGCGAGCGGCTCCGTAATCTTGCAGGATCTCTTTTCCATTGTCGTAAAAGGAGATAGACAGTTTGTCGAAATGACCATGCCCCATACCTTGCGCTGTCGCTTTGAATACCACGCAAGTTTGGTCTTTCCGGTCGCCGATACGCAGTACGCCGATACCACCCTCATTCCCTTCGGAACCATCCCTTATCAGGGAAGTTTTCAATAAGTAAGGTTGCTTTTGATTGTCTTGGAGCGCTTTGGCTACACTCAATCCCGCATCGCCCAGGACTACCCGGCCTTGTTCTTCGGCGATGGCCAACAATCCGGCGTCTTTTGTCACACTGTACGCAATATCCACTCCGTAAACCAATTCGATGCTATGCCAGGTTTTATCCAAAGCATCGTTCAGGTGAAAGAATTGTCCATCGGTATAAGCCAATTGTAAAGAGGTGTTCACAGCCTTTGTAAGGATGCTGTCCCGGTAGGCGAAAATATCCCTTTCCGGTTCATTGTTCTGTATGGCTTGGCCAAAAACGATGAATGGTTGCAGGGAATACCGTTGGTAATAAGGTCCTTCCGTAAAATAACCGTCGGGAGAAAACAACATATCCATCTGCCGCAGGAATCCGGTGTCTCCTTTTTTATCGGAACCCAACAAAGCCCGTTGTACCATATCGTTATCGTTCATGACATAACCAATCATCCCGACTCCGGCCACTGCCCAGGTACCGTGATTGTGTATCTTGTTGAAAGTCTCATGGTTGTCCTCCGAAATAAATTCTACCATCGGATAGAACAGGTTTTCTTCAATGTATTTTCTGTCCTGTGCCGAAAGAAAATCGTACACGCAATCGTAGGCCTGTGAGGCGTGAACCAGCCAAACGCACTCGTTCAACCCCTGCCAGAATAATTTCCCCCTGTACTTTGATTTTTGGACAGGATGTAAAGGCAATGACGGGTATAAACCGGCATATTCCTTCAGCATTTTTTCTATAAAAAGGGCATACTTTTTATCTTTGTATATCTGGTAGAGAATACCCGCGTGATACATCTGCATGTAGTTCTTTTTATGACGTTCGTGCGTGTACCCCCCTCCTGCATCTTTAGGAAAAGGCACCTCTATCGGAAGGGAAACTACCCCGTCTATCTCCGCCCGTATTTCCTCCAACGTGCTGTCGAACAATGGCGCTTTTCCCAGGATCCTTTGGGCTTCCTCTACGCCAGATTTAGTCAGGATCAGGCACGGATGTTCTTTTGCCCCACTTGTCTCTGTTCCGGAAAGCAAGAAAACAGTTGCTAACGATAAAATAAACGGCAGTTTTTTTCTCTTCATGTTGTATTCTATTTATACTCTCAGGTAATCAGGCAATGCCCGAAGCCGAAGCCCACATTTTTTCCGATACGCTTAGTGTCCTGGCGTATTCCATTACTCCTCTTAAGTGTTGTTCCATCATGTTTACGGCCGCTGCTTCGTCTTTGTTGCGGATGTATTCCAACAACAAGCGATGTTCTATAGAGGCCACCGATCTCTTGCCCGAATCGCTACATGGTTTGTATTTCCGGTAACTTGTCATAATGTCTGGAGCGATGATCAGCATCATGGATCTTAATACCGGATTTTTGGAGGCTTCCGCTATCTGGCGATGGAAACTAAGGTCTTCTTCCGTTGCCTGGACACCTTGCTTGATCTTCTCGTCGTAAGCATCGATCCTGTCCTCTATCAGGATTAAATCTTCTTCCGTCCTGCGCTGGCAGGCTAAACGAACGATACTGGTTTCTAATATGACGCGGGATTCTGCCAGCGAGTAGAAGTCATAGCTTTCTACCTGCATGGCATCTGTCATTAATCCTTCCAAAGCTGAAATTTCCAATCCGGCAACAAACGTTCCACTCTGGGGAAGCGTTTTTAATATCCCGTAGAATTCCAGTTTTTTAATGGCTTCACGTACGTGTGTGCGGCTTACTCCAAATCTTTCCGCTAACTTTCTTTCAGAAAGCAACCTGTCCCCGGGGTTTAACTGTCCGGAACTTAACAAGTGTTTCAGCTGCTTTATGATAGAATCCACTGGTTTGAGTAATTTTTCTTCTTCTTTCATTGCGTCTTATTGTTAGTTGTTTTCCTCACAAAGGTAGTAAATAACCATTCTACTTTCAAAGGAAATATAAACTGGACAACCAAATTGGTCTGCCAAAAGTACAGAATATTTTTGAACAAAAAAAACTTTCCGTATAAATAATTCCTTTTTTAATGATATGTTGTTAAACATATTTTTACTTATATATCTTATTTATAGCGTATTAAATGCTTATTCTTTATCTTTGGCAAAATTTTAACAAAAAAAATTTCTTTTTTGGAAAAATATTTTATTTATATTTGCACCGTTTAATTGGTTTACCAATTTAAAGAATAAGCAAAAGTGATTTTAATATCATGCAAAAAAGAAGAATATGATTAAAAACAACTTTTTACAAAAGAGCAAAGCATCCCACCCATGGCTGCTATTGTTTGTATTCCTGTGGGGATACTCCGCTATGAATGCACGCCCCTTGGATTCCCAACAAGGAATCACTGTAAGTGGAACGGTCGTCGATGAAACAGATATTCCTCTCACCGGGGTGAGTGTAACCGTTGTCGGGTCAAGCATGGGGACTATTACCGACATTGATGGGAATTATAAGATCACTGTCCCGGACCAACAATCGACATTACGGTTTTCATTCGTTGGTTTTGTCTCTCAGGAGATACCTGTAGGTAACCAGACCGTCATACAAGTTATCCTGGAAGAAGATCCACTGATTCTGGATGAAATAGTAGTCGTGGGATACGGTGTGCAAAAAAAGTCCCACCTGACGGGAGCCATTACAAAAGTAAGGACTGAGGGATTGGAAGACATTGCGTTGAGTCGTGTAGACCAAGCCCTTCAAGGACGCATTGCAGGAGTTAATATTCAGAATATAACTTCAGAAGTGGGTGAGTCTCCCACTATCCGCGTCAGGGGATTGGGCTCGATCAGCACTTCCTCTGAGCCGCTTATCATTATTGATGGGTTCCCTGTCCCGGATGGATTGGGCACGGTCGATGCCAATGACATTGCCAGCATAGAAGTATTGAAAGACGCTGCTTCTGCGGCTATTTACGGTTCACGGGCCGCGAATGGGGTGATTATGATAACAACCAAAAGTGGTCAGCCAGAAAGACCAACCTATACACTGAAGGCTTACTGGGGAACAAAAGAAGCGTATAGGCTGCATCCTATCATGACTTCCCGGGAATATGTGGAGATGGTTACCCAGGAAGAAATTCTGAAAGGATCCACCCAATTGCCAAGCGCTGAATTTGCTTTCAGTCGTATTAATAACAACACCGATTGGCAGCAAGAGGGGTTAAGAACAGCCAATATCTCCAATATAAGCTTTGGCGTTTCC
Source organism: Proteiniphilum sp. (assembly GCF_034331125.1). NCBI lineage: Bacteria > Pseudomonadati > Bacteroidota > Bacteroidia > Bacteroidales > Dysgonomonadaceae > Proteiniphilum > Proteiniphilum sp. Next base: position 69,939 of record NZ_JAXQGC010000058.1, read on the forward strand.
GGAGGAAAAAAGGACATGAAATACTATATTTCCGGAACGTATTCGGATGATCAGGGGATCATGATCACCAATGAATACAAAAGGATGAACCTGCGGACAAAAATAGATGCCAATCTGTCAAAAAAGGTAGAGGTAGGAGTCAATATGAATCCGGGGTATTCCAAACGTAACCGACCGGCCACCAACTTTATTGATTTCTACCGGACTCCTTCCTGGATGCCGGTTACTCATACGGAAGAAACAGCGGCTTTAACCGGACAAGCGCTGGGTAGCTATGCTCACGGAGCGCATTTCAATAATCTGACTTATGCAGGGATAGACCCGATCTCCGGGCAAGAGCGTTCGGTCAGGGTAAGTCCTTATAATACCGCCAATCACAATCCGAGAATGATTATGGACAACCAGTTTATCACACAAGACGAATACCGCATGCAGGCATCCGGATACATCAATATTAACTTGTGGGATAAACTTTATTTCAAGTCGTCCAACGGATTTAATGTTTCTTACCGGGAGACCAACAATTATACGAACAAAGAGGCAAGGAGAGACGGAGAGACCAACAGGGGATTGTATCAAAACCGTTTGTATGTCGACCTGCTGTCGGAGAATACGTTCACTTATAATACCTTGATTAATAAAAAGCACAGTATCGATGCTTTGTTAGGCTTTTCCGTACAGGAAACAAAACTCAAAACTGCCGGAATTCTTGGAAAAAATTTCCCCACTGATATGGTGCGTACCCTGAATGCGGCGACTACTATTGAACAATACGAAGTCAGCTCATCAGGAGAAGCCATTCAATATACAGGCACCTGGTCTCCCCCGAAGGCGCGTTTGGTATCTTTCTTCGGAAGAGTGAATTATGCTTATGAGGATCGCTATCTCTTATCCGCCAGCCTTCGTGACGATGGTTATTCCAAATTCGGGAAGAATGAGTTTTGGGCCTGGTTTCCGTCTGTATCCACAGGATGGAGAGTCTCGGAAGAGGAGTGGTTGAAAGACAAAGCTCCTTGGCTGGATCAATTGAAATTGCGACTGAGTTATGGGGTAACCGGGAACAATAACCTGGATGATTATGCCAATATCAATTTGGTGAAACAAAGTAATTACATCACAGGACCGGGGAATGGCTCTGTCACCTCAGGTATGGGAATCGGTTCTTCCACCTTGGGGAATGAAGGCATCACCTGGGAGCAAACCAATGAGTATAATACAGGATTGGATATCAGCATCTTAAATAATAGGATCATGCTATCGATGGATTACTATTACGCGATTACCAAAAAACTCTTGTTCCTGGAACCGGTCAATTCGGCTTCCGGATATACTGAAGGATGGACAAATAACGGAAAAGTGCGCAATAGAGGCCTGGAAGTGGAATTAACCACCCAAAACATTAAAAATAAGGAATTCGACTGGGTAACTTCTTTCAACATTTCTACGAATGAAAACCGGATCATCGATCTGGCAGGGCAAGAGTCTATTATTACAAAAGGGGAAAGGAATGAACAATATCTGGCACAAGTGGGAAAACCTGCTGTTCAGTTTTACGGATACAAGACAATAGGAGTGTGGGCAAGTGCGGAAGAAATTCAAAATAATCCTCACCACATTAACGATGTGGAAGGTGGGTTGAGAGTAGCCAATACGAACAACGACAATGTCATTAACGATCAGGATATGGTGGCGTTAGGCGATCCGTTTCCGGATTTCACTTGGGGAATAGTCAATAACCTTAAATACAGGAATTTCGATCTCTCATTCCTGTTTCAAGGAGTTCAAGGAATCAGTGTGCTGAATGGAGACGGATTCTACAATGAAACCATGCGTTGGAACAAGAACTACGTGTCCGATCGTTGGATCAGCGCCGAGTATCCGGGAGACGGAAAAACTCCGTATCGTAAAGTAGGCATAGACCAAATGCTGACCGACTATTTTATCGAGGATGCTTCGTATATTGCTTTGCGCGACATTACTTTAGGGTATACATTCTCGAAAAAAGTCTGCAAGAAATTGTCCTTGAGGAAACTAAGGACTTATGCCTCCGTACAAAATCTTGGTTATTGGTGGACAGGGGATTATCGGGGAATTAACCCGGAAGCTCGTGTGACCAGTGGAAATTATAGCAATCCTCTGGTTTCCGGTTACCAACGCGGAGCATTTCCTTTGCAAAGAACATTCAGTGTGGGCATCGATATCTCATTTTGATTTTTTTACTTTTATAATCACAACAAAAATGACAACAAAAATAATACATTTGGCCGTATGGTTGAGCCTTTTTATATTGATGGCTTGCAATGATTTTTTGACGGTGGACCCTACGGAATACATTGGGGAGGGAAGTTTTTATAAAAACAAGGACGATATCAACCAAGCTGTTATTGCATGCTATGGAGGTCTGCAAAAGTGCATGAACAACGAGTGGTTCCTGACGGAACTTCGTTCGGACAACAGCCGCCATTATGTTGGAAATTCAACCAACCAAACCAGTAAAAATATTTATGACCTGGATAAAAACCGTATCTCCACTAATCACGCTCAGAACGAAGAATACTGGGAAAGCGTTTACCACAATATAGCGAACTGCAATGTAGTGTTGAAACATCTGGATGTCGTGGAAGACGAAAGTTTGAAACGACAATACGAAGGAGAAGCCTTGTTTATTCGCTCCTACCATTATTTCAATTTGGTTCGTTTATACGGTCCTGTCTTCTTGTTGACCCGGTCGGCAGAAATCGATGAAATGAAAACAATGGAAAGAAGCAATGTAAAAACAGTCTACAGCCAGATAGAAGAAGACCTGAAAGCGGCGATAAACAATCGCCTGCCGGATAAACATTCGGATACCGATAAGGGAAGAGTTGATGTTTGGGCTGCCAAAACCTTGTTGGCAAAAATATACATGACATTAGAGCGTTGGACGGAGGCTAAAGCCCTGTTGCAGGATGTAAAAGAAAATAGTGGATACAAGTTACTTACCACTTCCTATGCCGATGTTTTTTCGACAGCCAATGAAATGAACGATGAAATACTGTTTACGGTGCGTTACAAAGCCGGAGGTTTGGGATTAGGCTCTCCCTTTGCCAATAATTTTGCTCCTGCCAACAGTTTCGCGTTTATCATCAATTCCAGTGGAGACGGGTTCAACTGTCCTACCTACGATTTAACGCAATCTTATGACTTGGCAGATAGACGCAAAAACGTTACTTTGTCGGAAACATGGGAAAACGGGGACAAACCGGAAGGTGAAAGAACTGTCTACACCGCGTATGTGAAGAAATTTTTATCGCAAGTATCTACAAAGTATGACGCGGAGAATGACTGGCCGATTCTCCGGTTTGCGGATGTGCTGCTGATGTTGGGAGAAGTTGAGAATGAACTTTCAGGACCTACCACAACAGCCTTGAATCTGTTGAACGCAACCCGTGAAAGAGCCGGTTTGGCCGCTCTGACGGGAGAGGATATCAAAGACCGGAACCAATATCGCCTGGCGATGGAGAAAGAACGCCGTCTGGAGTTTGCTTTCGAAAATCATCGTTTTTTTGACTTGGTGAGGACGAATCGGTTTATCCCGGTGATGGAAGCACATTATGAAACAGAACAGACGGTCAACGCGGCGAACGGAAATCTTAGCGGTTGTTATACCGACACCGGAAATGCCGGAAGCTATATGTCTAACCGTACTTTGGAAAGCTGGCAGTTGATTTTGCCTATCCCTTTGAGCGTGATTTCCGTGAATGAATCGATTACACAAAATCCGGGCTATTAATAGCTGATAAAATAGAATGATCATGAGAAATAGAAGAAACATCGGAGCAATAGCAGGCTGCCTGGTCTTAATCTTGTCGGCAGCATGCAATGATAAATTAGTGTATCCAGAAAGGAATGAAAGTCTCCCTGAAATATCAGATGTCTATCCCCTGAAAGGGAAAGTAGGTACCGAAGTAACTCTTTCCGGAGAGCACCTGCAATGGGTCGATTCGGTTTGGATAGGCGGTGGGTTAGCTCACCTGACTTATTTGGTTAATTCCAAAGAGGTGATTGTGACGATTACGAATACCTGCCGTTCGGGGGAGATAGTTGTGAAGAATACATACGGGGAAACGAAGACGTCATTTACTTTCGAGATGGAATATCCCGTTCCGTCATTGACAGATTATCCGCTCACTGCACAACCGAAGGATGAGATTGTGTTGTCGGGAACCAATATGGATGTTTGCTCGAATGTTTATTTTGGTACGGCTGCAGGGGTGATTAAGGGAGTAAGAGAAAAAGAATTGGTGGTAGAAGTGCCTTACTTTGAGAACAGTCCGGTAGAGATTTCTCTAACGTATTTCGATGGAACATCTTACCGGAATATCGGAACCGGAAGTAGTGATTTTAATCTGAATACACCGCTTCCTTCCGTGAATACATTCCCGCTGGCCGGAGAGGCAGGCAGCTCCTTTACCATCACCGGGGAAAACCTGAATCTGATTGAAGAAGTTTGGTTCGGAGAAGAGAAGGGAAGTATTTCACAGCAAACAAGCGCTTCGATGAATCTGACCATTCCGTCCGGATTCGCTGCCGCCACAACGGTTTCTCTTATATTAAAGTATTATGGAACTAAAGAATTAGTAGTGACCGATGCATTCGAGGTTACCCTACCTGATGTCTCTACCATTTATTATTGGGAGAATAAAACGACACAATGCCAAGGCATTGTTGACGGCAACAGTTTTTTTAGCGCGCAGACGGGAGAAGTACTGACCCCCTGCGATTATGAAAGTGTCAAGCATAACATTACTTTCTATGCCTCGATCAGCGGCGGGGAATTTCAGATAAACAATCCGAATAACAGTGAAAACCAAACAAGGAACTTTAGGTGTAGGGCGACTACCGGTTCTGCTGTCAACCTGCCGACAGAAGTGATGCCGACCATGATACGGCTCAGGACTCTGAATGCAAACCTTGCGGAAGATAAGAAGTACATCGATTTGGTAAAGGCAAAAACCTTGGAAAAAATCTCCCTGGATATTATTAAAGAGGACGGATTGAACTATACGAGCGGTTTTTCCAATACCTTGAAATACCAAACGGCGTTTAATCCGGGAGATGTTATTTTGTTTGTAAAATATACCGTAGCTGCCAATACGCCCCCAGCTATTAAAGGAACTGCCGACTATTCGGATGCTAATATCGATAAGATCGGATTCATAGAAGTTGTGAATGTAAACATTGAAAGCACGATCAACAATTCGGACTGGACGTTCAACTGTTATTATCAAAAATAACCAATGAAACGAGCATGGGAATTGTTCTCACTCAAGAACATGATTAAAAGCGAGTTCCATATGACACCATTGAAAATAAATAATTTTAGTCATATGAAAAGAATAGCGTTAATTGTATGGTTTCTTCCTTGTCTGTTGCAATCGGCAACCTATAAGGTGTCGAATATCACAGAATATACTGCCCGGGTAAAATTTCTCCAGGCCGGGGACAGCATTGTGCTGTCTCCGGGCGTATGGAAAAATGTCCAATTGGAATTTTATGGAGAGGGAACGGAACAGAAACCCATTACACTGACAGTGGAGAAACCCGGGCAAACGACATTCGAAGGCCTTTCTTGTCTGAATCTGTACGGAAATTATTTGGTGGTGGACGGCTTGGTCTTTGTCAACGGTTATACGCCTACAAAGTCGGTCATTGAGTTCCGCAAAGGAACGAGTAAAGCGGCTTATCACTCTGTGCTTAAGAATTGCGTGATTGATCATTTCAACAAGCCGAACCGTCTTGACCAGGATTCGTGGGTGAGCCTTTGGGGGCAACATAACGTGGTAGAGAATTGTTATTTCGGCGGAAAGAAAAACCAGGGATGTACTTTTGTGATCTGGCCGAACGGAGAAGGGCATCATCAAAATTACCATCGTATTTACCGTAATCACTTCGGCCCCCGTCCCCGATTAGGATCCAATGGAGGGGAAACGATTCGTGTCGGTACCAGTCAGGTATCCTTAGACGTATCGGGGACGATTATCGAAGGTAATCTGTTTGAACGTTGCAACGGGGAAGTCGAGGTGATTTCCATCAAATCCTGCGAAAACCAAATTATTGACAACCTCTTTCTGGAATGCGAAGGAAGCGTGGTGTTAAGGCACGGGAATCGTAACCTTGTGTCGGGTAATTACTTTATTGGCAACGGAAAAGAGTTTACCGGAGGAGTACGTGTCATCAATGCCGGCCACAAAGTGTACAACAACTATTTCTATGGTTTGAAAGGAAAGGATTTCCGGGCACCTTTGGTGATCATGAACGGAGTTCCTAATTCCGTCCCTAATCGCTATCACCAGGTAAAGGATGTGGAAATTATGTTCAATACCTGGGTGGATTGCGTGTTGCCCTGGCAGTTTTGCGTAGGGAGTGATGCGGAAAGAACGGATGTTCCCCGGGATGTGACGATTGCCAACAATATCGTGTACGCTCCTCAGGAAGCAGCCTTGATCAAAACATTCGATAAAACAGATGGCATCCGTTTTGTCGATAATATTCTTACGGGAAGCAAAGGGAATGAGTCCGGTCAAGGTTTTTTGCCGGAAACACTGAAACTACGGAAGGGTCAGGGTGGATTGCCTTTGCCTCTCACTTCCAAAACAACATCCATGAAGATTGAGTATGTAAAAACCGATATTGAAGGTCGCCAACGAGATGTGCCGCAAACAATCGGTGCTTTTGAAATGACCGGTCAAGAGCAATTGCAACGCCCATCGAAGTCCAACTGCGGACCCGCTTCCTGGAAATATATTCCCTTGTCTGATGCTCCGGTCGTAACAGGCGCCTCCCAAACGCATCAGGTGGCTGCCGGGGGAGATCAGTTGTTTGCTGCGGTCAGGAAAGCGAAACCGGGCGATGTGATTGTGCTGACGACAGAAGGAGACTACACTTGTTCCAAAAAACTGGTGATTGATTTTCCTTTGACTATCCAAGCGGCACAGGGACTCGCAAAGCGTCCGGTCATTCAGGCGGCTTACGAAGGGAATGCTGTTGCCGTATTTGAATTGCGTGGCGGTTCACACTTACAATTGCATGGTGTTGAGATTAACGGAAATGCAACGGGTAATTTACCGGCCAAGTATGCTTTTATAACGGGAAAATCCGATATGACGGAACCATATCGCCTGAAAATAGACAACTGCTTGATCCACGGTTTTAAGAATACGGACGGCGGTTCGGTTTTCAAAGCGTATCCCGCTTCGTTCGCGGACAGTATTGTTGTCATTAATTCTACTGTCAGCGATTCTTATCGTGGATTTGCCCTGAATGCGGAAAAAGAAGACAAAGGTGTCTACAATGCCGAATACATCCTCTTGAAAAATACAACTTTCAAGGACATTGAACAATGGGCATTGGAATTTTACCGTGGGGGAAATGACGAATCTACATTGGGTGGTTTTCTTCTTATCGAAGGATGCACCTTCGATAATGTCAACAACCGCAAAGGACAGTACTCTATCCGGCAAACAGGACTTCTGAATATCAGCGAGACCGGCTCTGTCGTTATAAATTCTCCGGAAGTAAAAGGAGTGATCAGGAAGAAATGAGTATAAAAAAGTCACGATGTACAAGTTTATGTTGAGTATTGTTTTATCAATTCTTTGTCTGTGCGGTTGTAATAAAGGGACGACGCTTAGCGAAGATAATCAGGGCGCCGGAGGAGAAGTGGTCATTGTGCAGGAAACGGCTCCTTCCAGGCAATTAGCGTATGCAAAAGCGAATATACAAAGTATACGGAATGGAGAAGCAGCCTTGCAGTTGCTCGTCAAAGACGCTGACAAAGCGCTGACAACCGCTATTGCTCCGGTAACCGAAAAAAAGATCGTTGCCGTCAGCGGAGACAAACACGATTATGTCAGCATGGGGCCTTACTGGTGGCCTGATCCAACCAAACCGGATGGCTTACCTTATATTCGCCGGGATGGGGAGCGCAATCCGGAGATCTATGAATTGGATCGTTACAAGATGGATGCGATGATCAAATCGGTGGTTACTTTGGGATATGCCTATTATTTTACGGAAGAAGAGCGATATGCGGAAAAAGCGGTTGAGAATCTTCGCTTATGGTTCCTGAATGAGGAGACCCGGATGAATCCGAATCTGGATTATGCCCAAATGATACCCGGACACAACAATGGGAAAGGACGAGGCTACGGTATCATTGATGTATATGGCATGATCGAAATGGTCGATTGCATCCAGCTCCTGAGCAAATCCAGGGCGATGAAAGAAACGGATCTGAAAGCATTGAAACAATGGTTCGGTGATTTTGTCGAATGGTTGCTTAACAGCGAGAATGGAAAGGAAGAGTATCGTGCAGCAAACAATCATGGAACGGCTTATGACGCACAAGTGGCTGCTTATGCTATGTTTGCAAACAAAAAAGAAGTTTCCCTGAATTTGATCAAAGGGTTTGCCACGAAACGAATTTTCAATCAGGTAGAGCCTGATGGAAGTCAGCCTTTGGAGTTGGAACGCACCCTTGCTTTTCACTATACCTTATTCAATATCAGCCATATGATGGATATGGCCGCCTTGGCTCAATGTTTCGGTATTGACTTGTATAATGCAACTTCCGACGACGGCAGAAGTATTACGCAGGCCATTGAATTTATCAAACCTTACTTGGGTAAGCCCCAAAGTGAATTTCCCTACCAACAGATCAGAGAGTGGGGCGAAAACCAGGAAAGACTTTGCTGGATATTGCGTAGGGCTACTTTCTTTAAAGAGAACAAAGAATACGATTTATTATTTAATACTTATTGTACAACCAGTGTAAAAAACAGAAACTGGTTGTTATACACTAAACAAGAATAAATATACAGCGATGAGAACAATTTTATTTTCTATTGTGCTGTTAACGGGGTGCATATTCAGTCAGACCGTAACGGCAGGGAGTACCTATTTGGTTATTGACGATATCAGCTTGGCGAAATATCGCAGTCCAGAGCCTGCATCTAATTCTAAACCTAAACCCGAAACGGCAGATCGTATTCAGGTTAACTTGAACGATACCGGTTGGGGAGAAGCCATTGAACGCCCGGCATCCGGAAGTTACCCTTCCTCCGAGATCAATGGCTTTAAGCTGACGGCGGCGGCTTTAATTACCGGAAGACGTATTGCCATGGACAGGCAATCCAATGGAGGCAGTATTGAATTCCCGACTTTGAAAAGTATAGAAGAGATAGATATTTATGCCAATGTGGGTACTGACGGAAATACGTTTGCTTTACAGGAATACCGCAGAGGTAGTTGGAATACGATAGAAACCATCCCCGGAGTAAAAGCCGGAGTTACGATGCATACCGTTAAGAATCTGGGGAAAACATCTCCCGTCAAGTTGCGTATCGCCAATACTTCCGGAGGAACCATCTATATCTATCGTATTGTTACCCGAACTCCGGAGGATGTCAACAACCTGACCTTGCTTACTTCATCCATCGAAGAGGGCGGCATTTGCTATTACAACCTGACGAAAAATATATCATTGAAGTACAATAAAACGCTTGTGGCAGGATCGGGGAGCATTGATCTGAATGGAACGGCTATCCCTGTCTCTGCCTGTACTTTTAAGGGCGATACAGTGCTGATTCCGGTAGACTTGGTCGCTTCTCCTTCCGGAAATACGGCCTATACGCTGACTGTTCCCGCCGGAACCTTTGTAGAATCGGGTAATACCGGCAATCAGAATGCGGTTTTTACGTTGAACTTCTACACCTACAAAACGGTATCGGTTCCTTCCGGCTACACTTCGCTGATAGACGTTGCCTACCTTGACGACGATCCGGCGCAAAACCGGATGGATATTTACTTTCCGGAAAAGCCGGAAAAGCCTGTGCCGGTTATAATTAATATACACGGTGGAGGATGGAACCATGGAGAAAAGGAATCACAAACAGGGTATTCCGTTTATTTTTCGATGGGATTTGCAATAGCCAACGTAGAATACAGGATGACACCACAGGCGACTGCTCCGGCGGCTGTCGAAGACATACGGTGTGCTATGATGTATTTAGTCAATAACGCGGAGGGCTTGAACATCGATCCGAAAAAGATTGTCTTGCAAGGAGGATCAGCCGGGGCACATCTGGCGATGGCTGCTGCTTATCTGGATCACGATCATAAATTCAATCCCAAATGTTTACCGGATAAGGAGTACGACATCATAGCAGTCATAAATAAATTCGGACCGGCTAAGTTGGATGACTTTATGTTTTATCCTTCGTTGGCTACCTGGCTGGGACACTATGCCGGAGATGTGGCGTTTGTCAAATCCATCTCGCCTTACTATTTAGTCAATTCACAATCGGCCCCTACCTATATAATACACGGAGACGCTGACCCGGTGGTTCCTTATTCCCAGTCGGAATTAATGGCGGGTGTTTTGGAGCAGAACCGGGTGAAGCATAAGTTTACCACCGTACCGGGAGGAGGTCATGGAAGATTTCCCGATCAATACAACACACAGATGAATGAAGAAATCAAACTCTTTCTTCAGGAGATTCTATCCGAAAATACTTCACTAAGCCCTGTTAAAGAAAAGAACTTCCCATAATCACTGATAGAAACCGAATTTCGCTTTCCTGTCCCGGGAATGTGAAGTGACTTTTTAAAGAATGGACACAGTTTGTGAAAGAAGAAAAAGAAAAAATAGATCAACCCCTAATCATTCGGACTAACTAAAATGCAAAAAGTGGTAACTTTCGGCGAGATCATGTTGCGTCTCGCCACCCCTGATTATAAAAGATTTATCCAGTCGGATCACCTTACCGCCACCTTTGGCGGGGGTGAAGCCAACGTAGCCGTTTCACTGGCCAATTACGGCATTCCCGTGGAATTTGTCACCCGCCTGCCCGAAAACGATATCGCCGGGTGGTGTGTCGCCGAGCTCAGGAAAATGAATGTCGGTACGGGGCATATCCTGCGTGGCGGTGAACGTGTGGGGATCTATTTCCTCGAGACCGGTGCCGTGGCCCGCCCCTCGAAAGTGGTATACGACCGTGCCCATTCCTCCATCGCGGAAGTAGGAAAGGGGACGTTCAACTGGAAAGAGATACTCAAAGATGCCTCATGGTTCCACTGGACGGGGATCACCCCCGCCCTCTCACAGGGAGCTGCCGATGCCTGCCTTGAAGCCATCCGGACGGCGAATGAACTGGGAGTGACTGTCTCATGTGACCTCAACTACCGGAAGAATCTCTGGAAATACGGCAAAAAGGCCTCGGAGGTCATGCCCGGACTGGTGAAAGGCTGTGACATCATTCTCGGTAATGAAGAGGATGCGGAGAAAGTATTCGGCATCAAACCGGAAGGCTTTCAGGTGGAACATACCGCGGGAGAAGTAGATGCGGGAGAATTCGAATCGGTCTGTAAACAACTTATGCGGGAATTCCCGCGTGCAAAAAAGGTTATCATCACCCTGCGCGGATCCATCAACGCGAACCACAATACATGGGGCGGATGCCTCTATTCCGACAAACTCTATCAATCCGGAAGATATGATATCACACATATCGTGGACAGAGTGGGTGGGGGCGACTCCTTTATGGGGGGATTGATCTGCGGCTTGCTGACATATACCGGAGACGACCAGAAGGCGCTCGATTTCGCCGTAGCCGCCTCCTGCCTGAAACACACCATATACGGTGATTTCAACCTGGTCAGTGTACCGGAAGTGGAAACACTGATGAAGGGCGACGGATCGGGAAGAGTGGTCAGATGATTTGTTAATGTGATGATTTACTGATATGATGATTAATAATTCAATCAGCACTACTTGTCCCGATCTATAGGGATTGGCACATCAATAAATTAGCACATTAATTTTGATTCTTGGTTTAAATAAATTAAACAAATGGCTAAATTTACAAGACTGCAAGTCTATCAAACAATGGCAGGTACAGGTATAGTACCGGTATTCTACCATTCCGATGCCGAAGTGGCGAAAAAGGTGTTGAAAGCGTGTTACCAAGGAGGTATCAGGGTATTCGAATTCACCAACAGGGGAGATTTTGCCCATGAGGTATTCACCAATCTGGTCAAATGGGCAGATAAGGAATGTCCTGAAATGATATTGGGTATCGGTTCCATAGTGGATGCCCCTACCGCCGCGCTCTATATCCAGTCGGGAGCCAACTTCATTGTAGGCCCCCTGCTGAATCCCGACATATTCAAAATATGCAACCGCAGGCTGATAGCATATTCACCCGGCTGTGCCACGCCTTCCGAGGTCGGATTGGCACAGGAGTTGGGTGCAGAAATCGTAAAAATATTCCCCGGCGGGAATGTGGGCGGTCCTTCATTTGTGAAAAACATCAAGGGCCCGATGCCATGGTCGAGGATCATGGTTACGGGCGGCGTGGAACCGACGCAAGAAAATCTGTCGGCATGGTTCCGTGCCGGGGTGACCTGCGTCGGGATGGGTTCAAATCTTTTCCCGGCAGAAGTACTGAAAAACGGGGAGTGGCATAAAATCACCGAACTGTGCAGGGAAAGCCTGTTGATCGTCAGGGGCGAGATACTATCATTAAAGAAATAATTCTGTACTTCTCGCCGTACCTCTAAAAATAAAAAAACTCCGAAATTGTTATTAATAAACAATTTGGGAGTTTTATTTCGAGGTACCTGGCGGATTCGAACCGCCGTCGACGGTTTTGCAGACCGGCGCCTAACCACTCGGCCAAGGTACCAATTGTTCATAAAACAGGCTGCAAAGGTAGGATATTTTTTTGATTTATAAAAAGATTTCCGGCTTTTTCTACTACGAAAACAGCAGCCTGAAAGCATCACTCACCCGCTTCACCTGCTGAATATCAATTTTCATTTTCTTATTAAATCCTTTTAGGTTGTTGAATGGTACAAGAATACGGGAAAAGCCCAATTTCTCAGCCTCTTGAATACGCTGCTCTATACGATGCACAGGCCGGATCTCACCCGACAACCCTACTTCACCACAGAGGCAGGTGTCATTCTCAATCGTCATATCAAGACTCGACGAAAGCACAGCACTGATAATCGCAAGATCCATACCGGGATCACTCACACGCAAACCTCCGGCAATATTCAGGAAAACATCTTTTTGCGCGAGTTTAAATCCAGCCCGTTTTTCCAACACCGCCAGCAGCATATTCATTCGCCGGATATCAAATCCGGTAGCGGAGCGTTGCGGCGTACCATACGCCGCGGTACTCACCAATGCCTGCGTCTCTATCAGGAAAGGACGTACACCCTCCACTGCCGCGGCAATGGCAACACCGCTCAGCCCATCATGGTTCTGGGTAAGAAGCAACTCCGACGGATTGCTCACCTCGCGTAATCCCGACCGGTTCATCTCGTAAATAGCGAGTTCCGCAGTGCTTCCAAAACGGTTCTTGACACCGCGAAGGATACGGTACATATAATGCTGGTCGCCTTCAAACTGTAACACCGCATCCACCATATGTTCCAGTATCTTGGGGCCGGCGATACTTCCCTCCTTGGTGATATGGCCGATCAACAGTACCGGCGTTCCCGATTGTTTGGCAAACTTAAGTAACAATGCAGCACACTCACGTACCTGTGAAATACTACCGGGAGATGATTCCAGCGCCTCACTGTATATGGTCTGTACCGAATCGATGATCAATAGCCGGGGCGATATTTTCCTGACATGCTTAAATATCTCATCGAGATTTGTTTCACACAAAATCAAGCAGTTATCATTTTTTATACCGAGTCGGTCAGCACGCAGTTTCAACTGCCCTGCACTCTCTTCCCCCGATACGTAAAGCGATTTGATACCTGTCAATTTCAGAATAGTTTGCAGTACCAGTGTAGATTTCCCGATACCCGGTTCTCCACCGATCAGCACAACGGAGGCAGGCACCAATCCTCCTCCCAGCACACGGTTCAACTCCCCGTCGTTCATATCGATCCTCGGCAGTTCTTCGGCTTTGATCTCGCTCAAAGTCACCGGTTCACTCCTGACCTCCCCGAAAGAACGGGTATCTTCCTGTTTCGAAGCAGTATCCTTACGTACCAGTTCTTCAACAAAGGTCGACCATTCGCCGCAGGCAGGGCATTTCCCCATCCACTTGGGAGATTCATATCCGCAACTGGAGCAAAAATATACAGATTTCAGTTTCGCCATGCAGTTATTGTTTAGAAAGGTAAAGATAGAGAAATTTCTTGTATTTTTGTAGCGCATATAAATCGATTACAGATGTCAGTTATTCATACACTCATTTCCAAATCACTGAATATTCCTATCAGAAATGTAGAGAACAGTATCAAACTGCTGGAAGAAGGGGCTACCATCCCTTTTATCAGCCGCTATCGGAAGGAGGTCACAGGAGGTTTGGATGAGGTGAAGATCGCCAATATCAAAGAGCTGAATGAAAAGTATACAGAACTCGAGAAACGAAAGGAATATGTACTTAAGTCGATTTCGGAGCAGGAAAAACTGACGCCCGAACTCGAAAAAAAGATCACTGATTGCTGGGACAGCACGGAACTCGAAGATATCTACCTGCCCTATAAACCGAAACGTCAGACCCGCGCTGAGATTGCCCGCAAAAACGGACTGGAACCCCTTGCGAAATGGTTGATGGCACAACACCACGGTTCACCCGAAGCGAAAGCGGCACAATATCTCAATGAGAAGGTAGCCGATACGGAAGCTGCTTTGAAAGGTGCGCGTGATATCATTGCCGAATGGGTGAACGAAGATGCGCATGCACGCCAAATGGTACGGAATATGTTTGCCCGTGATGCGATAATCACCTCGAAAGTGGTGAAAGGAAAAGAAGAGGGAGGAGAGAAATACAGGGATTATTTCGATTTTTCCGCACCATTATCACGTTGTCCGTCACACCGAATCTTAGCGCTTCGCCGTGGCGAAGCAGAAGGGTTTCTGCGTGTATCCATTTCTCCCGATGATGAAAAATGCCTCGACAGGCTTGTACCGCGCTATGCAAAAAATGACACTGAAGCAGCCGATCAGGTGGAGGATGCGGTGACCGACAGTTACAAACGCCTGTTGAAACCTTCCATAGAGACGGAGTTTGGCAACCTCTCCAAAGAACAGGCCGACGAAGCGGCCATCGCTGTTTTCGCGGAAAACCTGCGCCAGTTACTTCTGTCTCCTCCCTTAGGGCAGAAACGTATCCTGGGCGTTGACCCCGGGTATCGTACCGGCTGTAAGTTAGTCTGTTTGGATGAACAAGGAAATCTGCTGCATAACGAGACCATCTATCCTCATCCTCCGCAGAACGAGTTTACCAAATCGGCAAGTAAAGTAGTAAAACTGGTTTCCACCTACCGGATCGATGCCATTGCCATAGGGAACGGTACCGCCAGCCGCGAAACGGAACGTTTTATCACTAACCTGCGGTACGAAAAAGAGGTGAAAGTATTCGTAGTAAGTGAAAGTGGTGCATCGGTCTATTCCGCCTCGAAGATAGCACGTGAAGAGTTCCCCGAATATGATGTGACTGTAAGGGGTGCCGTCTCTATCGGGCGGCGGCTGAGTGACCCGCTGGCAGAATTAGTAAAGATCGATCCCAAATCGATTGGCGTGGGCCAATACCAGCACGATGTAGATCAAACAAAGCTGAAAAGATCTCTCGACCAGACCGTGGAAAATTGTGTAAACCTCGTGGGAGTGAACCTCAATACGGCCAGTAAACACCTTCTCACCTATATATCGGGGTTGGGTGAGGTACTGGCACAGAATATCGTGAATTGGCGCACGGAAAACGGTCCTTTCCGTTCGCGCAAGGAGCTGAAAAAAGTAGCGCGCCTGGGAGAAAAAGCGTTTGAACAATGTGCGGGATTCCTTCGTATTCCGGATGCGGAAAATCCGTTAGATAACTCTGCCGTGCATCCCGAAAGCTACGCGATCGTGGAACAGATGGCCGAAGACCTGCAATGTACGGTGAAAGAATTAATCCGCAACAAACCGCTGATCGGAACCATCGATATCAACCGATACAAAACAGAAAAAGTAGGTGAAGAGACACTTACAGACATATTACAGGAATTGGAGAAACCGGGGCGGGATCCGCGTACCAAGGTTCAGGTATTAGAGTTTGACCCCAATATCCGGGCCATTAACGACCTGAAAGAAGGAATGATATTACCCGGCATCGTCACCAATATTACTAATTTCGGTTGCTTCGTGGATGTGGGTATTAAGGAGAATGGGCTGGTACATATCTCTGAACTGGCTGACCGTTTCGTCTCCAGCCCTACTGATGTAGTTTCCCTCCACCAGCATGTAAAAGTAAAGGTGTTGTCTGTCGATTTGGAACGCAAGCGGATCCAGTTAAGCATGAAAAAAGTTGAGGCTGATTGCTGAGCGGCCTGGAAAAGAGGCAAAAAAGAAGGAAAATAAACCCCCAAAAGTTCATTGTTCAACTTTTGGGGGTCAGATACGACATAACGCAAAGGTTCTGCCTTAAGATCCGCAGATTCTATCTGAGATTTTTATATAGCGATTTTGGGAAATATATTTGAAACCCTACGTTCAAAGATAATCCGTTGGAACTACCATCTCCAAACGTCCCGTTATAAAGCAACAACGCTTCTACAGCTACATTCTCAGTCAGGAAATAGGCATAACCGGGACCAAAGTTCACATTAAAACCGAGATCAACACCTCTGGCACCACCAACTCCTGCTCCGGCTTCTAAAAACCAACGACCCTGCTTCAGCAGTGTGTCAAATTCGTCCGGCCCGAAATAATAACGGCCAAAAGCATTCACATTATACCCATAGGCATCTTCTCCGGGTTGTGCCGTATAAGTAAGGCCTACCTTACCTCCAATAGCAACATTATCCTGGATAAAATATCCTACACGCGGGGTCAAAGTTATATTGAAAACATTTTCATCACCTAATCCCATACTCAAATCTCCGATGCCACCACCTACCAATGTACTACCTTTTTGAAGTTGAGCAGTAGCCACACCTACAGAACAGGCAAAAACCAATAAAGTACTAAACAAAAATTTTTTCATTTCTTGAAGTTTTAGTGATTCTACATAAATGTTATTTAATTTCTGAGACAATTCAACTCGGTCTCAATTTCTATTACAACAACCACTTTTAATTTTTGTTTAAACTACTTTTTATAATTTATTTTCAAAGGCATTACATGTAGCGTTCCACAAACGGGATTTTTAGAATCAGGAACCAAGACTTTTACAATTTGATTACATAGATTTTAACTACGTAGATTGTTAATTCAAAATTTCAAATTTCAGGATTTGGCTTCGCTGATTTACTTAAAAATCCAATGTCAACTGCTGCTCAGTAAGGCGGAAACTCTTCCGGTGATGGGGTGTAATTCCATATCGATTTATCGCTTCACGATGCGCCTTGGTGGGGTATCCTTTATTACGACACCAGTCATACGCAGGATATTTTTCATGGAGCTGTTGCATATATTCATCACGGTATGTTTTTGCAAGGATTGAAGCTGCTGCAATAGAGCGGTATTTAGCATCCCCTTTGATCACACAGGTATGGGGTATATTACCGAAGGGACGAAAACGGTTGCCGTCCACCAAAATATATTCAGGGGGTGTCTGCAGACGAGCCAATGCCCGATGCATCGCCTTTACGGAAGCCCACAGGATATTCATTTCATCAATTTCTTCCGGGGAACAACTTTCCACGGCATGACACAAAGCATTTTCTTCGATGATCTTCCGTAATTCATCTCGTTCTTTTTCCGAAAGCTGTTTGGAATCATTCAATCCGTCACAATGAAAATCATCAGGCAAGATCACCGCAGCGGCAAAAACGGGTCCGGCCAGGCAACCACGCCCGGCTTCATCACACCCGGCCTCCAAACGACCCGGTTGCATACAAATCATTAATGGATCAAACTGTTTCATCCCATTTTCAATCACTGTCCACCACCACTTAGGCACCAAACCACCCGGCACTTTTTCACTTTATTGAAGAGGTATCACCACCCGGTTATCTTCCGGCGGAAAATCGAATATGAACAATTCGGGATCGGCTTCGCTTCCCATCTGGTCAGCAAAAAGACGGATCACTTCCTTTATCTCCGGATCCAACTTTTCATCACCCTTCACATGCATCAGACTCAACTTCACAATCACATCTGTAATCGCCTCGATAGTCTCCTGATACATAGGAATACCCAACTCTTCCAACCTGTTTTTAGCCACCCGCCGGGTTATAGCCTCCAGTTTATCGCGATATATCGCTGCCAGGTCAGGATTACCGGGAAGAGAGGTCACAAAACGGGTATCGATGGAAAGAACAGTATCAGTCAACTCCATCAGTCTGTAGGCAAAAGGATATTGTGCCAACGAAGCAGTTTCCACATCATAGATAACATTTCCGGCAGAAGAGGTATGCATAGTGATATCATTGGCGTGAAAATGTCCTGTAAAAACTACTTTCAGTCCGGCATCGGCAAGAAGACCGGCATTCTTTTCCCATTCATCGATCAGGTACTGGGAAAAGAAAGCTGCCTGATAGGGCATATGTTCCACCAGGCCATGATGCATCATTCCCAACACTATAATTCCTTTATCTTTTGCCTCGTCGAGGATATCAATCGCCCAATCTATTGTTTCAGGAAGGAGACGACCACCGGTAATAGATTTTGTCGTATGCTCTTCATAGCGGTTGGTGTCAAAACAGAGAAACCAAAGAGAATCGTTTATCCCGGCGAGATAACTTAGTGAGGCCTCATCCCTTTTCAATGCATCCGAATAACCGAAGGGTGCATATAGCTCTATGAATTCCTCTTTTGAAATAGTTTCGGTGGGGGTAGCCTTGTTACCCCGATAGGCTTTTGTGTCGGGGATATTGATATCATGATTACCGGGAATTACAAGAATACGGGTTCCCTGGTTTTGTAACAACCGGAGTTTTTCTATAAAACCAAGATGGCTTTGCCTCTCACCGTGATTGGTAATGTCACCCGTCACCAATAACAGATCGGGTGACTCTTTTAGTAAATCGACCAATACTGTATCCAGCACAGCATGTAAATCGGCAATATTTCTACCGGTCGACCTCTCATATGCAGAGAGTGCTTCCCCCTCTGCAACAAGGTCTTTATCAAGAAAATGAATATCAGTTATTACAGCAACCTTTACCGTTCCGGCAATTCCGGACGATGCATAATATCCGAGAAAGAGGATAAAAAGAATAAGAATAACTCCTCTTTTATGAATTAAGCAAGTTTTCGATTTCATCGATATCGGATCGGAATCCTTTGTCTACTTCATAGAAATCCTTTACTGTATTGCAGGCATGAAGTACGGTTGCATGATTGCGGTTACCAACCTGGGCTCCGATCTGTGAAAGTGACAATTCTGTATGTTTCTTGATAAAATACATAGTCACCTGGCGTGCCTGCACTATTTCACGCTTACGGGATGCGGACTGGATAAGTTCTTTTTTTACATGATAGAAGTCAGACACTATATCCTGGATCTTCTGCACAGTAATGCGCTTCTTTTCGAATTTAATACTTTGTTCTACCACCCGCCGTGCCAACACCAAGTCGATCTCACGATTGTTGATGATGGAATGTGCCATCAGGGAGACCACAATCCCTTCCAGGTCACGCACATTTTCAGTAACGTTCTCGGCAATAAATTCGATCACGTTTTCCGGGATAGTGAGTCCATCGGCAAGCACCTTGTTCTGAAGGATCTTCTTTCGGAGTTCCTTATCGGGACGTTCCAGCTTGGTAGTAAGCCCCCAACGGAAACGGGTAAGCAGCCGCTCTTCCACCCCCTGCATATCCATAGGCGGACAATCGGAAGTCATAATCAACTGCTTGTTATTCTGATGCAGGTGGTTAAAAATGTGGAAAAAAGTATTCTGCGTTTTCTCCAATCCCGCAAGTTCCTGAATATCATCGATCAAAAGCACATCAATACTCTGGTAAAAGTTGATGAAGTCATTGATCGTATTGAACCGGCGCGCATCGGTATATTGCACCTTAAACAGATGGGCGGAAAGATAAAGCACCTTCTTATCGGGATAAAGTTCCTTTACCTTTGATCCGATGGCATGACAGAGGTGAGTCTTTCCCACACCGGAATAACCATGCACAAACAGCGGATTGAACGCCGTCTTTGCCGGGTTCAAGGCAACTGCTTCGGCAGCTGTACGAGCAAGGCGATTACTTTCGCCTTCAAAAAAATTGAGAAAGGTATATTTGGAATTGATCTGGGAATCGAACTCCGAAGTCTCTACCCTGTCAAAAGGGCTGGGCACTTTCGCAGACACCTTGCCATCAGCATTCCTGTCCGCCGCCCCCGCATAAGACTTGGTCTCCCCCCGGAGTTCAACGGCTGTATTATTTTCTGTCTCTACCAGTATACGATAATTGAGGATAGTCCCCTCTCCTATTTCCCGGTAGAGTGTATGCTGAATAAGATCAAGGTATTTATCTTCCAGATACTCATAAAAAAACTGACTTGGAACCTGGACCGTAAACACATGATCTTGATACTTTAGCGGAACAATGGGTAAAAACCACGTATTGAACGCCGGTTCGGGGATATTATCCCGGATGACATTCAAACAATTATTCCATAAAAGTCGGCAATCTTTATTCATTGGTAAAAATGATCTTTTTTTTTCGCAAACGGATTACAAATTTTCAAAAAAAAACCGAGATAAAAAAATAAACTTCAGGTCAGGATTTTTCTCACCCAAAAAAAACGCTATTTATCAGCAAAATAGAATCAATATATTATATATCAATAAATTAGATAGCAGGCCGATATTAAACAGGACTGATTGACAATAGGATATAAAAACCCTGCAATTACTTCACAATTATCCAAAAAGTTACGATATTGTTACTTAACTTCGATCAACCAAAGAGTTCACCCCCATTCCCGGACAAGGCATTATTTAGAATGATTCTATTTAAATTTTCAAAGGAGTATCAATTCAAAACTTCCGTCCCCTAGAAAAGACGTAATCGTATGGTCAAATAACGATCCGGATTCTGCCGAATATCTTCTAACAATTTGGTTGCCGTATCAATTGTCACATTGAGGCTATCATGTAGTTTCGTATCGTTCAGCAGCAGCCCAAGAGAATTATCGTCACTATTGATTTTGGCTGTCAGTAGTTTCAGATTATTCACTGTCTCGTCGATAGATGCGAACGTGCTCGCCATATCCATCTCACTCAGTTCCTTGCTGACCTCTTTCAAATCGGAAGAAACGGACGTAAGATTCCTGCTGATCTCGGGGAGATCCCGTTCCAGGGAGCCAATCATCCTGTTCAGGCTCGCGCTTGAGTTATTGAGTTGCTCCACCGTACTGCCAATCCCTTTAATCGACTGTTCCCAACCGGGATTGGCCACGATTTTTTGCAGAGAATAGATCAATGAATCTACCCGTAGCAGAATTGAATCAGCCTTGGGCATTACAGTCGCTACACCATCCATCAATCCGGCCTCTTTTCCACCCGTAAGGGTATCTCCCTTTTCCAGATAGACATCGGATTTTGCCATTATGAGATTCACAGTGGAGGCCCCGAACAGATCGAGACCATACTCGAGGTGGCTCCCTTTCGGGATCCGTATATCTTCCGACAGGTTAAGCCCTACGGAGAAACGCATCGGATCATCGCTCACCATCTCTATCTTATTGATCAGCCCTATCTGATAACCTTTCACATAGATAGGTGATGAAATCAATAACTTCGATACGTCATCAAACAGGGCATAATACTGATTCTGTTTTTTGAGAACATTCATCCCTTTCAGAAAATTAATCCCGAAATAAATCATGACAAGGCTGGCAATAAAAGCCAGTCCGATAAGAGCATTCCTACTTAATTTGGTCCTCATATATTGAAAATATGTTTATTTCACGCGTTCTCCGTTTTCGAACTCGATAATAAAAGCATCTTTGAAATGCCTCCGCACCTTACTCAATAATTTCCGGCTTTCTTCAGGATTGGTTGTGCGTCCATATGTATATTTATAAGTCTTACCATCGGTATAATAGTCGACAGGGGTTAACCCTTTGAACACCGAAGCACCGTTCTCATACTTCCGGGATGAAGTAAGAAACTGAACCCTGTATTCTTTTCCACTCACCGCTTCAGGTGACAGCCGGCTCCCCTGGGACTGCGGATGTTGTGCTCCGCCGTTAGTAAACACATAACTCTTCTTATCATACTCCCGCTTATACTCTTTGAAGCCATTATAAATACTTGCAGCGAGCGAACTCTGACCGCTCCCGCTCTTCAGGTATTTCTCTTCCTCCCTGTTACTGATATATCCCAACTCCACGAGTACACTTGGCATAGCCACCTCTCTCAAAACGAGAAATCCGGCCTGACGGACATTTCTGTTGATCCTCTTCGAATTGGTAACCAACTGGTTCTGTACCATAGTAGCAAAATAAACACTCCGGTCGAGAAACTCGTTGGCCATAAATTCAAAAATAATATAAGACTCCGGCTCATTAGGATTAAACCCCTCGTACTTGACTGAATAGTCCTCCTCGTACATAATCACCGAGTTCTCCGCCTTTGCAACATCCAGATTGTCTTTGCTCCTATGCAACCCCAACACGAAAGTCTCCACTCCCTGTGGAGATGTTCTCCTGCGGTCGAGAGCATTACAGTGAAGCGATATAAACAGGTCGGCATGTGCCTTATTGGCAATCGCGGCTCTCCGATTCAACTCCACAAACCGGTCGTCTTTTCGTGTGTATATGACATTTACATCGGGATGATTATTCTCGATGAGCTTCCCCAGCTTCAGACCTACCGACAGTACAATATCCTTCTCTTTGGAACTCGACCCTACAGCGCCGGGATCCTTACCCCCATGACCGGGATCAATCACAACAGTAAATTTCCTGTTTTGAGCAGGTAGCGGCTGTACTGTAACAAACAAAGCCGGCATCAGGATCCAAAAAAGAAAAAATAACTGCTTTCTGTGTAATGCCATACCAATTGCTTTTTGCAAAAGTAGATATAAATTTTGTATTGAAAACAGTTTAAGGGCATGCGCCAGATGAATTTATCCAACTTTGAAAGAATTTAACATGAAATAAACCTTCATAGCGTTTAAATTAAAGCCCAAAAGCTCTCTCAGATTTAACCTTAAGGCAATCACTTTATATAAAAGTGTCCACCGATTCAATTTTTACTTCTTTTTATTTCGGGATCAGCCGATTCATTCACCGGGACTATTATGGTATCTCCCGGCTGAACTTCAAACTCTTTGGGCTGTCTTTTTGTGGTTACAGGTTGGGACTGATTGTTGGTATCTTTTTTCTTTTTTGAAAACAACCTGAAAATCCAACTGTCTGCTATGGTCTCGGCTGCCCTGGTAACCTCAAAAACACCCTGATCCACTCTTGTCAAGGCCGTATCCACACTCAATCCTAATTCTTTGTCGTGAAGTAAGCGGGGTAAAACACCTTCTCCATAATTTATAGCATGCACTGTCTGCTGTAACTCTTCAACAACTACATTGGCTTTTACGGAAGTGACATGTAGGCTCTCCATGATTCCCGACAACTGGTCTGTAATGGCATCGTCGCTAATTAACTTACCTAAATCTCCCTGTCCATTGCTTACCTTCCTCGTTATTTCATTTACATCAGACATCGAGTTATTCAATTTACGGGTAGCAATGCCCAACTGCGTAGTTAAATCATTCCCATTCAGTAAACGGGCTATATCTCCGTCCCCTTCATTAATTTTATCAGTGACCGAATTAAGATTCGATACTGTTTGGGTAGCCTCTCTAAGCATCGTCTGGGCCTGGGCAATCATCCCCTGTATATCCAATCCTTCAGCCACGACCAGGTAGTCATTATCTTCAATTACGCCCGTTTCGGGGGTTCCGGAAGAGATCAGCACGATCTTTCCTCCCATCAAACCTTCCTGTCCGATCTGTACTTTGGAGTTCTTATAAATATACTTTGAATAATCTTCACGTATTGACATTGTTACCACAACAGAGGTATCGGATATAATGCGAATATTTTTCACCGTACCCACATTGATGCCTGCAAACCTGACATTGTTTCCCACCACGAGGCCCCGTATATCTTTAAATGATGAAAATACATCCTTGGTAGGACTGAACAAGTTTCCCTTACTCCCTATTAAATATACTGCTACAACAAATAAAATTAATGCCGCAGCGACAAAAATACCTAAGCGTAAAGCTTTTTTTGTATTCTTCATAACTGTCTGTTATCTGTTTTATTACTATATAAAATAATCACGTATTTCTTTATCCGCACTCCTGCTTAGCTCATCGTACGTACCTTCCACAACAAAAACACCCTCTTTCATGATTCTGATTGTATCGGTAGCTATTTTGGCGCATTTCATATCGTGGGTAATAATAATAGAGGCAGTATTATATTCTTCCTTTATTTTGAGGATAAGTTCACTGATCTCTCCTGATGTCACAGCATCTAAACCGGTGGTCGGCTCATCATACAGAATAATCTCAGGCCTTAATATCAGGGTCCTTGCCAAAGCTATCCTTTTCTTCATTCCACCCGATAATTCTGCCGGCATCTTGTCTATGGCATCCAACAAGCCTACACTCCTCAAAGATCTTTCCACCAATTCTTCACTATCTTGTTTTTTATCTATAAACCGGGTTCTTCTTATCGGGAAGAGCAGATTTTCCCTTACACTCATTGAATCATACAGCGCACCTCCCTGAAAAAGATAACCCACTTTTTTCCTTATCTCGTTCAGTTCAATATTATTACAAGCCAGGACATCAGTTCCAAGTACATTGATTTCACCCGCATCAGGCTCTATTAATCTCACTATACATTTTGTAAGTACCGATTTTCCCGTGCCCGATTTGCCTACAATACCCAAATTCTCACCTTTATGCAGCACAAGATCAATCCCCCGAAGAATATGCTTGTCCCCGAAAGATTTATATAGCTCCTTTACTACAATTACTTCTTCCCTTCCCATACAAAATCAGAGAATATTGGTGATTAAAACAAAAATCAAATCTATCACGAAAATAGTAAGAGAAGCCACTACTACCGCTGAATTGGCGGCACTTCCTACCGACTCCGTTCCTATTCCTGCGTTATAACCTCTATAGCAACCTATCAGTCCGATAAAGAAACCAAAAAAGACTGTTTTTATAGTAGCCGGGATCAGATCCCGGAAACCCAGCATGGCAAAAGCTCTGTCAATAAACAAGGTAGAGGAAGTATCTTCGAAAACATTTACAGCAAGGAATGCTCCTAAAAAACTGAATGCGTCGGCAAAAATAACGAGAAGGGGAACGGTGATGGTTGTTGCCAGCACACGGGTAGCCACCACATAGCCCAAAGGATTCGTTCCCGAAACTTCCATGGCATCTATTTGTTCGGTTACTCTCATGGCTGCAATCTCAGCACCAATACCGGAACTCATCTTCCCTGCACAGATAAGTCCTGTTATTACCGGGCCCAATTCACGCACCATTGCTACAGAAATAGCACTCGGCAATAAAGTCTGAGCGCCAAAATCCGCTAAAACCGGATTCATCTGCATAGTTAATACTAATCCCATTATAAAACCGGTCACACTCACCAGGGCGAAAGATTTATTCCCCAGTAGAAACCCTTGTTTTATCAATTCCTTATGCTCAAAAGGCGGACGAAAAAATTGTTTTATTACGTTTATAGAAAAAATGACCAACTCTCCCAAATCAATAAAAATCCCATTATAAAAATGTCGGGTTTCCTCTTTTATACGGATTTTTTGTGGGGCTAATTGACGTACTTTGAGTTGTTTCATATGATTATTATACTTTTACATTTCTGTGTATAGAACTATTTAAGCAACTATTTCGATAAGCGAATAGTGCAATAAAACCTGAAATAGTAAAACAAAATTCAAATATCTAACTTTAGTGAAACCATTGATATTTATAGCATATTAGAATTTCCATTAGAACAATAAAAAGAATACATTTGTTTCACGATAACTGCACATACATCAGACCTTGGGTTAAACTTAAATTATAAATATAAAAAAAGCCTGCCTCAAACTTATTATTGAGACAGACTCTCTTCTCTGCCGGCTTCCAGTGAAGCGGCATATAGGGTTTATACCCGCTCTATCAAGGCATCAACTCAGCCAATTTAGCATCCAGGGCTTCCCCCCTCAGATTCTTTTCAATAATCTTGCCTTCTTTATCAAGAAGTACAGTATGGGGTATTCCCTGTATAGCGTACAGATCCACTATCGGGCTGTCCCAGTACTGCAGGTCGGACATTTGCGGCCAGGTCATATTCAAATCTTTGATTCCCTGCACCCAACGTTCATGTTCCTGATCAAGTGATACGCCGACCACTTCAAATCCTTTTGCTTTATATTTGTCATATGCCGCAACAACATTAGGCATCTCCTGACGACAAGGTCCGCACCAGGCAGCCCAAAAATCGACCAAGACATAATTCCCTTTACCGGCATAATCGGAGAGAGAGATGTCATTTCCTTCAGTATCCTTCAAAGTAAAATCAACAAACTTCTTACCTACAGCCACATTCTCAAGATTTTCAAGTCTCTTTATTACACGTTGAATCCTCTCTGTGGATTTGAATTCTTCGCTGGCAAGATCAAGGATCTCTTTTTGCTGTTCTGCCTCAAACATGGAAGAAGAATTTTGAAAAACAAATTCTCCCAGTTTATTATCAATATTATCCTTGATAAAATTGAAATTGAGATCGGTCAATTGCTTACTGATTTCTTCGTAAGATTGTTGCAATTCGGCATCCCGCTCTTCAGTCATTGTACCTGCTGCATTTTCGCTGTTGAATTGTCCTATAATACCTCTGATATTTTGTACCAGTTCTCTTTGTTGCAACCTGAAATTGGTATAAGCATCATTTATTTTTGTACCTTTTACAGTAACTACGGTATCGAAAGTCACTTCCAGTTTGCCCGGTTCTACCAATACCGGTATTCTGCTTTCCTGTTGCGGATTTACAGTCTCATCCAGTGCGATAAAACGAAGCCCCGTGGTATCGGCCATTCCCGAGAAAGAGAAAGCCCCATTTTGAATAATAGCCGTATCAGTTGCCACCATTGCATTCTCCGTCATTTGCTGCAAATAAACGTTGGTTCCTTCATAAGCGTCACCGGCTACAGTACCCTTGATTGTATATTTATTGTTATTCTGACACGACAAAAGTGCGCCAACAGCAATAAAAAGATAAACTAGTTTTCTCATTTTCATTCTTTTTTATAATTAAATCACAGCAAAGATATGTAAAATGGTTTGATGAAAAGTGTTTTTTGCGTTTTTTTTCAACCTGTTGCAATAAAGGGTCTTTGCAAGCGTTCTAATCTTACCAAATAAATTAGAAGGCAGAGTTATGCGTAGCAAAAAAAAGAATCCGAACAAACCAGCAGATATGACCGTTGAAATAAAGCCATCGGCATTATCCCTGGCTTGTATCAGCCAATTTGTCCAATGCTCTCATGTTGAAAAAGGACTGCATATACCGGATAATATATTGTTTGTAAATTAATTACTAATTAATAATTACTAATTACCAATGAATTGCAAAATTCTGAATTAATAATCAACGTAGTGAAATCTTAAATTTTGAATCTTAAATTTGAAATTATTCTCCTGCAACACGCACCGCCTCTTTAAGGAATTCCGGGATTGAACTGCCATGATTTTTACCTTCGAACAGAATAAAACGGCAGTCCGGAACTTCTTCTGCAATGATCACAGCCAGCTCCCGGGAAGAGATACCACCCTTTCGCTGCTCTTTTTTTCTCAATATCTCCGGTGCTAAATTCTTTCTGGACGGATCCAAACCGGGATTCTCCTCATACTCTCCCAGTGTAATAGTCACTGAATGAGGAATATGAGAAAAGAGTGGTCTGTGTTCCGGCACTATTGCCCCCTCTCCCCACCAGATAGACGGACTGGCAGCCAGATAATGTTGAAAACTCCGGGTGTGATTAAACATCACATAAAGTGTAAAAAGCCCTCCATGAGAATGTCCGCACAATGTCTGGCGTGTGGTATCCATAGCATAATTCGCTTCAATAAAAGGCTTTACTTTATCAACAATAAACCGGTAAAAGTCTTCGGCGCCGCCGCCTTCGTCGTTCCCTTCAACAGGCACGGTATAATCCCGGGTGCGCTCTTTAGGGTATGCCTGTAACGAAGGATAGCCAATACCCACAATAAGCGGGGTATTTTCCGAAATTTCGTCTACGGCATTTATCAGCATGGGAAACTGGCCGTTCCCATCCAGCATATAAAGTACCGGATGGGAAGTCTGTCCGCTACCAGACGGTTGTGCTATATAGAGACGATATTCTCTCTCGTTGTAAATCAAGTCATGTTGTTCCAAATCAAATAACTGTTTTGCAGATTCTTCAATAGGGGTTATCACCTGGCTCGGTTGTCCCTGAACAGGATAAATAGTAAAAAGAAGTAATAAGAGAAGAATGGTCTTCATATCATACAGATTCTCTGAATATAACTATTCCCCCCGCCATTCGTTCAAATCACAAAAGCGGGAGGAATAATAAAAATATGTATGCCGGTATCAGTTACCTGACACTTTCAGTTTACCGATAGCAGCAATTTCAGTGGCTTGTACCGTAAGTCCTTTGGTTGCTGTCGCTGTTTGCGGATTGATGCTGTACACTGCTGGAGAAACGCCGTCGGTAGTAGTAACTGCAATATAGGTCGTTCCATTTTCCACGTAGGGAGTATTGGCAAATCCCTTGATCTTATCGGGATCGGGCAAGCCGGTTACATAAGTGAGCTTTCCGGTTTCACCTTTAAAGATAGCCAAACGTGATGCAGGCGTATTAGTAGCATCAAAGTTATCGTGGAACGGCTCATCATACATCAGCAACAGGAAATAATCGTCGCCGATATGCCAGGTACGCAGAAAAGAGTTACCATTGGTTTGCGCTTCTAGATTATAATAGTAGTCACTGTCAAACTCTTCGGCTCCCGCTTTAATACGGACCACACCTGCAGGCAAAGTAGTCTTCTGTACATTGTCCTTCATCGTCTTGGCAAAACTGGGTGAGAAGACATACACATCTCCGTTATCGGCCGCCCATACCATCTGATAATACTGAGACCGATGGCGCCCGGTAGCATAACTGATCTTATCGGTCTTGATCAATTTCGGATTTTCCATTTTCTCGTTGTCATAAATGGCGATCCATGCTTCATTGGGATATTGCGTCCATTGCAGTTCTCCTTTTTTGTATGCACTACTGGCAGATCCGCCATCTTCCGTTTTCACCAGTTCGGGATATTTCACGTATTTTCCACCTTCGGCTTTCACTCCGTATTGGCTCAATCCCATAGGGATCGGTGCCGAATAGATTTTATTACCGGATTCAAGAAGGCCTGCCAGGGTAATAAATTCACCGTTACCCAAGTAGTTCTCAGCCAGCATTACTTGTTGATTAGAGTTATAGGTTTCTTTCTCCACATCGAGATAAGAGAACTGGAACCCTTTTGGCAGATAACCGTTTTCATCGGCAAGATCTGTACCTAAATCGTTTGTCGAAGAAGTGATGATATAGTCTTTATAAGTTCCGTAAGAGGTAAACCGCTTTATTTCATACGTGTTGTTACGCTCTTTCACCTTTCCCTGACCGTCCAGAATATAGGAAGAACTGATACCCGCATTTCCTTGGTTATATACTAAACGGAATAAATATTTATCCTGGTAATATACCCAGTAAGTCCCGGGATCTGTCTCATGTGCATTATTATTATCCTTGGCTGTAATTGTGCCGTTATCCAGCCCACCGGAAGTTAATAGGTAATTGGCAACAGTAGTAGTTCCATCCAACGCGGCAATAACATAACTCTCTGAAACTTCATCCCCGTTTCCATCATCTGGTTCCGGAATATCGTTATCGCAGGAAGAGAATAACAATCCAGCCATCAATAATGCTGGAATCAAATACAATTTAGAACGTTTCATACGATTTATTATATTCTTTTTATTACGGTGTATGGAACTCGCAATAATCATGTTCTTTTGTGCAAATAGTTCAGATGCTCGTTTCATATTATTTTAGTTTTAATTGATAATATTTAATTATTTAAGTAATTTGAAGTTTGTATACATAGGAACCGATCCAATCGATCCATTACAATTTTATTTTACAGAGAAACCCTCAGTTTACCGTAGAATGCCCTGCCCGCCTTTTGCAAGCTAAAGTTATCATACAACTTTTCATCAGTAAGATTCTGACACTCGAATGAGATATTGTAACGCCCCTCTTTCAGAGAGTAGGAGACACTCACATTATGGGAGAACTGAGTAGGTACAACTGATTTACTCTCGCTACTGCCCAGTGCCTCCGAATAGAGGGGAAAACTCTTTACATAGAAATTATCGTAAGAAACCGTCAGCACATTCCCTTTCGCACCCAGGTCGTGACGGTAAAAAGTAATATCCGCATTAGCAAAAAGATAAGGGACATTGGGCATACGGGCTTTATAAGTATTACTGGGTGAGCCGGTAATGGTTGTCGCTACATTATCGCGTGTATTGATTTCGGTGAAGTTTCCTCCCACGCTCAACAGATTTGAAAAATTGTAGCGCGCAGTAAGGGTATACCCTTTCGTAAGCACTTTACCGTGGTTGACATAGGCAGCACCATAGAGTCCACCGCCCAGTCCCGTGATATTACGCTGGATATAATCCTTTATATCACGGTAAATCAATCCCCCCTCCAGGTAAATGGCATGTTTATCAAATGACTCATCAAGACTCACATTGAAGTTGATATTATGGCTGTTCTCGGGCTTGATCGCTATATCTCCGGTTTCCAGGTCTTCATCGCCAAACATTTCATTATTGGTAGGCAGGCGGTACACCTTCTCATAAGATATCTTGGCCTGTAAATTATCCATGATAAAATAGGTCCCGGCCGCACCATAACCGGTAGTGCTGATGGTTTTAGTGGCCCGTACAATTTCATCAAGTGAAGAGGAGGTAGCTATCGGGCCTGCCACATACTGATAGTAATATTTACCGAAGAGCGATGCATTCCATCTATCGTTGGGCATAAGCTGGTAAGAGAGACCGCTGACATTCTTCTGCGTTTCTTTGGGTATCGGGTCAGGGCCGGATCCGGGTGTCAGAAGCGACCTGTTGGAACGCCTGAAGGAGTTGATAATATGGTTGAATGTAAACGAATGGATATCCTTTAACCGGTAACGGGCAGAAACCGTTCCATTCCAGTTATTATTGTCTGATCGTAGATGCATGTATGACTGCTCCCCGGGCGTACCGGTCCGCAGACGTTTTTCTCCCCGCCAGTTAAATTCATAAGAGGAGGTATCTACATTATGCGTATTGTTTTTATTGTAGTTGGCCGTTAGCGTCACATCCAACCCATCCACAAACATATTCCGTTTGCGGTATTCGAGCGACGGCATCACAGAATGGCCCTTGCGGTATTTGCCACCAAAAACGATCTCCTGGCGTACGCCTGTCTGCAACTCTTTATATACCTGTGAATAAGTGACCCCAAATATCAACCGGTCTGCCCACGGTTTATCTACCAGACCGACTTTTCCTGATATCGCTTCATTATGAAAAGTATCATGGAACCGTTTTACATGCTCAATCTTTGATCTGTCGGTACTACTACCTCCATCCGGCAAGAACTCTTTTACCGGCGTATCCACATAGTAATTATTATCGGAATAGTTTTGAAATGCATTTACCTCATAAGTCAGTCCGTTATCAAATGTTTGTCCGAAATTGAAGTAAGACTTATGGGTATTGAACGAACCATACGAATAGGAGGCATCGAGATGCCATTTCCTATTAAAACCTTTCCTGGTCACAATATTGATTACGCCGCCAATGGCATCGGTTCCAAACTCTACGGGTACTACCCCCTTGTATACCTCTATACGCTCGGCATAGTTTACAGGGATATTATTCAATCCGAACGATGCTCCCACACCTTCCTGAGGAACGCCGTCGATAAAGACTTTCACATGTTTCCCACTGAAGCCGTCCATCATAACCTGCATTTCAGATCCTACCCCACCGGTTTCGCGGATCCTGACACCAGACACCTTATTGAGCATGCCCGACAGATTAGTCGTTAAATTATGTTGTACCGTGGCATCCAGCGCTACGGCATTGTATGCCGACTCATTAATGCGTTGTACGGAAGATTTGGCTTCTATCACCACCTCCTGGAGTGCATATCTCTTCTCAGCCAACTCTACCGAAATCGTCATTCTCCCGCCCGGTTGCACGGTGATGGGTTGTTCATGTGTTTCGTACCCCATCATTTGCACACAAAACGTGTAACTCCCCGGCGCAACCTGCAAAAGGAAATCTCCCTTAATGTCCGATTGTGTACCCTGCTGGGTTTCTTTTATGTAGACGGTAGCAAACTCTACCGGATCACCTTTACTATCCTTTACGCTTCCCCGAATAACGGCCTGGCGGTCTTGTTGTGCAAATAAAGAATGAAAAAAGAAAATGAAAACGATTATCCCGGTCAGCCTTACATAAAGACTCTTTAATTGATTCATTTTTTATATTAATGGAATTACCTAAAATTTTAGGACAAAGATATAGGCAATAACATAAGGCATCAATTGCAAGAAATGAGTATTTTTCCGGTAGAAAATAACCATATATACCCACAAATGATAGAATTTGCAGGTAGAACATAGGCAAATACCCCTATTATAGTAACAACAGAGATTGATTTGAGCAAGCGTTTTTGTTAAGCTAAATGAATAAAGACGTTCTATTCAGGCACATAAATTATTTCACCGTTCTCGAGTTCATAAGCCACCCCTACCCTACGACCTTTAGAGCCTGATGACTGATCGTCTGAGGGGGTATATTTATTGATTTTATTTCCTTCTTTAGTGATGATCTCCATGTTATCTTTGCCGGGATTCTTTACGATTGTATAATCTTCCTGCGTAAAGATTTCAGTCATATTCATATGCATCACCATGGCAACCATCAACGCCACAGCAAATACCATCGCTACGTCGAACAGGTTCACGATAACGCTTAGCGGATCGGTATCCTCTTCGCCTGAAAATTTGCTGATCCTTCTTTTTCTGCTCATGATATCAATTATTTTTTTCGGTTAAAATGCGGGAAACGTAATCGAGGTTATTCACATCTTTTGCATACCAACGTTGTTTGGTTTGTAATGTAACCAGTCCGATTGCGGATACCACAAGTCCGACGACCGTAGTAGCAAAAACCACTTGCATATTATACGCCATACCCGAAATATCTCCGGTGGAAAGTCCCACCAATGCCGGGCTCATGGCGATAAGCGTTCCGATCAGTCCGAGTACGGGTCCCATTTTGGCAAGCATCTTCGAGAGAGCCAGGTCTTTATCAGCCTCGTTCTCGAAATTCGAAATCAAGAAATCGGAGTATGCCTCGCTCGGAGGAGTGGTCAGCAAGTCACGCAGATACTTAATGAAAAGCGAATTGTCGTTTTTGGGAATAACAGCTTTCAATTCGTCCATACTGAAATTCGACAACTCCTTGATTCTATTCCCTATCGCCTTGTCATTTTTCCGTTTGGTCATGAACTGGTCGTAAAAACTGCCGATGAGCAGCAATGAGCGCCCAAAAAGGAACAACAAAATAATAATATCGGGTATCAATAGACTATTGGCTACCCAGAATAACGTTTTTGAAATAACTTCCATTATTTGAATTTTTTAAACTTCCACTTATATTTGTTCCAGATATATCCTATTGCGAATAATACCACAAACAGGCCAATAGAATAGAGTATCGCCCGGATATTTAGCGGCTCTTTTGCCGCTGTGTAGGTGACATTCCCATTTACGGTTGTCAATAATCCCAATATGGCTACAAACAGGCTTACGAGAAAATGTACCTCCAGCCGCAACTCCTTTTCCGGCAGAAAAAGTTGGATACCATAAGAAGCAACAGGAATAACAACAAGGGTAATCCCTGCAATGGTATATGCAATCGTACCGAAATTGGCGCCTGAGAGGCTGAATATAGCTTGTGTCAGCATATAAAACAGTACAGGGAACAACAAAAGGCTGGGATACCAGTATAATAACCGTACCCAATGCTTTTTCTTCTTGCCGAACATGGTCATCAACGCGGCAAAGCAAAAAGCAAAACAAATAGCCGATTCTACCGTGATGAGCACGGCCATATCCTGCAATGCCTGACGGTTCGAGAGATAATCGTGCAACTGCGTTTTGGACTGGACAATAGCATATTGTTGTGCCCAAATCACAAAAATCGCACAAATAATCCCAAAAATTACCGTCTGCCACCATTTCCAGAAACTAAGCTTCAGGATAGTGTTGATAATGATGAACAGGATCAATATCTGGATGATGATTTCCATCTTCTTTTGAGATACAAGAGCCAAGAACCAAGACTGTATTAATCTACCGGATGTGTCTTGATTCTTGGATCTTGGTTCTTTATTCTAACAATTAGCTCCTCCTTTTCCGCCGTAAAATTAGTAAAAGAATGACAAATACCACAAGTACTACCGTGGCAACAATGATTCCGTTGAGTGAATTCTTTTCACCGTTCTCAATTTGCCCAACCTCCTGTTTTTTGAGGACTGTTCCCGCCGGGGTTACGCTCGCATCGGCTCCGGGGGTTTTCATCGCACGGATCTGCCTGTTATAAACCTGGGCATCGGAAGGATTTACAGTCTGAGCAATGTAATCCTGCAGTTTGGTATTTCCTCCGGCAAAACCCGAGCCGGTCGAACCGAACTCTTTTACCAGATCGGTATGCAGTTTGGCAATATCAGCAAGCTGTTCGGGCGTGGCTTTCCACATACCTTTCCGTGCGGTTTCCATCATAATGGCAGTTACTTCCTGCAATACAGCCGGGCTTTTTTCCCTGAAAAACGCTTCCGTACCCAGATCGAATTTATCTTTTACATATACATCGTAGAGTTCATCCCATAATTCATTATCGATGACATTAGGTTTAGTAACGTTCCATCCGAAGGTATTGGTCACCACTTCGGTAATCTGTGTAGCGCTCGACGCGCCACCTTTCATTACCTCCTTGATATATTCGGGATTGAGTATGGTGGCACGCGATTCAACACCGATGGCCTCTTTCAGATCCTGCATTTTGGCATTATTACGGTTACGGTAATCGGCAAAATAGGCGTCAGGGTCTTTACCGGTCACATTGCGGATAGCAAGATTCATCCCGCCCATAAATTCGTATACATGGTCGAGGCTTAATGCACCCCAGGTATTGTTCTGACGCGGTTGGACAATCACATCCGTATTACTGAGAACAGTACGGAGAAGTCCTGCCTGGAATTCGCCCCAATTCTTATCGCTTCCATAATCCGCCCCCATATTATTGATATAGGCATCGGCAATTTCTTTTTCCGATTCCCATTTATCGCTGCTGGTAATCATTTCCTGAATACCTGTACCATACATACCGTTGATCCCTCCGAATACGCGGCGGGTAGACATGACGCGGGCATCTTTGGGCGATATACCCTGTTCAACCAACTGGCGTTCTATCTCAACGGTACTTTTCGACACGAGGTTTTCATACTTTTCATCTTTTGCCGCCGCAGCCATTTCTACAGCTCTCGAAATAAGCATCAGACGCGATGCGGCCAGATCGCGGAATTGTCCTGATGTCTGTATGACCACATCGATACGCGGACGTCCCAACTCTTCGGCGGGTATAAGCCGAAGTTCGGAGACCCGACCGTAGGTATCACGCACCGGCTCAATACCCAGCATATACAACACCTGGGCAATGGTGGTGCCTTCACTTTCGATAAACTCACTGCTCCAGAAGGTATAACTCACCTTACGCGGATATTCGCCATGCTCCTTATGATATTGCTCAAGCGTGGTTTTTACCAGCGCAACACCTCTGTCCCATGCTACTTCCGACGGGGTAGCCTCGGCATTGACAGAGTAAAGATTCCTACCGGTAGGAACAGCATTGGGATTCGCTACCGCATCACCACCCGAAGAAGGTGATACATATCCTCCTGACAACGCATTGAGCATCGCTTTAAACTCCAATTCGGGGCTCTCTTCCAACGCCGATTTGTAGTGGAGAATATTGCGGATAGTACGTTCAATCTCGGCTATCATACGGGCTTTTTCCTTCTGTTCCTTAGTATATTCATGCGTCTGGGATTGTCCCGGCATATCCGCTCCAGCCGCCATCGCAGCCATACCTCTTTTGGGTGGATTCAGAATAGTTTTACTCTCTCCCAGCTCTGCAGCGGTAATCCCTGCTACCGCACATACGAGTTCATCATCGACGGTTTTTCCGGCCAGGACCTGATTGACCAGATTTTTTGCCGGATCAAGGTACGCTTGTGTGAAGAATGTTTTGCTCTTCAACTGGTTTTCGGTTACTTTTCCTCTTTGTTTATCGAGAGAGGAGAGGCTGTAAGCAATCGGATCGGCGCTCATAGCCAGCACGGTAGATTTTATTTTCTCCGGGGAATAGGGTTCACCCGAAATATAAAGTTGACCGTTTATCTTTTCATTGGCTATTTCTTCTGCGTAATTCTCTATCCTTTCTATTTCTTCGATGGTATATGGCTGGGAAATTACGCTGTCCAGACGCAAATCGCGGTGGACACCCATCGCCACAGCAATCTTCTTAACCTCTAACGATGCTGTGGGTTGCTGTGCTTCACCGGTTCTATAATATTCCCGTATCTTATCCTGTAACGATTTGAACTGCGAACGGGTATTGCTCTCCGTGAAAGCAGGAGTAAGATAAGAGATGGTGGTAGCATACGAACGCCGTTTTGCCATCATGCTTTCACCGATATTACCGATAGTGTAATAGTAAAAGTGGGGAATGGTACCGACTAAACGGTCGCCCCAGTCGTTACTGCTCAGCGCCACCTGTTTTTGTGGTGTGAACTCAAGGCTGCCGTGTGTTCCGAAATGGATCAAGGCATCAGCTTTAAACCCGAACTGAGTCCATAAATAAGAGCCGATATAGGTGTGTGGTGGGGGCATTTTCGCCCCGTGAACGATGGCAAAATCATCATCGCCCAACGCCGCCATGGGTTGAGGCAGCAAAACTATATTCCCCAGTTGTATGCGGGCTACGGCAAGGTATTCTTCACCGTTTTCCACAACACTCATATAAGCCCCGGGCGCTTGACCGTACACATCGGTC
This sequence comes from Proteiniphilum sp., assembly GCF_034331125.1. NCBI lineage: Bacteria > Pseudomonadati > Bacteroidota > Bacteroidia > Bacteroidales > Dysgonomonadaceae > Proteiniphilum > Proteiniphilum sp. The sequence goes on from NZ_JAXQGC010000058.1 coordinate 107,180, forward strand.
ACTTCTTTATATAATTCTTTCGATAAGGTTTGGTTTACCCATCTTTCATAATCCGGCTTTTTAACCAGTTGCGGATGACCGTTCTTCAGGAAATCGTCGAAAGCCCCTTCGGCATAAGTGCTCAACACCGAACCTTGTGTCATCAACAGATTCTCGAACTCTTTTTCGGTTGCCGGGAGGTTATCCACCTTGTACCCTTCGGCTTTTAAACGCTTCAACAGGTTATAGAGGGCAGGCACGGTTTCCAGACCCTGTGCTGCCAATGTTTCCTGACCAGCTCCTTTAAAATAATAGATAGCGACTTTTTTTTCCGCATTCTTCTTATGTTTGAGGGCGATCATGTTATTGACAATCGCCGTAAAACTTTTAAGCCTGTCAGGGATTGTTCTGAAAACATAAAGATCCTCATTGTTTTTTTCCTGGGCTACCAGGGAATAAGGATAAATGGCGCCATCAAGTTCCGGCATGACGATGGTCTGTCCCATAAACCCGCCGAACATTCCCATAGGATCTTTCATCCAGTCTTCTTTCAGTTGCAGAATAGTAATCGGCGTAAAAACAGGAATATTCCGGCTCTTTAACCATTCCACGGCTGCATCCGGCTGTCCCATCAAAAGACGTCCGTGTGGAAAATAAACCACCGCATCGGGATTCACCTGTTCCAGGAAATCCATGCGTTTTGTCATTGAAGAGATGGGGTAGACATTCAATCCCGAATTCTGCAGCGACACGATCAGGCTGTCCAGATGTTCTTTATTACCACTGAACGGATCATGAATACCGGCAATAATGGCTACCTTATCGGCTCCGTCCTTGTAAAAGGCCTGCTTTTTGAGATATGCCTCATATTCATTCACCTCTTCGAAAGACACATTCTCATCGATATGAAAAAAAGCATCAGACACACTTTCCACTGCAGGCTCTGCCTCGGTGGCAAACAGGATTTTCCTGTCTATATTCCGGCGTATATAACGCGCCATATTCTGGTAATTGGCCTTATTACCGCTGCTAAGATAACCGGATATCTGCTCTAAATCCGTACTGTCCAGGTTGCAGATATTATTTTGCGGATTGGTTACGGCAAACATATAAACCGGCGTTCCTTTGTCTGCTGCCGATTGGATCTGTGCACGCTGCTCTTCCGATACTTTCAGCCCCATACCGAAACCCAGCACGAAATCATAATTTTTCAATTTACCGACCTCTTCCACCGAAACCTCTTCGAATTTTATAAATTTATCGGCGTTCGATAACGAGATATTCGATACCTGAAAAGACTGGAAATTAAACAAGGCGATTCTGGTGGGGGCAGCCATTTTCTGCCAGGCTATCCATCCTGCAGCAATAATGACCAGGGCGCATAAAGCGATGAGCGTATATTTCTTTTTCATATAGATATAAACTATTTACTGTTTTTTGAGGATGCTTCCTTATAACTTCCATTTTAACCCGATATAATATGTTCTTCCGGGCGATATACTCGAATAAAAACTTGAAAATTTAGGCTTATAATCGAAAAGATTATTTATCCCGGCATTCAACGTCAGGTTGAAAGGAAGCGCCTGTGCAAACGACAAGCGGCAAATAGCATATCCGTCGTAATGCACCTTGTATTCTTCGGAAACTTCCTTCTCGATCCCCGTTTCATTGTCCGTATCCGTAATATCGCCGGTTCCGTAAATATCCATCCCTCCGAAATATTTTCCACTGAGACTGATAGTAGGATTATATTTCCCGAAAACAGGAATGATATAGTCTATCCGCCCGGTGGTCGAAAAGGGACGTATAATCGACCTTTTCCCAAGATTATCGGTCACTACAGAGGAAGCTACTTTCAAAGAAAGGTTGTTGGTTATCTGGCTGGTAACCGATAACTCCGTACTCCATACATTGGCATCCCCAATATTGGCATACAGCACTGTATCCTGGTTTGCCCACAGTGTACTTACCATATCTTCGATAAGGGAATATTGTGTCATGGCAGTGATTACCGTCTTTCCCAGGGACAGTTCAGCAGAGAGGTTGAAGTTATTACTTCTCTCTGCTTTCATATCTTTGTTACCGATAATCTGAAATCCCCCACCATCGGGATGGAACCAATCGGTATATAATTCTTTGAGAGTGGGCGAACGGAAACCGCCTGAATATCCACCCCGGACGGTGAACCGGGGAGTAAACTTAAACATCGCCGATAGACGGGGAGTAAGATGTCCCTTAAATTGTGAGTGATAATCGTAACGCAAACCGGTTACGAGTATAATTTTTTCAGCCAACAGCCATTCCTGCTGGGTATAAACGGCATAAGTCTGCGCGTCACGCTTCGCATTGCTCCCGTCGCTCTCAAACATAAATGTCATCAGATTATCGGAAAAATATTCCGCACCCGCCACCAACGAGTGTCCCGCAGCAAAAGAATGGGTATACATCCCATTGAATCGCTGTTGGGAATTTTCATAGGTTTTTTCTTTTTCGCTCAACAATTTGTAGTATTTGAACTTGTCATATCGATCGAAGTTTCCGGAAATTTGCAAATGCTGGTTATCCGATATTTTGTAATCCGCCTTTACTCCGCCCGAATAGTTGTAATAGCGGTCGGTAACTTTTGTTCCGTCCAAACCTCCGGGATTTCTCTCCTTGAAATAATATCCTCCCTTTGTCTCTAAATGTAACTTCTCAGAGACATCTATCCCTACCCGGGGATTAACACTGTAATCCTTGTATCCGGCGATATAAGTTTCACTTAACGGATATTCCACTTTATCTCCGTTGGCAAACCATTGAGTAAGAGGTTCCCGGTCTTTCAGCAAGTAGGGATCCATCGATTTGAATGATGCCGTCAGGTTTGCATATCCCCATTTTCTGCGTGTGCCTACGGTATAGCGGTAGTTCTGTTCGTTATTACTCCCGAATCTTACATTAGCTCCTGTTTCAAATGTTTTCCGCGGCTTTTGGGTGATAATATTAATCACTCCTCCCACAGCATTGGAGCCGTAGAGGGAAGATGTTGCTCCTTTCACAATCTCGATTTGCTGCACATTGTCCATATCCACCCGGTTATAATCTATATTATCGAACGTTTCGCCCGCCATACGTTCGCCGTCCACCAGAAACAACACATATTTGCCTCCGAAGCCAAGCATATTGATATTAGCATAACCGCCATTGTTGGTAAACTCTACCCCGGGCAGTTCGTATTCCAGTAAATCCCTGAAATTGGTTATCTGCATGCGTTCAATGGCTTTGGACGAAATCATCTGAGTCTGTATAGGAACATTTTTCAGCAACCGTTCGGTACGGGTTGCCGTCACAACAACCTGATCCAGATCAATCGCCTGTTCGCACAGCGATATGGTGATTATCGGACTTTCATTTTTTGAGGGAACGGAAACCGGTATGCGCTTATCCTCATAACCGATCGATGAAACGGCAAAGGTATAATCACCTTCCTGTACTTCTTCAATAACGAATTTTCCCGATTTGTCGGAGATAGCCCCTTTGTTTGTACCAAGTATTCCTACACTGACAAGATGTATACCTTCCTGCGACCTGCAATCAATAATCCGGCCTTCTATCCGCTGGTGCTGTGCGTTAAGCCCAATACCAGTGATAAAGAATATTGCCAACAGTATAATCCTCATACCTATTATCTAAAAACAAGATTGCCTGAACAGTGAAAACTATCAGACAATCTTGCCAATTTTCTCTTATCAAGATCTTTTAGTTGAACCTGGTGCTTCCGCCTGCATTATACTGATATCTGAAGCTAACGTAGCCCGCAGTATTCTTCTCATCTTTGTTGTCATACAACCAGAGTTTTACATAGTTACCGTCTGCGGCTTTCACAACATAGATCCAATTATGAACGGTGTATTTGGGAGGCGGGTTACTTGTATCAACCGTCAGCCACGTTGTAACCGTCTGAGAAAAAGGTTGATCCTCTTCCGTTATACCATCCCCTATAAATGCAGTTGTTATCTTTCCGACCTGGTCTTTTATATAACCACTCGCAGGTGCTTCCGTCACTGCATTCCAATTTGTTTGCTGGGTATTGAGCGCTTCCCCTTTTCCTTTACCTGACGCACCTCCATTCAGGCGGACATCACCCCGATGGAAAGCAATATCCCACGTCAGATCGTTCTGATAATCAGTAACGGTAACAAACTCTCCTTTCGAGAAAGAGAAATATTTCCAATCGGTATATGATCTGACATCTTCAAATTTCACATCTTTTACTTCACCCGGAAGAGCCGGCTCTTTGTCATCCTTATCACAAGCAGCCAAGAATAAGACGCTGAGCAACATTAAAAAACCAAACTTTTTCATTTTCTTATATCAAAGTTGTTATTAATAATAAAAACGCAAAGTTATTGGTAATTAACCGCCACCACAATCCCTAAAAATTATGAAATTCGCGAGGTTTTATCCCCACTTATAGGTATATAAAATAAAAAATAGATTTCACTTATATCCCTGCTCATTTCTTTCCTTTTATTAGTTAAAATTTTAGGTCTTGTTTGCAGATTTGATATTTTGATTACATTTGTGCAATAAATCATAGCAATGCGCTTACAATTAGGATTTTCAAGTCAATACGCTGTCTGCATTTTCAGCGGGATATCTGTTCTTTTAAAAACAGGTGTAATCTTGCTTGTCTTGTTCTTAACTTTTTCATGCGCACAAGACGATAAAAAACCACAATTTTCAGAAGAATACAAGAAAAAATGGGAAGATAAGATCTCGCCGGGTTTCCCTACCGACTCTATACGTATATTACTGGAACAGAGTATTACTTCTCAGGACGAGGTGGCCATTTCCATACTCTGCAGGGAATTAGGGAAACGGATGCGGGAGATGTCCGATTTCTCGAACGCCATCACTTATCATCAACAGGGATTGGTTGCTGCCTACAATATAAAAGACACCATCGGTATTACGGAGGCCCTGAATAATTTAGGTACCGATTTCCGGCGGATAGGTGCCTTCCCGGAAGCCTCCGGGTATCATTACCAGGCACTGCAAATGGCCGAATCCTATTCCGGAAGAAATGAATATAAAGGCAGGAAAAACCGCGTGATGGCGTTGAACGGCATTGGCATCATTTATCTTTCATTCGACAATTATGATGAAGCCGAAAAGCTGCTCCGTGAAGCGCTTGCAGAAGAAAAAGCGTTGAACAGCCCGGTAGGACAAGCTATGAATTACGCCAATATCGGTGTAATTTTCCAGGAAAAACAGATGTATGATTCAGCCTTTATCTATTATCAGTATTCCATGGAGCAAAACCAGGTTGCCCAATCACAGTTGGGAATCGGGTTGTGCCACATCCATTTCGGACATATCCACGAATTGCAGGAGCAATACGATGAAGCGGAACGTGAGTACCAACAGGCTTACGAAATCATGGGAAATATTTCTGACACATGGCACTGGCTGGAAGCCTGTCTGGCGATAGCACGCATCCGGTTGGTGAAAAATGACTTTGCAGCAGCGAAAAAACAGATTGACCTGGCAAAAGAAGCAGCGAATCACATCGAATCGCCGCAACATCTTTCGGAAACATACGACCTGTTGCATCAATATAACCTAAAGCGGGGCAATTTCGCCGACGCACTAAAGAATTACAAACTCAGCGAGGCTTATCAAGACAGTGTCCGTAATGCACAGAAACTAAATCATATCATCGATACACGCGTAAACTACGAGCGTGATAAAAACAGGCAATACATTACCCAACTGAACATCCGGAACGAAATGGAAACCCGGCAGAAAAAAATCATCCTTACGGCTTCTTTTATCATTGTCTTCCTCCTCATACTCTTATCGGCAACGCTTTTTTATGCTTACAGGCATCGCACCAGAAGCAACAAGATACTCCGGAGACTCAGCCGGTTAAGAACCAATTTTTTCACAAATATAACCCACGAATTCCGCACGCCACTCACCGTAATCCTGGGATTAAGCAGACATTTACAGGAAGAGAAAAATTCCACTCACGCCGAGTCCAGCTATTACCTTAAAGCCATAGACCGACAGGGCACACACTTGCTTACATTAGTAAATCAATTGCTGAACATGGCAAAAATAAATGCGGGTATGGACAATCCCGAATGGCAAAGAGGGAATATCTCCGTTTATGTGCAGATGATGGTTGACTCGTTCCGCCTGTACGCGCAAAATAACAATATCAGGTTATATTTTTCCAGTAGCGAACCGGTTATTGAAATGGATTTTGTGCCACACTACATCGATGATATCCTGCAAAATCTATTGTCGAATGCTTTGAAGTTCAGCCTCCCGGGTGATGAGGTCTCTGTATCGGTCTCAACGGTTAAAAACAAGGAGGTCGTACTGCAAGTTACCGATACCGGCAAAGGCATTCCGAAAGAAGAGATAGAGCGGATCTTTGATCTTTTTTATCAGAGCGGTCAATCCGATAAAAAAAGAGGAAGTGGTATCGGTTTAAATTATACCCGTCAATTGGTTGAAATCATGCATGGAAAAATAACGGTAGACAGCGAGGAAAAAAAAGGTTCCGTATTTACGGTAACATTACCGTTACGGCAATCGGAAGAATGGATTTTGCCGGTATGGAACCCAGAAAACAGGCAGCAACCCTCCCCGGCAGAAGCAACCAGGATAACACAACGAAACAGCCGGCTTGTCAGGCCATACGAAAAGGGAAAATCACCTAAAACTAATGTGAACGCGACAATCCTGCTGATTGAAGATAGTGAAGATGTGATACTTTACATAAAAGCGCTGCTTTCACCCAAATACAATACCGTAACGGCCCGGGATGGGGAGGAAGGTTTGAAATTGTCCAACGAACTGGTTCCGGATATAATTATTTCGGATATCATGATGCCGAACAAGGACGGGTTGACATTCTGCAACGACATTCGCAACTCGGAACTGCTAAACCATATCCCAATAATTCTGCTAACGGCAAAAAGTGGGATGGACGACCAATTGAAAGGGTTGAAGCATGGTGCAGATGCATATATACGAAAACCGTTCCATCCCGATGAATTACTGGTACAAATTGAAACGTTGCTCAAAAACCGACGCCTGCTCAAGAAAAAATACATGCGCACAATCTTCAAAGAAGATACTCCCCCGGTAAAGGATGTCAATATGGAATTTCTTCAGAAGACAACAGATATTATTTACCGTGAAATGCATAATCCCGATTTTTCTTCTATAGCGCTTGCAGAAAAGCTGTGTATAAGCCCGTCACAACTTAACCGGAAGCTAAATGCCGTATCCGGCTACACATCATCTCTATATATTACTAATTTACGTGTCGACTACGCCAAGAAGAAATTAATGTCAGAGGATAAATCTATTGCGGACATAGCGGCAGAATGTGGGTTCTACGATGCCGCTTATTTCTCACGCATATTTAAAAAACACACCAATGTAACTCCTTCTCAATACCGGCGTTTACCCGGAGGACGCTCAACACCCGTATGACCGCAGACAACGCCCGGAGAAATTGCACTTTTTATACTCTTAATATCAATAATTTAAATCTATCCCCTGCACAAATAATACAAATACATTTTTTGTTAATGCGTGATTTGTACAAATTTTCGAATGAAAAATCCTAGCATTTCAACCCCCATCCCTATTATGTTTGCGAATGCCCTTTCTTTGGTGAATAACATTTTATTAAAAATCAAGCGAAGTGAAAAAAGTAATTCTATTTTTGAGTGCGGCAGGTTTGGGTGCATTACTTACTACCGGAATGATTTTAGGAGAAAGAAAAAGTTTGCAAAACGAACAGGATATGCAAGGAATCCAAAATGTCAAAGGTGACGACGGAAATACTATTTACAGCGGTATGTTCGCTCCACCTGCCAGCCTCGGTAATATCGGAGATTTCTATCTCCACACGTCTGAATCCAACCTCTATGGCCCTAAAACAACAGACGGATGGGGAATACCTGTCAGCCTTAATGGTACCGAAGTAACAGAAGTCGCCGGAACTCCAGTTTTAGGCAGTGCGGCAGAAGCGATAGCCAATATGAATATAGATGTTATAGGCGATTACTCCTTCTTTACGACCCGGTGAAAGTAAGATCTTTGAAATTGATTTTGATTTTTTCCTTTCAATAGAAGAAGAAAAGACGATTTTGCCCTGTAATCATTTTTTACTAACTTTGAATCTATAAACTTTGAAACGTATGGGCACAATGGTAGCGCCGTCGCTGTTGGCGGCTAATTTTCTGAACCTTGAAAGAGACATCGAAATGCTGAATCGCAGCGAGGCCGATTGGATCCACCTGGATATCATGGATGGAGTTTTCGTGCCCAACATATCCTTCGGATTTCCGGTGATCGACCTCTTGAAAAAAGTAACCAAAAAACCGCTGGATGTACATCTGATGATCGTACAACCTGAAAAGTTTATCAATGAAATCGCTGCTACGGGCGCGACCTACATGAATGTGCATTACGAGGCTTGTATACACCTGCACCGGGTGGTACAGGAGATAAGGAAAAAAGGGATGAAGCCGGGTGTCACCCTGAATCCGCATACCCCCGTCTCGGTACTCGAAGATATCCTTCCCGACCTGGACATGGTACTTTTGATGTCAGTGAACCCTGGGTTTGGCGGGCAACAATTTATTGAGCATTCCGTCAGGAAAACAGCCATGCTCAAAGAGATGATCCTGCGACAGCAAACTTCTACCCTGATTGAAGTAGATGGTGGAGTAAATCTGGAAACAGGTAAAAGGTTGGTAGATGCAGGTGCCGATGTGTTGGTTGCCGGTAGTTTTGTATTCTCTTCTGAGCATCCTGAGGAAACCATCCACCAATTAAAAATGCTGTAAAATCGCCTTTTACCAGGAAAAAGAAGGTATCCGGCTTTTCTTTACAGAGCATTTACCATGGCAGAATGCAGGCAGACATGTTTCTGTCCTATTGCTTAACGAAACAGTCTAATCTTTATGAATGCATTGATCGGAAAAACACCTTTTTTCCGCCTCTTGCTTCCCTTGATTTTCGGTATCATTGCAGGAGCGATTTTTCCCGGAATTCTATCCGTATCGTTACCGACAGCCCTGGCCGGGTTGTCACTTATGCTGTTATCATTTTTTATCCGTCCCGACGATCAATTCAGGTTCAGATGGCTGTTCGGAGCAGGTGTCTGCCTCTTCCTTTTTTCCCTGTCTCTATACCAGTTCCGGCAACATATTGAGTCCGCAGAACTCTCTCCTCCGGATTACGGCCAATATAACCTCGGTGTTGTGCTCGACATCCCGGAGGTGAAACCACGGAGTATTGCGGTTAATGTAAAAACAGCCTCTCCCGGAAAAAAGAAGGTGATTCTCTATTTAGAGCAGACCGACGAAGCCAGGGGATTAAATCCCGGCGATGAAATTGTCTTTCTGTCCAAAGTAGAACCATTCAGGAATTTTGGTAATCCGGATGATTTTGATTATGCCGGATATATGAAGAACAAAGGATTCGCAGGGTCAGGCTATATTCCTGCGGTTGACTGGCAGAAAACCGGTAGAGAGACGAAGAGCATCCCGATTATGACTCAACGGTTCAGGGCCAAGGCACTTGACTTCTATCGTTCATTCGACCTGGAAAACGACGCATATGCATTTATCTGCGCACTTACCCTCGGCTACAAGGTACACCTCTCCAACGATCTGCAAGAGGCATTCAGGGCATCGGGGACAGCACATGTCCTGGCATTAAGCGGGCTACACGTGGGAATCATTTATGCAGTTATCAGTCTATTGTTCTCGTTCTTTGGAAAAAGCGGCTACGGATTCATTATCCGTCAATGGCTGGTTATTTTAACCCTGTGGGCATTTGTGTTCATAGTGGGAATGTCGGCATCAATAGTCCGTGCAGCCATCATGCTTACCCTGTTTAGCTGGGGAAACCTGTATCATCGTAGCGGATTTACCTATAATTCACTGGCTGCAGCAGCGTTTCTTATTCTCATTTTCCAGCCATCTTATCTATTCGACGTGGGATTTCAGATGAGTTTTGCTGCCGTGTTCGCTATCCTCTTTTTTAATCCGTTACTAAACCGGCTCTACCGCCCCCCGAACAAAGTTGTGAAATATATATGGAATCTGTTCTGTATCACCACAGCAGCACAGTTAGGCGTTTTTCCCCTGGTACTTTACCATTTCGGTACATTCCCCACCTGGTTTTTCATCACCAATATGCTGGTCGTACCTCTGGTCGGCATCATTATTTATGTAACTTTTCCACTTATTATTTTTGGATTACTCCGTTCCTTAGAATGGGATCTCATCACGGTGTTGTATACTTTCTTTCAATGGGTAGAAAAAAGACTGATAGAACTATTATTGAGGATCGTTTACATCTCCGAATCGATCCCTTTTGCTCAGATTTCCGACAAAAAAATATCCTTTCTCCAACTTATACTGCTCCTGCTGTTTATTTACTCCTTTACCCGGTTTCTTTTTTCACGCCATGCCCGACCGCTTATTACCTCCCTGGCAGCTTTACTACTTTTTCAGTTTACAGTTACTCATAAAAACCTGACCCGCCCGGCACCGCAACTCACCGTATTCAATAGTCCCGGCCAGAGTGAGATCGCCATTTTTCATAATAACAAACGACATTTTACAGAGATCCCGGAAAACAGCTTTATTTCTCATCCTGAAAAGCGGATTTTCCTGCTATCGGATGCGGATTTCACTACTTATCATACGGATAAACAATTCCCTTTAGATATTCTGATCCTCTCACAACAGGCATCCTTTGATATCGAACAGTTGCTCGCCCTGTTTCGTCCCTCGAAGATTGTCTTAGACAGTTCACTACCCCGTTATGCGGCCGTCAGAATAGCACAAGAGTGTAGAACCCTGGGCATAGAGGTACACGATGTAACGGAAAAAGGCGCCTTTTCGCTAAATTTTTAGTAATTTTGTCGCTCTATCAAATGACAGAGACAAAAATGAATTCTACAGTATCGATCTCAAATGTGATTCAGCCCCAAAAAGTAGAGCAGGTTATGGATGCCATCGCCAAGGCAGAAAAGATCGTCATCACCACCCACCGCTCTCCCGACGGCGACGCATTGGGATCTTCACTCGCACTCTACCATTTCCTGAAGAGAAGAAACAAAAACGTAAAGATCATTGTACCCAACTCGTTTCCCTATTTCCTGAAATGGATGGCGGGAGCCAGGGAAATTGAAGTATATGAATATAATCCCGCTGCCGGGCAACATATACTCATGCATGCCGATCTCATCTTTTCGCTGGACTACAACATATCCAAAAGAGTGGGAGATATGGGACCTTTCCTGGATAAATCTCCTGCAAAAAAAATCCTGATTGACCATCATCTTCTTCCCGGAGAAAATTTCGACATTACAGTATCACATCCCGAAATATCATCCACAAGCGAACTTCTGTTCAGATTATTTTTGCAGGCGGGAAAGTATGAGGAGGTGACACAGGCAGAGGCAGAATGTATCTATTGCGGTATGATGACCGACACCGGCAGTTTTACATACAATTCAAACGATCCCGAGATTTTTGAGATCATCAGCCTGTTACTTCGAAAAAATATCAATAAGGATGCCATTTATTCACTGGTATTCGATAATTACTCCGAAGAGCGCTTTCGCCTGCTTGGATTTACCTTATTGCAACGAATGGAAGTATATCCGGAACTGCATTCGGCACTTCTTTATCTCTCCAAGGAAGACCAGGCTCAATTTCGTTTCAGCAAGGGAGATACTGAGGGTTTCGTGAATTATCCTCTCAGTATCAAGGGTATTTTCTTCTCTACCTTTATTCGGGAAGATGATGATCTTATCAAGCTTTCATTCCGCTCCCAGAAATCTTTCCCCTGTAATGAATTTGCAGCCGATTTCTTTAATGGAGGAGGTCACCTCAATGCCTCGGGGGGAGAATTCTACGGCACTTTTGAAGAAGCAATCCGTGTTTTCAAGGAAGGATTAAAGTCATACGAAGAGAAATTAAAAAGTATGGCAGACAAGCTTTAACCCATTTTTAAGAATAGATAATGTTTATTTCAGCGCAACCTCTGTTTATTTGAAGCAGATTGTGTATTTTTGTAGGCTGTTCAGAATCATAATGTGCTTATCCCGACAAGTCGGGATTAATAAATTAGCACATTAGGCTAATCTTGGTTCTTGATTCTAAATAAAAACAATTATATGAAACTATTCCATTCCATAGTTCTCACCTTTGTCAGTTTAGTTATCCTGACTACCTCCTGCAATAACAGGAAAACATATGCTGACTATCTGAAAGACGAGAAAAAGGCAATTGATCTCTTAATATCGAAAAATAATTTCGAGATCCTTAGGGAATTTCCGGTAGATAGTGTATTCGGTGAGAATGAATTTTATAAAGATCCGAATACAGGCGTCTATTTTAATATCATTGACCTTGGTGACACTACACACAGACCTCAATGGAGGGAGAAAATATATATCCGTTTTAAAGGGTTGCATTATTTCGCGACCGACGATACAATCCGCTACTCCAATTACCAGAGTACTTTTTCTGAAGAGTTGGAATATTTTGGTCCGGTTAATTCGACAACATTAAGCGCCTATTCAAGTTCAACCGCAGGATGGGCTGTCCCCCTGTCCTATGTAGGTCATAGGGGAAAAGTAAAACTGATCGTTCCTTTCGAGATGGGTTCAACGTACGACCAATCCAGTTATCAACCCACCTATTACGAACAGGTGGAATACAGATTCGAGAACCAGTGGTGATCGTAATCCGGCAACGATCCCATAAACGAAAGAAACAGGTATCATCTTCGGCTGGCATCTTTAGATCAGCATCAAAATCTATAATTGATAAAGAGAATCTTTTATGACATTAATCAAATCCATATCCGGGATAAGAGGAACAATCGGCGGGATAGTCACCGAAAATCTGACCCCACTCGATATCGTAAAATTTACGGCTGCTTATGCCGCATTTATCAAAAAACAGTCACAAAAGCAAAAACCCTGTATTGTTGTAGGGAGAGATGCCCGTATTTCAGGAGAGATGGTGCATCGTATCATCACCGGCACATTGATAGGAATGGGATGTGATGTTACCGATATCGGGATGGCCACAACCCCTACCACCGAAATCGCCGTTGAAAAAGAAAATGCTTCCGGAGGTATCATTATTACAGCCAGCCACAACCCTAAACAGTGGAATGCCCTGAAACTATTAAACAGCAGCGGGGAATTCCTCAGTGCAGCCGAGGGAGAAGAAATTCTCTCCATTGCCGAATCGGAAGATTTTTTATTTTCTCCTGTTGATGAGCTGGGGAAAGTCACCCAGAAGCAATACCTCCACGAACATATCCAACAAGTCCTGTCACTCGATTTAGTGGATAAAAAAGCCATAGAGGCTGCTAACTTCCGGGTGGCAATAGATTGTGTAAACTCTGTCGGCGGAATTGCTATCCCTGAATTATTATATGCCTTGGGAGTGAAGGAGATATTTAAGCTCCACTGTGCACCACATGGCAATTTCTCACACAATCCTGAACCATTACCACAGCATCTGACGGAACTGGCATCACTCACACGTAGCTCCAAAGCATCCGTAGGCTTTGCCGTGGATCCGGATGTAGACCGGTTGGCGATCTATTGTGAAAACGGTGAGCCGTTTGGAGAAGAGTACACGCTCGTGGCCGTATCAGACTATGTTTTGCAACATACGCCCGGTAATACAGTATCTAACCTTAGTTCCAGCCGTGCACTGAGAGATGTTACACGTGCCAGGAACGGAGAATATAATGCTGCGGCTGTAGGAGAGGTAAATGTGGTAACTAAAATGAAAGAGACAAATGCGGTGATCGGCGGAGAAGGTAACGGCGGCGTCATTTATCCTGCTTTACATTACGGCCGCGATGCACTCGCAGGTATTGCCCTGTTCCTCACCTATCTCGCCAAATCGGGGAAAACACCTTCGGAATTAAGAAAGTCATATCCGGTCTATTTTATGGCAAAACAAAAGGTAGAACTCACACCCGGTATTGATACGGAAATGATCCTGAATAAGGTGAAAGAGATATTCAGTGACCAGCAGATAACCGATATCGACGGAGTGAAGATCGACTTTCCCGACAAATGGGTGCATCTGAGAAGATCGAACACTGAGCCCATCATCCGTGTTTATTCGGAAGCACATTCCATGGAGGAGGCGGAAGAAATCGGCAAACAAATTATAAAACTCATTCAAGAGTTCTCATAACAAAGTAAAACTGTCGCCATTTTTTCACTCAATTGCCACTTCATCCTGAATGATGTGGCTTTTGAATTAAATAAACTAAACAGGTGCGGAATTAATGAAAGAAACACTGATCAGTCGCGAAGAGTTGCGTAGTCTGCACCCTGTATTCAGGGGCAAATACGGAGACAAATTGATAGACTTGGGTATAAAAATATCTGCATTGCATGTTCCGAATGAAATTTACAACCGATCTAAACATCTTACCGGACCCGATTTCTGTAAAGATGTGCTGGATAAACTCGAAATCACCCGTACGGTAAGAAACACGGAGGTACTCGATGAATTCCGGGATCGTCCCTTCATCACAGTATCCAATCATCCTTACGGACATGTCGACGGAATTGCTGCGATCGAGACCGTGGGCAGCCGGGTACATAATTATAAAATGATGGTGAATGTTATTCTCGGATTGATCGATACGATGGCAGAGAATTTCATTACGGTAAACCCTATGAAATATGCTGAGAAAAACAGTATCACCTATGCCGGCATCAAAGAGAGTATCGCCCATGTAAAGGCAGGATTTCCATTGGGTTTTTTCGCCGCAGGAGCTGTGTCGAATCTTATTTTTAAGAAAGGAAAACTGGTGATTGAAGACCGGGAGTGGCAACCGGCAGTTGTCAAGATTATCCAGAAAACGAAAGTACCGGTCATCCCGATGCATATCTCCGGACATAATAGCCTTTCGTTTTATCTTTCAAAAATATTTGGTTATAAAGTGCGTACCCTTAGGCTGTGCCATGAATTATATAACAAAAAGGGAAAAGAAATGGTAATCACGCTGGGGAATCCCATTATGCCGGATATGATAGCATCGTTTAAAGACAACATACCACGTTTGGGACAATACCTGAAGGAAGAAACATACGCTTTAGGATATAAATAAATTTGCTCTGTACTCGCTTAACGAAAAAGTTCATATCTTTGAATATTCAAAAAAACAGCACGCTTATGGCAAAACACTCTTTACAACAGGTGAAGCAACGTTTTGGGATCATTGGTAATGACCCTAAGCTGGATCGTGCTATCGACGTTGCTTTACAGGTGGCTCCCACCGACCTCTCGGTGCTTATCACCGGGGAAAGCGGTACCGGAAAAGAGAATTTTCCGCAAATTGTGCATCAGTACAGTAATCGGAAGCATGGCCCCTATTTTGCCATCAACTGCGGTTCGATACCCGAAGGTACCATTGATTCGGAACTGTTCGGACATGAAAAGGGTTCGTTTACCGGTGCCACGGGCACCAGAAAAGGTTATTTTGAAGTGGCCGACGGCGGCACACTCTTTCTCGATGAAGTGGGCGAGCTTCCACTCCCGACACAGGCACGCCTGCTTCGCGTACTAGAGAGCGGAGAGTTCATCAAAGTAGGATCCTCCAAGGTGGAGAAGACTAACGTACGCGTGGTAGCAGCCACCAACCTCGATATGGTACAGGCAGTAGAGAGAGGAAAATTCAGGGAAGATCTCTATTACCGTCTCAATTCAGTACCCATCCGCATCCCGCCGTTGCGCGACCGGGCAGAGGATATTCCTCTATTGTTCAGGAAATTTGCAGGCGATTGTGCTGAAAAATATATGATGCCCCCCATCACACTGACCGATGACGCAAAAGAGAAACTGAAAAGCTATCGCTGGCCCGGGAATGTACGTCAACTGAAGAATATCACGGAACAGATATCGGTCATTGAACAGGAACGTCTCATCACAGCCGATATACTTCAAAAGTATTTGCCAAACAATGAAGTAGGAATGTTACCCGTTTCGGTACATCAGATACATGAATCGGAACAAAAATCATTCGCCAATGAACGGGAAATACTCTATCAGGTGCTGTTCGACATGAAGAAGGATATCACTGACCTGAAACGTGTAGTAAAAAGCATTATGGAGGATTCGGCGCAACATTCTTCATATAATGCATCCTCAAACGAAATGCATCATTCCTCATCTATCATTACAAACGACAACACCCGGGTTTCCGTTCCCGTGAAATATGAGGCCATGCCCAAAAAGATCACTTTGGATGAACCCGAGAGAAATAATATTCAGGAAGCTACCGAATATGAAGAAAGTGCGTTATCAATCAGTGATGTGGAGAAGGAGATGATCATGAAAGCGCTGGAAAGGCATAATGGAAAAAGAAAGTTGGCAGCTAACGATCTGGGTATTTCCGAACGCACACTTTACCGCAAAATTAAGGAGTACTCACTCTTAGGTTAAGATTATGAAGAAAAATATTTTCATCCTCCTGTTATTACTGATCTCTGTCAGTTCATGTCGTATATCCTACTCCTTCAGGGGTACCTCCATCAACTATGATCTCACCAAAACGCTCCAGATAGGACACTTCGTCAATCAGGCACCATTGGTTTATCCCCCTCTTGAACAAAAGTTCAATGAGGAGATGAAGGATATGTTTACCCGCAACACGCGTCTGCAACTGGTAAACCAAAACGGAGACATGGAAATCGAAGGAGAGATTGTAGGGTATGAATTAACACCCCTGGCTGTACAGGAGGATGCGTTCGCTTCCGAAACACGACTAACCATGACGGTAAGGATGCGATTCCGGAATAATAAAACAGATGATCCCGAAATAGAGGAGAGGATATCTGCGAACCGCACGTTCTCCAGTAATGAGGTATTTGACACTGTACAGGACCAACTTATTAATGAGCTCATCGACGAAATTGTAGATCAGATATTCAACGCCACCATGTCAAACTGGTAATTATATGCAAAAGGAAGATCTATACAACTGGATGGAAAATCCGGAAAGGCTGGACACTTCCACGTTGGAAGAATTAAAAACGGTAGTGGGGAAGTATCCTTATTTTCATACTGCCAGGCTACTATACACAAAGAATTTAAACCTGATTGACAACCAGGGGTATGAAGAAGAATTGGGCAGAACAGCTGTTTTGTGCAATGACAGAAGGAAACTGTTCTACCTTATCTACCAGGAGGAATACGGGAAATTACTGAAGACAGATAAGGGAATTCACTTAAAAAGAGCCGACAGAACAGAAGAGTTACTTGAATCATTCCTTTCGTCGCTCGGGGAAAGAGAGATGATTGAGCCTACCGTAGAAAATGCAGAGTTGAATCTGGCTACGACGGACTATTTTTCCTATCTGAAATCGCTGGGCGGGGGGACCGGCAATTCTGATCACACTGAATACCAAAAATTACAACATCAGGATATTATCGATGCGTTTATCGAAAAAGCGGAATCAGATATACTATTCGTTCCACAGGATACACCCCCAACCGAAACGAAACAGGAAAGAGAGGAAAAAGAAGAGGGTGGGAGCGAATTCCTGACAGAAACACTTGCCAGGATATACATCAAACAAAAGAAATATGAACAGGCGCTCACAATAATTAAAAGGTTAAGTTTGAATTTTCCAAAAAAAAGTGTTTACTTTGCGCACCAAATTCGTTTTCTCGAATTGTTGATTAGTATTGAACGTTCTCGTCAAGCCAAATGAGTAACGTCAAATTTATTTGAACAAAATAAAGATAAATAAGATATGTATATTTTCATCACAATCCTTATTGTATTGGCAGCGATCTTGATGATCTTCGCCGTATTGGTGCAAAAATCCAAAGGAGGAGGACTGGCAAGCGGTTTCGCATCATCGAACCAGATTATGGGTGTCCGTAAAACAACTGACTTCCTGGAGAAGTTCACATGGACATTGGCGGGTACGATCATTGTTCTGAGTATCCTGACGGCCAAATACACGACCTCACATTCAAACGTTCCGCAATCTCAGATAGAAGTAGAACAACCGGCTCCGCTGAATCCTTCCACAGCACCGAATGTAACTCCTGAAATACCTGTTCCGTCGCAAATGCCCGCTCAACCCCAACCAGAAGAAGGCACACAGGGAGAGTAAGGCATGATTTGCCTGACATACGACCTTAGAACGATGATCGTATGAAACGATTGTTTTTTCTTTTTTTCCTGTTCTCAGCTCTGTCAGCCGGGGCCCAGATTATCACATACGACACCATCAGGGTGTCTCCCGACCAGACTGCCACTTTCGACAAAAGCAAACTCCGTTTTGGAGCTAACCTGGGCCTATCGATAAGCAGTAACTACACAAATCTGGGTTTTGGGCCGCAGATAGGCTACCAATTCAATGATTATTTCATGGCTGGTACAGGGGTCAAATACTACTATACCAGAGCTCGTACTAACGAATATGAAATAAGGAATAATTTACTGGGCGCAAACCTGTTTGGTTATTTCTATCCGGTAAACTTCATCACCCTGTTCGCACAACCCGAACTAAATTATATCTGGGCTAAATTTACCTCCAGGACAACAAAGGATTCCATAATGGACAGGGGACTTGTACCTTCACTGGTAGTAGGAGCCGGTTTCCGTCTGGGAAGATCGCATGTCACTCTGAACTACGACCTAGTGCAACACACAAATTCTCCTCATCCGGAAGGGATCTATTTAGGGGTTTCCGCTTTTTTCTAAAGCCTGGGTTTTCCTTTAGGCAGATCATTTCCCAAAAGTCAACGAAACACAATATCATGCACAACAGTCATCTCCGCATGTTCATTCAATTTTTTAATCAGTTCCTCTTTGATCATCATCAACTCAGCGCGTAACACAGCTGAAGTAAGATGGACGTAAAGGGTATCACGGTTGAAATAGAGATTGCCGGTGTACCTGGCTATCCCTTCTCCAAACAATTCACTCCAACCCCTGATAACACGCTGTTGCGCCATCTTTACCCTGAGTGCACTATTCTCACTAAAGAAATCGGAGAGTGCTTCTGACAACGATTGAGCATTTTTCTTCTGCATACAGACTAATCTTTCATCAGGTTTATCTCGCCATCCACTACAGAATAGATATGTGAGTTGTTATTAACCCTCGCCAATATCTTATCAAGCGATCCCCTGTTGGTGTCCGATATGAATATTTGTCCAAATTCCGATCCTGAAACCAATTTTACAATCTCCTCCACCCTTTTCGCATCAAGTCGGTCGAAAATATCATCCAACAACAGGATAGGCGTTGTCCTGCCCGTTTTCAACAGGAAGTGAAACTGAGCCAGTTTCAGTGAAACAAAATAGGTCTTGTTCTGCCCCTGTGATCCCACCTTTTTGATAGGATAGCCATCAAGCAACATCTCCAGTTCATCACGGTGAATACCCACCGAAGTATGACCGAGATAGACATCACGCTGCCTGTTATGTCTCAACTTTTCAAGGAAATCAGCATCATCCAATTGAGAAGTATAGCTAAAGGAGACCTGTTCTCCCGATTGACTGATATTCGCATAGAATTGATTGAAGATAGGAGTAAATTCCTCAATAAATTCTTTCCTTTTATTATAAATGAAGGCTCCGGCTTCGGCCATCTGCTCTTCCCAGAGATCCAACAAAGTGAAATCGATAAGCGATTCCTCATTTTTCAACAACACATTGCGTTGCTGTAATGTTTTATTATACCTTAGTAAAGCACGCAGATACTCCTTGTCAAACTGGGATACAGCCATATCCATAAATCTGCGGCGCACCTCGCTTCCACCTGTAATCAGTTCATTATCGGCCGGAGATATCATTACCAGAGGAATTAACCCGATATGGTCTGAAAGCCGTTCATATTCTTTCTTATTGCGCTTGAACTGTTTCTTTTGCCGGCGACGGATAGCACAATAGACCTCCTCTTTGGTATCATCCTCAAACTCATACTTCCCCTGCAACAAACAAACCTCTTCACCATGTCTTATGATCTGCGAATCCACAGGATTGGTGTAACTTCTGCAAAAGGAGAGATAATAAATGGCATCGAGCAGATTGGTCTTCCCCATTCCATTGTTTCCGATGAAACAATTCATCTTGGGTGACAAAGTAAGATCTGCCTGAGTCAGGTTTTTATAATTAATAAGGGAAAGTTCTTTTAAAATCATAATATTGAAAATTACCAATTACAAATTAGTAATTAATCACAACGACACATTAGGTTAGTCTTCCAACAACAAGCGTTGCAGATCCTCCGGTGAAATATTCATCTTAAGTCGTCCCTGTGATGCAAACGATATCTTCCCTCTCTCTTCGGAAACGATAATCACTTTCGCATCGGTCTCCTGAGATATTCCCAATCCGGCCCTGTGACGCAATCCAAGATGAGTGGGAATATTGGGATTCTGAGAGATAGGCAAAATACATCCCGCAGCTTTAATCTTCTTTCCGACAACGATCATGGCCCCGTCATGCAAAGGGCTGTTCTTGAAAAATATATTCTCGATAAGTCTCGACGATATATCGGCATTGACAATTTCACCGGTCTGTTCATAAAGGCCTAAATGAAGATCACCCTGAATAGCAATCAGTGCTCCTGTATTGGTTCTTGACATGTTCATACACGCAAGCACGATAGGTGTCAGGTACGACTTATCATTCTTCTGTTTATCAGGAAAGAACAGTTTTGTGATAAAGTTCCACCCTTTTTTGGAACCGAGTGACATCAGAAAACGTCGGATCTCATCCTGAAAAAGGATTACCAATAAGAAAAGTCCCACACTCACAAACTGGTCAAGGATGGATCCGAGCAATACCATATTAAATACCCGTGAGACCAGAATCCAGATTACCATGAAAACCAGGATTCCGAGAAAGAGTGGACGCATCCCCGAGATCTTCACCAACCGGAACAGGTAGTAAAGAAGTAGCGCTACCAGCACTACATCAATGAAATCTTTTATTCCAAAATGTGAGAACATATTTTCTTATGAATCAAATGCAATGTTTTCGATGATTTTCACGCATTCTACAGCCTCTTTCACATCATGCACCCGCAGGATGTCAGCTCCTGAAAGCAACGCCACCGCATTGAGCACGGATGTACCGTTCAGGCTTTCTTCAGGTGTAGTTCCGAGCAGTTTGTAGATCATCGATTTTCGCGATATTCCTACCAGTATAGGTTCCTCAAAGATATGAAAATATTTCAGATAAGCCATCAATTCATAATTTTGAGAGATTGTTTTACTGAATCCGAAACCGGGGTCTATGATCACATCACTTACTCCGAGTTGATTCAATTTTGCCTTACGCTCAGAGAAATAATAGAGGATATCCTGAATAAAATTGTCATAATGGGTAAACTGCTGCATTGTCTGCGGTGTACCACGCATATGCATCAGAATATAAGGAACATTCAGTTGAGCCACAACCGGAAACATCCGTTCATCTATCTGCCCTCCCGAAATGTCGTTGATGATATTCACTCCATATTCTTCTACGGACTCCTTCGCCACATCAGCATAAAATGTATCCACAGAAAGGATCGTATCGGGAAATTCATTACGGATTAACTTCAGAGCAGGCATCAGCCGCTCGGTCTCCTCTTTTGCATCGAGAAACCGGGAGGCAGGAGAAGAGGATTGTGCGCCCACATCGATTATTGTCCCGCCCTCTCTGATTATCCGGGCACACCTCTTTATAATCTCGTTGGCAGCTTCTGTCCTGCTACCTGAAAAGAAGGAATCGGGAGTGACATTCACAATACCCATCACACGGGGTGTGGAAAAATCAAGCAGTTGACCGTTTATATTAATTGTCTTCATTCTTTCAATAATTGTAGAACTGAGAACTAAGAAGTCAAGAAGTTGAGAAGTTTGAATCTTGAATCTTGAATCTTGAATTTTGAATCTTAAAGTACCGAATCGGGATTCTGGCCGGGATAATCAACGGTATAATGTAATCCTCTGCTCTCTTTTCGTACCATAGCCTGCTTAATAACCATATATCCCACCTTGATGATATTCCTCAATTCACAAATATCACGCGATACCACAGAACGCTGGAAGAGATCCTCAGTTTCCCGGAACAAGATATTCAACCGGCTAAGCGCTCTTTGCAAACGCAAATTTGAACGAACAATGCCTACATAAGACGACATGATCTGTCCTACTTCCCTGTAACTCTGCGTAATCAACACCATCTCCTCGGGAGAGGTCACCCCTTCGGCATTCCAGGAGGGAATATCTTCGCGGAACGGGTACTGCCTGAAGAGCGGAATAGAATGTTTTGCCGCAGCATCGGCGAAAACTACCGCTTCAATCAGGGAATTAGATGCCAGCCGGTTAGCCCCATGAAGTCCTGTACAGGCACACTCTCCGTTAGCATAAAGGCGACTGATACTCGTCTCCCCATCCATATTCACTTTAATCCCTCCACACAAATAGTGAGCCGCAGGAGCCACAGGGATCATATCTTTAGTAATGTCAATCCCGTAGGAAAGACATTTTTCATAAATGGTAGGAAAATGTTTCCGGGTCTCTTCAGGCTCTTTATGGGTTACATCCAGAAAAAGGTGCTCAAAACCTTTCTCTTTCATCTCGGTATCGATTGCACGAGCAACAATATCACGGGGAGCAAGCGAGCCCCGATCATCATATTTGTGCATAAACTCTTTCCCGTCGAGTGTCTTCAACACACCTCCGTAGCCACGCATCGCCTCGGTAATAAGAAACGAAGGGCGTGCACCGGGATGATACAATGCCGTGGGGTGAAACTGCACAAATTCCATCCCTTTGATCTCACCCTTGGCACGCGCTACCATAGCAATACCGTCGCCTGTAGCGACCAGCGGATTAGTGGTGGTCTGATAAATACAGCCAATCCCGCCTGTGGCCATCATGGTGACCCGGGCAAGAAAAGTATCGATCTCGTTGGTTTCCTGATTGAGGATATAGGCTCCATAACATTCAATACCCGAAGTATGCCTTGTAACCACCTGCCCCAGATGATGCTGCGTAAGCACTTCAATCGCAAAATGATGATCAAAGACATCGATATTAGGATGTTTTCGGATAGTTTCAATCAGGCTGTCCTGGATTTCTGCCCCGGTATTATCCTTATGATGCAAAATACGAAATTCAGAATGTCCTCCTTCCCGGTGGAGATCGAAGTTGCCTTTATCATCTTTATCAAAATCAACTCCCCATCTTATCAGTTCTCTGATTTGATCAGGCGCTTCACGCACCACTTTTTCCACCACCTCCACGTCACAAAGCCCTGCTCCGGCATCCAACGTATCGGCTATATGCTTCTCGAAATTATCCCACGGATTAGTTACAGAGGCAATTCCCCCTTGGGCATAATATGTATTGGCATCTTCAAGGGAATTCTTTGCCGCAATAGCTACTCTTCCATGTTTTGCCACCTTCAGTGCATAACTCATTCCGGCAATACCCGAGCCGATCACCAGAAAATCATATCTATAAACCATTTACCTCTTCTTTAGGATTATTTCGATACAAATTTACAAGATTTTTCCCGGAATCATCAACCATTTCCACAAATACCTCTCCCCTCTCTAGCGCAACATTTCCAAATCTTCCAACGCAGCTCCCGATAGAGCAATCCGCAAGGTTAAAAAACGTTATACATCCAAAAAATCTCTCCTAATTTGTTTTCTTTGTATATTAAATAAACCGACTGCTAAACATCACGATACTACCTGTCTCACACTCTTAATTATTTTGGTATGAACAACTTATTCCGTCTGCTTCTATTTCTCTGTCTCCTATCGACTTCGAGCCTGTTTTCCGGAAATACTGCTCAGCCGGATTCCACCTATCTGCTTAGAGGCAGGGTGATTGGTGGCGACACCAATGAGCCGCTGGTGAATGCAAGTGTTTCGGCACAACAGGTGAATGTATCGAGCGTTACCAATCAGGATGGATATTTTTCCATTCGTGTCCCGGCCTCTACAAAAAATTCACAACTGCTTATCCGATATCTGGGATATGAAAACCGGAATATCCCGATAATTACACTGATCGATAATCCAAACAACCATATCACTTTAAAGCCTTCTCCCATTGAATTGAGTGAGGTCGTCGTGGTATCGGGTGACGGTAAAGAGTTAATAAAAGAGGCATTGCAACGCATTCCGCAGAATTATCCCGATAATCCTCATATGATGGTTGCTTTCTATCGTGAATCAGTTAAGAAGGGATCGAATTATATCTCGCTGGTGGAGACGGTACTGGATATATATAAAGCTACCTATAGTTCATATAGTAATGATCAGGCCAAGATATATATTGGACGCAAGGCCACCGATATCTCTCCCCGCGACACCGTCCTTCTGAAATTTCAGGGAGGTATCAGCGATGCGTTGATGCTTGATATTGCTAAAAACCCGGAGATCGTTTTCGGAACAGATGCATCAGAGTATCAATTTCATATCGAGGGACTGATTAATATCAACGACAAACCACACTATATCATTTCATTTGCACCCCATCCGGGAATAAAAGAAATCCTGTTCAGGGGAAATATTTATCTGGATGCTGCATCCCTCGCCTTCGCCCGTATGGAATTTAATATGAATGTGGAAGACCGCAAAGATGCAGCTAATATATTTATCAGACGAAAACCATCCAAGATGAGGGTGGAAGTAAGCAAGGCACAATATGTAGTGGATTTTACTGAAAATAACGGAAAGTGGTTCTTTAATTATAGCAGTACTGAAGTTTCATTCCGCGTGCGATGGACAAACCGATTCTTCGGCCTGTTTGCCACTACCTACACTATCGGCTCGGAAATGGCTATTACCGACAGATATGACAACAATGTGGTGAAATTCCCCCGTAACGAACGGATCAGGTCTACTGATGTAATCGCTGAAAAGGTGGAACATTTTCTTGATCCTGACTTCTGGGGCGAATATAACGTAATTGAACCAAATCAGGAAATAATGGATGCCGTGAAACGATTGAGCGGGAAATTACGGCGAAGAGCGGAATGATCCCGATAAATCGGGACAGGTAGTGATGATTTGATGATATAGTGATTGCAACTAAAGAAAATTGCAAAACTGTTTGGAATTAGCAAATTTAGGTGTACCTTTGCAACCCAAAAGTTTTATACAATTATATTATTTACAAATCAGTATGTATTTAGATTCTGCTAAAAAGAAGGAAATCTTCGCCAAATACGGGAAGTCCAACACTGATACTGGCTCATCAGAAGCGCAGATAGCATTGTTCTCCTACCGTATTTCGCATTTGACTGAGCATCTCAAGTCAAACAAAAAAGATTATAGCACAGAAAGAGCATTGAAAATTTTAGTCGGTAAACGTCGTCGTTTACTCGATTATCTGATCGACACAGATATCGAAAGATATCGTTCCATTATCAAGGAACTGGGGATCAGAAAATAATTTTCTCAAAAAAGGACGAAAAGAGGATGGAACAATTGTTTTTTATCCTCTTTTTTTATCCTTGATCTTTTGCATTAAAGAAAATTAAACATCTACTCAATGATACAAGCGACCAGAGAACAATATATAACGAATAGAATAACAATTATTTACATATATGCCCTCTATGGGAGACAGATGACAGCGCTTAAAAATATGTTACAGAAATATGTCTTATAACATATTTTTTTATTTTGCAGATTCAAAATAGCGCTCTATCTTTGTATCGATAACCTAAAACAATCTTTTTTACCTTAATGCTGATATCACGTTAACCGATACAAAAGAGGCCTTCTCGATCGAGGGGGCCTCTTTTTTTTAAAATTTTTGGTTATATAAAAAAATATCTATATTTGAGGCATAAATGAGGTGTTTTTCGATTTTTGAACTTTTTCGTTAAGCCAAATGAGCAGAGTCAAGCTTGCTTGAACTATGCCATGGCGAGAATTGAAAATCGAGGAGCGCAGGCGACTCAAATAGTCTAACTTTAGTGAACGTTTTTCTAATAACCTTCCATTATGCTAAAAATACTTATTCTTATTGATTATTCCAGCGAATTCAGTCGCCGGCTGCTCAGAGGGTTGATCCAATATTCCAAGGAACACGGTCCCTGGATCTTTTATCGCCTACCCTCCTACTATAAAACACTGTACGGCAAAGAGGGCATCGTAGAGTGGGCCAAAGAATGGGAAGCCGACGCTATTGTGGCACGATGGGATCATGACGGAACAAATCTGCTGGAGTCATTGAACATCCCTATCCTGCTTCAAAATTACAAAGAGCGAAGTTCCTATTTCTCCAATCTGACCGGAGATTATTTCGGTACCGGAGAGATGGCGGCACAATTTTTCATCAAAAGGCGCTACCGGAATTTTGCATTCTATGGAAATAAGGGTGTGGTTTGGTCACGTGAAAGAGCAGAAGGATTCAGATCTCAAATAGAAAAAGCAGGTGGAAATTATCACTACTTCGAAAGCGAAAATCTGAACGGGGAGGAATGGAGTACAAGCCATATACAACTCGATGAATGGCTCTTGTCGTTACCTAAACCCGTGGGGTTGTTTGCCTGCGACGATAATTTCGCACTGAGGGTATCACAGATATGCAAGATCAACAATATCAGGATTCCTGAAGATATCGCTTTATTGGGAGTAGATAATGACGAACTGATCTGCAATCTGTCCGATCCTCCTATCTCATCTATTGTTACGGATGTGGAAAAGGGCGGATACGAAGCAGGCAGGCTAATCGACAGAATGAGTAACGGAGAAATCAAAGACCCGTTCAATATTATCATCCGGCCGACAAGGTTTGAGCTTCGGAAATCTACGGAGAAGTACGATATCGCGAATGAGTATATTTCTCAGGTAGTGAAATTCATTGAAGATAACTTTATTTCCGATATCAATATTGAGGAGCTCACGGAATTGGTTCCGCTATCCCGGCGTAATCTGGAAGTGAAATTCAAAGATGAAATGGGAACCTCTATTTATCAGTTTATCCTAAGTTGCAGGATCGATTATTTTGCACATTTATTGGTTACCACTGAAAGAACCCTATTCGACATGGCATTGGAGTCAGGGTTCAACGACTGTAAGAATATCGCAAGAATATTTAAAAAGATGAAAGGCTGTACTCCCATCGAATATCGTAAGAAATACAGTGATTCCCGCACCGCATAACGTTATTTGAAAACACAATTACGTTTTTAAAGCATTTCTATACCATATAAAAAAATAATTTTGTGCTTTAAGTACAAGAGGAAGTCCTACTTCCTATTTCTTCAAACTTATAACAATATGAGTAACAATCCTCAAATCAATCATGTACAAGACAGAAGCACTACCATCAAATCGATGATAATACTGGCGCTGCTGTTTTTTATTTTCGGATTGGTATCATGGGTAAACACCATCTTAATACCCTATTTCCAGCTAACTCTTCAATTATCGAATTTCCAGTCCTACCTGGTGACATTTGCCTTTTATATTGCCTATTTGATTATGGCAATCCCTTCTTCTTTTTTATTAAATAAGGTAGGGTACAAAAAAGGGATGATGTTTGGATTATGGTGTATGTCGATAGGAGCTTTGCTTTTTGTTCCGGCTGCTTACTGGCGTATCTATCAAATATTCCTGTTGGGATTATTCCTGTTGGGAGTGGGACTGGCTATTCTCCAGTCTGCGGCTAACCCCTATGTAACTATTGTAGGCCCCATAGAAAGCGCCGCCAAACGGATGAGCATTGTAGGAACCGGTAATAAACTGGCAGGAGTGATTGCAAATCTGATATTTGCAGCCGTCGTTATCAGGGAATCCGACAAAGTACTGATGCGGGATATTGAAGCGGGAAATTACACCGGGGAGGCTTTAGAAACGGCTTTAGATACCCTAATAAAGGGGGTAATGACACCCTACCTCATTTTGGCTATTGCCCTGTTTATCTTCGGTATAATTGTCCGTTATTCGCCTTTACCTGATCTGGATCCCTCAATAGTAAATAAACGATCCGAGCAAGATGAAAATTCACGTAAATCCATCTTACAATATCCTGCACTCATATTAGGAGTGGTTGCCATGTTCTTTCATATAGGAACCCAGATGATCGCATTGGGAACCAGTATTAAATATGCGGGAACTATGGGTGAGAGCCTTGCGGGGCCTGCCCAAAACATACCCTCTTACACTATGTTGCTGACTTTTATCGGTTATTTTTCAGGAATCATGCTTATACCAAAATATCTGAAGCAACGGAATGCCCTCCTGATTTGTGCCTCTATCAATTTACTGCTATCTGTGATGATGATAACCACGTCGGGAACGGTACGGTTTCTTGGGATCACTTCCGATATCTCCCTTTGGTACTTAGTGATGATGGGACTTCCGAATGCCCTGCTATATGCCGGCATCTGGCCGTTGGCAATTAACGGATTAGGAAAATACACTAATCTGGGTTCCGCATTCCTCGTAATGGCTTTAAGCGGTAGCGCTATCATGCCCATCGTTTATAATGCTTTTGTAGAATTAAATGCATCTTTATCTCCCTTTGAGGCAATGAAACAGGCTTATTGGATCCTGATTCCCTGCTTTGCCTATATTGTTTGGTACGCTGCCAGTGGACACAAAATCAAATCATGGAGAAAATAATGTGGAATGATAGAAAGGTGAAAAGGTTTTCCAAATCCCAAATCAAACATCCCAAATTCTTTAGTTTTTAGTTTTTCACTTTTAGTTTTTAGTTTCTATGAATAATCGAATCATCATAAAAAACGGAAAGGTCATTTTCCCTGATAGGATAGAAGAGAATCTGGCTATTGTATGTGAGAACGGAAAAATAATTGACATCGTAAGCACGGAAGCAGTTGTTTTCGGTAACGAAGATATGGTCATTGATGCCCAAAACAAATATGTATCGTCCGGATTCATCGATATCCACACCCACGGTGGTGGCGGACACGACTTTATGGATGGAACCGTCGAGGCATACCTTGGAGCGGCAGAAATGCATGCCAAACATGGAACAACAGCACTGCTGCCTACCACTCTTACCAGTACATTTGAAGAACTGCTGAAAACTTTTGCCACCTATAAAGAAGCGGTAAAACAGAACAATAAGGGAGCCCTATTTCTCGGCCTGCATCTTGAAGGTCCTTATTTCGCATATAACCAACGGGGGGCACAGGATCCCAAATATCTCAGAAATCCCGAACCGGAAGAATACAATAAGATATTGGAAGCATCGGACGATATCGTTCGATGGAGTCTCGCACCGGAACTGCCCGGTGCATTAGAGTTCGGGAAAGTGCTCGCAGAAAAGAATATACTTACTTCTATTGCACATAGCGATGCCATCTACGAAGAGGTAGTGGATGCTTACAATGCCGGATTCAACCATATCACCCATCTCTATTCGGCAATGTCGACCGTCACCCGTCGGAATGCTTTCCGGTATGCCGGGATTGTTGAAGCAGCCTATCTGATCGATAACATGAATGTGGAAATTATTGCCGATGGAGTACATTTGCCCAAATCTCTCCTTCAGTTCGTATATAAATTCAAAGGTCCTGACAAAACTGCACTCGTTACCGATTCAATGAGGGGAGCAGGTATGCCCGATGGAGAATCCATATTGGGTAGTCTCGACAAAGGGCAAAAGGTAATCATTGAAGATGGTGTGGCCAAACTGCCAGATCGTACAGCTTTTGCAGGAAGTGTTGCTACTACCGACCGGTTAGTCAGAACCATGGTAAACATAGCTGAAGTCCCTTTGGTGGAAGCGGTAAAGATGATAACCTTAACCCCGGCCCGCATGATGAAGATAGATCAGCAGAAAGGATCTATTCAGAAGGGTAAAGATGCCGATTTTGTTATTTTTGATAATAATATTAATGTTTCATACACAATCTTGGAAGGAAATGTCATATACCGAAATTAACACGAATGTAATCACATTCACTAAAGGAATGTTGGAAGTAAAAATCTTCCATACGCGAGAGGAAATGGGTAAGGAAGCGGCGGCTAATGTATCGGAGACCATCCGGCAATTACTCGGAGAAAAAGAGGAGATCAATATGATCTTTGCGGCCGCACCGTCACAAAGTGATTTTATGAAAGAATTGATTGCCGATAAGCAAATCCGCTGGGAAAAGATCAATGCTTTTCATATGGACGAGTATATAGGATTGGAAAAAGATGCACCGCAAGGATTCGGAAATTTCCTGAAAGAGCGTATTTTCGATAAAGTCCCGTTTAAAAGCATCCATTATATAAACGGCAGGGCTGAAGATCCTTACGCTGAATGCGAAAGATATGCGGGGTTGCTGAATCAGTACCCGGTAGATATTGTTTGTCTCGGGATTGGGGAGAACGGACACATTGCATTCAACGACCCTCCTGTAGCTGATTTCAATGATCCGAAACAAGTAAAAGCAGTAGAACTGGATATGGCTTGCAGGCAACAGCAAGTAAATGAGAATCTGTTTTCCGGTATAGACATGGTACCGACCCATGCTATTACAGTCACCATCCCTGCCCTGTTGAAAGCCAAATATATGTTCTGCATGGTACCGGCTAAAAACAAGGCTGAGGCGGTCTACCGCACATTAAATGAAGAGATCAGCGAGAAATGTCCGGCTACTATCTTGAGGACAAAAGAAGATGCTTTCCTCTACCTGGATAAAGCAAGTGCATCACTTTTAAATTAAAAAACAATAGATACTGTGTCTTGAATCTTGGTTCTTGATTCTAAAAATTCAATCATTATGAGACTAAAAATTATTTTATCAACTATTTTGTCGGGACTTTTATTGATAGCCCAGGCACAGATAAAGGTAGGAATTATCGGATTGGATACCTCCCACGCCATCGCATTCACTAAAGAGTTGAACGGAAAAGATAAAAAGGAGCAATATAAAGATTTCAGGATTGTGGCCGCCTATCCCTATGGATCAAAAACAATCAAATCGAGTTACGATCGAATCCCCGGCTATATAGAGCAGGTAAAGGAGATGGGAGTGGAGATTGTACCTTCCATTGCCGAACTTTTGGAGAAAGTTGATTGTGTATTATTGGAAACCAATGATGGTAATTTGCATCTAGAACAGGCTTACGAAGTATTCAAGGCCGGGAAGCCCATGTTTATAGATAAACCCCTTGGGGCCACACTCGCTCAAGCCATCGCGATTTACCAACTCTCCAAAGAATACAAAGTTCCTATTTTCTCTTCCTCCGCTGTTCGTTTTACCCCTCAAAATCAAACACTACGCAACGGAGAATTGGGAAAGATACTTGGAGCAGACACCTATTCACCCGCAACAAGAGAATTGACCCATCCCGATTTCGGATGGTATGGCATTCATGGAATAGAAGGATTATTCACTATTCTGGGGACAGGTTGTGTATCGGTAAATCGTATGTCGGCTGAAGGTACAGATGTGGTGGTCGGTTTATGGAACGATGGCCGTATCGGCACATTCAGAGGTCGTCGTACCGGAAAGCATGTTTACGGGGGTACTGTTTTTACCGATAACGGAACAGCTCCTGCCGGAGGATTTGAAGGCTACGGGGTTCTTTTAGACGAAATAGTGAAATTTTTCAAAACCGGAATTCCTCCTGTAACAGAAGAAGAAACATTGGAGATATTTACTTTTATGGAAGCTTCTAATGAAAGTAAACGCAAAGGAGGAAAAATTATTCTGATGGAAGAAACTTATCGTAAAGGCTTAAAAGAAGCCTATCAATTACTTCAGGAATTAAAATAACTTGCAGTAATGAAACAATATCTTAAAATTGTCGCAATAGGTATGATGTTACTATCTTGTGTGCAAAAAAATAACAACGCAACCAAAGAAGAGACAATATTCACAGGGGAAATGGGAGAAATACAATTAATTGTGGTTGCCCCCGGTCATTTTCATGCTAATTTACTCCAAAAAAGCAGCATGCCACAAGTAAACGATTCGGTATTTGTATATGCACCTGCAGAAGATGCAGGAATAAAACAATATCTTTCGGCCATAGAATCGTTCAACCAAAGAGATAAAGACCCTACGAACTGGCAAACTATTGTCTATACGGATGACGATTTCCTGAGTAAAATGGTGACTGACAAGAAAGGGAATGTAGTTATACTTGCCGGTAACAACAAAGAGAAGACCGGATATATTTTCAGTGCCGTAGATGCCGGATTAAATGTGCTTTCTGATAAACCCATGGCAATTAAGCGGGAAGATTTCCATTTGCTCCAAGAAGCGTATGCCAATGCCGAAGCGCACAATGTGCTATTATACGATATGATGACCGAGCGTTATGATCTGCTGAATATCATAGAGAAGGAGCTCATCAATGATCAAGATTTCTTTGGAGAGCTGCAAACAGGCACACCGGAAGATCCTACTGTATATATGGAAAGCGTACATCATTTTTATAAAGAAGTATCCGGAGCACCGCTAATCCGTCCGGCATGGTATTACGATGTGGAACAACAGGGAGAGGGCATTGCTGATGTGACCACACACCTGATCGACTTGCTGTTCTGGAAATGTTTTCCCAATCAATCCATAGAGTATATCCGGGATATCGGGAACATCTCATCCACCCACTGGCCCACCGAAATTACATTGGCACAATTTACAAAATCAACCGGGGAAACCTCTTTTCCCGATTATCTGCAAAAATACCTTGACAACTCCATATTGAAGGTTTATGCCAATGGTACGATCAATTTTGATGTGAAAAATCGGGCGATAGGCTTAAAAGTCATCTGGAACTGGCAGGCGCCGGAAGGTGGCGGCGATACTTTCAGGTCAGTTGTACAAGGAACAAAAGCCATTCTGAAAACGGTACAGGACAAGGAACATAATTTTATAAAGCAGTTGTACGTACAGAAGCCCGAAGGATTAGACGAAAACAAATTTTCCGACAGCATGAAAAAAGCGATCAAAAAAATCCAGACAACTTATCCTTTCGTATCTGTTTCACCCACATCTACTAAAGGAGAGTATCTTATCAATATCCCTGAGGTAAACAGAGAGGGGCATGAATCGCATTTCAAACAGGTTGCAGAAAGTTTTTTCAACTTCCTGGTAAACCGGGATATGCCGGAATGGGAAAGAGCCAATACATTGGCAAAATATTATATCACAACAAAAGCTGTAGAAATTGCAAAAGAAAGGAATTGACAACGGCGGAATTTATTATCCTTCATCAATGATGTTCCATGGCTCATTAAAAAATATAATGGGAACACGCTTTGATTTGCTAATTATAGATCAAGACAGATTGAAGTGCCAAGAAGCCTGGAACTATATAAATTCCGAACTTCAACGACTTGATCAGCTCTTTAATCGCTTT
This sequence comes from Proteiniphilum sp., assembly GCF_034331125.1. Taxonomy (NCBI): domain Bacteria; kingdom Pseudomonadati; phylum Bacteroidota; class Bacteroidia; order Bacteroidales; family Dysgonomonadaceae; genus Proteiniphilum; species Proteiniphilum sp. The sequence goes on from NZ_JAXQGC010000058.1 coordinate 140,552, forward strand.
GACAGTGCAAGCGAGACTTCAAAGATCAAATAGGGAAGGTTACAAGACGACACCATTGTATTTGGTGCTTTTGATGAATCTAGATGGAGTAATGAGAAATATATTTTTCCTCTACTTCCTGTAAGATATTCAGATTATTCTTACGGTGCAGATCTGCATGATATTGTTTGTCGTAATGTTAATACATCGGGGAACCATCATGTGCTGATTATTCTTCCCTCAAGGACAAAGATATATAATATTTTCTGCTCTAATATTTCCGATAATCCGAAAGGTGGAAAAAGGAAGATAATACGGATCTACGGAAACGGACAATATGGACAAGGGTTTAAGGCTGGAAATATGTATAATATTTACATGAATGATATTCGTTCACATAAGGCTGATATTGCATTAGAACTTCTTGCTCCTGTATATGATTCGCACTTCAATAAAATCGTTCAACTCAATTATACGGGATTGGATGTTAAAATGGATTCAATTTGCATAAACACGAAATTTACAAATATCCACAAAACACAATCAGTGAAGTAAGTTAAATGTAATTCATTGATAATTAATATAATGATTATTTATAATTGACTTTGGCAGAAATATCCAAAGTAATAAGTATTGTTTAATTTTGTCAGCATCAAAGAATATGAAAGGGAAACTTATAATTGGGCTGGCCAGTTCAAGAAAATCACATTATTTCGCACAGAAGAAGGAAACGGAAGAAAGAAAAACGCCGGAGGAAGCATATATCATATTTTACATACTTCCCCGGCGGAATAAAAAGAGAATTTTCAAAAAACGGTTTATAATTTCATTTCCCAGCCTTTTTGGTATTTCCTACTCCAGAGTTTACCTGCTGCACGGTTGTTGATGACATGTCCGTTCACAGGATCTGTCCTGAACGTGGTCTTTGTGCGCTGGGCAATATTACCTAAATGGGCTAGGGTCGTGCTTATACATCCCACATTGATATCAGCATTCAAAGAGGCTCCTTTTCTGATACCATCCAGGAAGTTTGAAAAATGGAATGAATCAAGTTGTTGAGTGGGATTCGAGATGTCTCCGGCTTTAAACGACATTTCACTGGTTACTTCTTTTACCAGTTTATTCTTCAGATCGTATACCTTATAGGCATTTCCTCCACCAATAACTAATGTACCAGTCTCTCCGTAAAACGCACAACCTACCGAAGATTCTTCAATATTTCGACTATTGCAACTTCGTCCTTCCCATGTAATCAATTTGTCATCTCCATATTCAAGATTAACCACTTGGGTATCGGGGAACTGCCAGTCATCCTGATAAGCATATCTTCCTCCCGAAGAATTTACATAAGTGGGATAAGTAAGATCCATACCCCATCTGAGAATATCTAGAAAGTGTACTCCATTATTTCCTGCTTCACCTGTTCCCCAATTATAAAACCAATGCCAATGGTAATGTAGATAATTGTCTTTGTACTCAGATACTCTCGGTGCTGGACCTTGCCATAATTCCCAATCCAGCCAATCGGGTATAGCAGTAACTTTACCTGTTCCTATGGAAGGTCTGTTATTTACATACCAAGCTTTACCAAAATAAACCTTTCCGATAACCCCCTCCTTTATTTCCTGTACTGCTTTAATTACATTGGGCCATGATCTGCGCTGCATACCTGTTCCTGCAACTACATTGTATTTTTTTACCGCCTCCATCAATATTTCGTCCTCAGCAGGATTGTGACTGGTTGGCTTTTCCAGATATACATGTTTTCCTGCTTTCATAGCCATAAGTGCACCGGGTGCATGCCAGTGCTCGGGTGTTGCAATAATAACGGCATCAAGATCTTTCTTCTCCAATAATTTTCTGATGTCCTTCTCCCCTATTGGTGTATTACCTGCAATTTTTACCACGCTGGAGATACATTTTTCCATGGCACGCTTGTCTACATCGCATACATACGCTATCTCGCAGCCTTTCTCCTTTGCAAATCCTCCAGCCAATGCATTCCCCCGTGAATTCACTCCAACAGCACCCATTCTAATTCTTTCATTGGCGCCGACAATATTGTTATAACTTTTTGCACTGAAGCCAGGTAATACACCTCCGACAGATATGGCAGCAGTGCCGATCGCGACATTCTTGATAAATTCTCTTCTTGTTGTCATAGTATTTATAGTTTATTGAAATACAAATTTATAGAATTTAACCCTGTATTACTTTCCATTTACGACCAAGTATCATCAAAAAACGCAAAACACTTTCTGATTACATCTTTGATTAGTGTTTTTTGATATAGGCATCTAATCCAAAGGGGTAACTCCTTTCTTCAAAATAATATTCCCATATTTTGCAATTTCACCTGTAATAACCACAGCAAATGCCGACTTTGTCCGTTCGTAGAAGGCAAAACGATCAATGCGTTCTATGGGTGCTGCATCGGGATTAGTGATACGGATACTTTCCAGATACGCTTTTTCAACACTGGGATCGAGCGTATCCCCCTCTACTGCATCCATCATCACTAACGGATGTGGGACATAAGTATCTAATTCAAATAAAGGTAGGATTGCAGCTAATATGTCGGGAATGCGAAGTCCATCGGCTCGCAATACCCTACTGTTGAACGATTCTCCGGGAAAATGTGCATCGGCGAGAACGATTTCATCGCCATGCCCCATACGTGATAGAACGGCCAACAACTCGGGACTGATCAGAGGTGAAATTCCTTTTAGCATAGTTATCTCTCTTTTTAGTGAATCATTAATTAACTAATACCATAACTATCACTCTTTTACAAATACCCAATACCCTCTATCACGAATGTATAAAGTGAGTAATGGGCATAAAAAATAAAAGGTAACGTGTGATTTATATGCATAACAAAAAAGCGGCATCTTCTTTTCAAAGATAACCGCCTTATTACCAAGTGACCCCGGAGAGGCTCGAACTCTCGACCCAATGATTAAGAGTCATTTGCTCTACCAACTGAGCTACGGAGTCATTTTTGGGAGGACAAAGGTAGGGATTTTTTCTTTTGAATAAACAACCTTTGCCTGAAATTTTGCAAATTCTTTCCTTAGGGACTGCTCCACAGGATGATTCATCTTTACAGTACAATCCCTAAAAAAGGAACAAATGCGTCAATTTGTTCCTTTTTTATTCTACAATCAACCAAGATATTAGAGGTTGGATAATTCTGATCCGGCTTTGAATTTAGCTGTTTTTTTCGCCGGAATATTGATTGATTTTTTAGTACGGGGATTGATACCTTTCCTGGCACTTCTTTCAGAAACAGAGAATGTTCCGAAACCTACCAATACTACTTTACCTCCACCTTTTACTTCTGCAGAGATAGTTTCGAGGGTAGCATCCAACGCTTTTTTGGCGTCCACTTTGCTAAGGCCCGATTTATCGGCGATAGCGCTAATTAGTTCTGATTTGTTCATAAGAAAACGTAAATAAAGAATTAAACATACATTAAGTCAAGGCTGAGCCTCATTTTGGCGTCAAATATAAGCGATAAATCGAAAACAATCAAGAAAAAAGATAAAAAGTATTTGTTTTTGGTAAAAAAAATCCTTTTATGGGGCAAAAATCCGCATTCTCAACGAAATAATACGTAATTTTGCGCTTCAACAATTAATTGTCAAGAATGGATAATACAAGGAATAGCTTTGCCGGGGTACTTCCCACGGTTACAAAAAATATTATTATAATAAACGGGATTATTTGGCTAGCCCAATTCGTATTGTTTAGAAGAGCTGACATCGACCTGTCGCAACAATTTGGATTGCATTTTGTGGCTTCCGATCATTTCAGGATCTATCAGTTGGTAACCTATATGTTCCTGCACGATCCCCACTCCATTTCCCATGTCTTTTTTAATATGTTTGCCGTTTTTATGTTCGGCAGAACGCTGGAGCAGGTATGGGGTTCAAAGCGCTTCCTGTCCTACTACCTGGTTACCGGTATCGGTGCAGGATTAATACAGATGCTTGTCCTCTTTTTAAGAGTGCAAACGGTCGTACCCGTAGAGATGTTTTCAATGGTAAACAGTGTCACCGTAGGTGCCTCGGGAGCTGTTTTCGGCATATTATTGGCATTCGGCGTGTTATTTCCCAATTCACAACTATTCATCATCCCCTTTCCCTTTCCTATTAAAGCAAAATGGTTTGTGATAGGGTACGGACTGTTGGAACTGGCATTCGGCGTTGCCAATCGTACCGGCGACAATGTGGCCCATTTTGCCCATCTGGGGGGAATGCTCTTCGGAATTTTCATGATTTTGTATTGGAAAAAAAAGGACCGGAAATATGGCAGATTTTATTGAAAGATTGAAACATAGGTATAAGACGGGCAGCGTAATGACGAGGCTTATCTTTATCAACGTATTCGTTTTTATTGTACTAAAGATCATAAATGTCATTTTCACCCTGTTCAACATTTATGCTGTCGACCTAATTACCTTTCTTGGAGTCCCGTCCCATATTCCTCTATTAATGAACAGGATATGGACACTTATCACCTATATGTTCGTGCATGAAGGTTTTCTTCATCTGCTCTTTAATATGCTCTGGCTCTATTGGTTCGGCCAGATCTTCATGCAGTATTTTACCGGACGGACACTGGGTAGCCTCTATGTTTTAGGAGGATTGGCCGGCGCACTGCTCTACGTAATAGCATTCAATACGATCCCTTATTATACGGGAATGGAGAGAGGATGGATGATAGGGGCATCAGCGGCTGTAATGGCTATCGTAATGGGTGCTGCTTTTTATCGTCCCGATGTACAATTAAATCTTCTGTTCTTAGGACCTGTAAAAATTGTCTATATTGCTATCTTTGCATTTGTGCTCGACTTCCTTTCATTGGGAAATCCCATGAATCCTGGCGGACACGTGGCACATATAGGCGGAGCATTGCTTGGTTATTTATTCGCCATCCAATATAAGAAAGGAAAAGATATTACCCGCTGGATAGGTGGAGTAATAGATTGGTTTGTCGGTCTGTTCAAACCACGTAGGCAGGCACCAAGAATGAAGGTGAAGCATGCCCGTCATGAAACCGATTGGGAATACAATCAACGTAAACATACAGAGCAGGAGGAAATTGATGCTATACTGGATAAATTAAAACAATCGGGTTACAGCAGTTTATCATCAGAAGAAAAAAGGAAACTTTTTGATGCGAGTAAGAAATAAAAAAACGGGCTTTAGAGATATGATTAAATGGGCCATCTTTGCTACCAACGTAGCGGCCATTATTCTACTTTTCTGCTCATTCCTTTCATGGTGGGTTTCTCCCCTGAAAACCAACCTATTTTCATACATAGGATTGGGATTTGGCTTCATTCTACTTGCCAATATCGGCTATCTGGTCTTCTGGATAGTTTTTTCAAAATGGAAACTCGCTTTAATCTCATTATTTGCAATTCTTTTCTGTTATAAGCCCGTGACTACATTCTTTCCAATTCACTTTATCAGCAAGATGGAGCCGGAAGGAAGTATCAAAGTATTGACTTATAATGTACAAGGTTTTCCTCATGAGAGAAATAAAGATGCGTCAAAACATCCTATACTCGATTATATTGCAGATACAGACGCCGACATAGTCTGCCTGCAGGAATACTTTGTAAGTAAAACAGGACAGTCTATCTTTTCCCAACGCGATGTGAACAAAATTCTCAATCAGTATCCCTATCGTTCAATCACAGGTTTGGAATCTTCGGGAAAATATCATACCTTCGGGCTGGCATGTTTCTCAAAATATCCGATTGAGAATACGCATGAAGTGGTATTTGAGTCCTCCTACAACGGAGCAGCGGTTTATACTATCAATATAGATGGCGAAAGATATACTGTAGCCAATGTTCATTTGGAGTCGAACAGTATCAAGCCGGAAGATAAAAAACTATATAGCGATTTTCTTCAGAATACCGATTCGGTACGGCTTGAACAAGTGACTAGTAATATACGTACCCGGTTGGGAAGAGCTTACCGTATCCGGGCGAAGCAGGTTGAAAAAGTAAGACAATATATCGACAGACAGAATACCCGTGGTACTATCATCTGCGGTGATTTCAACGACACTCCCATATCGTACACCTATCACAGGATGAAGAGAGGTTTAAAGGATGCATACGTCTCCACCGCTTTCGGGCCGGGCATTACCTATCACGAAGATCTCTTCCTTTTCCGTATCGATCATATTATGCACAGCGACAATATAAAAGCCTATCGGGCAAGAAGGGATAAAATAAAATATTCGGATCATTATCCACTTAGAACCTATCTGAAATTGGAGTGAAAAGGAGGAAAAGTGGGAAGGTAGGAAGGAAAATGGATTTGTTGATTTCAAGATTTGACTACATCGATTGTTAATCCATTATTTCACAATTTCAAGATTAAAGAGTAATTGGTAATTAGTAATCAGTAATTGGTAATTAATCACTTTCAACATCCCAACTCTCAAATCAGAATTAATTATGTACAAGATAAGTAAAGAATTTTCTTTTTCGGCGGCGCATTCCCTTTTCGGATTGCCCGACGATCACCCTTGCAGCCGCCTGCACGGGCACAATTATGTGGTGACAGTCCATCTCCGATCAAAAGAGTTAAACAGGCAAGGCTTTGTCCGCGATTATACCGAATTGAAAATAGTTAAGGAGTATATCGATACCCGGTTAGACCACCGGAATCTCAATGACATTCTCTCGCCGCTCAATTCATCTGCCGAGAACCTGGCAAAAATGTTGTACGACGTCTTCAAACCCCGGATCCCGGAGCTTTACGCCGTAGAAGTAAGTGAGACTCCCAAAACATCAGCGATCTATGAACCTGAATGTGAATGAAATATTTTATTCGCTCCAGGGTGAAGGCGGACGCTCGGGACAGCCGTCCATCTTTATCCGGTTGGCGAAGTGCAACCTGACATGCAGTTTCTGTGATACCGATTTCGAACGGGGCGTGAAGATGACAACAGATGAGGTGCTGCGGGAAATTGAACCGTATGGATGTAAATGGATTATCTGGACAGGCGGCGAACCTACTCTTCAACTCAATGATGCTGTGGTAACTTTCTTTAAGGAAAAAGGATATCTACAGGCTATAGAAACCAATGGAACAAGAAGGGTACCTCAGGGTATCGATTATATTACCTGCAGCCCGAAACAACAATTCGAAAAGGTCAGGGAGTTAATCCCTGAAGTGGATGAATTACGTTTTCCCATCCAGAAAGGGGATCCGTTACCGGATGTCACTATCCTCCCCAAAGCAAAACATCATTTTTTAAGTCCCATTTTCGACAATCATAATATCATTCAGGAGAATATAGATTATTGCGTTTCGCTCGTGAAGGAAAACCCGGTGTGGGCACTCAGCCTCCAGATACATAAACTTATCGGTATCCGTTAATATGAATAAATTTCAGGTAACTATACTAGGCTGCGGTTCTGCTCTACCTACCACAATGCACAATCCGCCGTCGCAATTAGTGGATCTGAATGAAAAACTGTTCATGATTGATTGCGGTGAGGGAACACAGCTTCAGATGAGGAAGTTCAAGGCCCGGATCAGTAAACTTCACAGCCTGTTCATTTCTCACCTGCATGGCGATCATATTTTCGGATTACCCGGACTACTCTCCACGCTCAGCATGTTGGGGAGGACAGGCGATCTGCATATCTACGCACATAAAGAGATTAACCTATTGATAAAGCCGTTTTTGATCTATATGGGAAAACATATGTCATTCAGGATAAAACTGTTTCCACTAAATCCTGAACGGCAGGAACTCCTGTTCGAAAACAAGTCGATCAGAATATTTTCTTTCCCGTTAAAACACCGCATTGCTACAAACGGGTTTCTTTTCGAGGAGAAAGAATCACCCCGGCATATTATCCGCGAGATGATCGATCTTTACCAAATCCCCCTGAAACAAATCCCGGAAATTAAAGAGGGTGCCGATTTTATCACGTCTGACGGCACTATCATCCGAAACGACATACTTACATCGCCAGGTAATCCTCCACGCAGATACGCTTATTGTTCCGATACCGCCTATGCACCCGAAATCGTCCCCTATATAAAAAATGTGGATCTGTTATATCACGAAGCCACCTTTGCCGAAAGTGAACTGATACGTGCCGGAGAAACTTATCACTCAACGGCACGCCAGGCAGCAGAAATAGCGAGAGCAGCCAATGCAAGGCAATTGGTGATCGGCCATTATTCTTCCCGCTATAATGAACTGGGAACCCTTTTAAAAGAGGCTGTCGCTGTATTCCCTAACACTGAGCTTGCCGCTGAAGGAAAAGTTTTTGAATTATAATAATTTATTTTTATAAATTTGTATCATAACATCCCAGGAACAGTGTAAAACCAGCATATATATCATTTTGTTTTAATCGGCCAATTATATGCATAAATTTAATAGCATAATTTCAGTTCTGTTTTTCCTGCTACTTTTACTTTCTTGCCAGGATAATACCGAAAAAAGATATACTATAGGTTTCTCCCAATGTATGATGGACGATGTATGGAGGCAGGCCATGATGGTGGAAATGAACATCGAGGTATCGAATTATGAAAATATTGATATCATTGTCATGGATGCGGAGGAGAATAATCAGAAGCAGATCCGCCAGATCAGGGAATTGATCAACAGGAAGGTAGATGTGCTTATTATCTCACCCAATGAATCCGACAGCCTTACTCCGATTGCCGTAGAAGCGTACCGGGCGGGTATCCCCACGATTATCGCCGACAGGAAAATAAATTCCGACGAATATACCTCTTACGTTGGTGGCGATAGTTATGAGATTGGGAAGATGGCAGGACAACATGCCAGTTCCCTGTTACCTGACAGTGCTACCATCCTTGAAATATGGGGGACAAAAACTACTTCTCCCGCCATAGAGCGTCATCAGGGTTTTATTGATGGGTTGGACAAGTCGAAGGGTTTCAACATCATATCGATAGAAGGGAAATGGCGGCGTGAGATTGCCCGTGATGAAACTGAAAAACTGCCGAGCTATGAAAACATCGATCTTGTGTATGCCCATAATGATGTAATGGCGATAGGTGCCAGAGAAGCAATTATCAAAAGGGATTCATCCCTTATACCGAAAATAAAAATAATGGGAGTTGACGGGGCTTTCGGTAAGGATGCGGGATTAGAAGCCGTTGCCGATGGTCGGATCGACGCATCGTTCCTCTATCCCACCGGTGGAGATGAAGTCATCAAGGTAGCTATGAAGATACTCACAGGACAACCTGTAGAAAAACAATATATCCTCGAAGGCACGAGAATTATAGACAAGCCTACGGCGCAGACCCTCTTATTACAATCCGACCAACTCATTAATTATCAAAACAGAATAGAGCAACAAAGGAAAAACCTTGAATCTATTGTAAACGAATTCAGTATACTTCGGCATTCTTTAATTCTTATTCTTTTGCTGGCTGGATTGCTCTTCCTTTTTTCGATCTATATCTTTTATATCAACAGGAAGATAAAGCGCAGGAATAGTCAGCTCCGGTTGAAAAACGATGAGATAGAGCATCAGAAACAGCAATTGATTATTCTTAATGAAAAAATTAAAGAGGTAAACGATCAGAAAGTGCGATTTTTTATGAACGTGTCGCACGAGGTAAGAACCCCACTCACGCTGATCGTCAGCCCCCTGGAGAAATGGATCAAAAACGTGCAGGACCCGGCTTTACTTGCCGATCTGACACGCATGAAAAAAAATACCGACAGACTGACCCGGATCATTAACCAATTGCTCGACTTTCAGAAAATTGAAAGTGATAAAACACAACTCAACGTTAGTAACAAAGATATCGTCTCGTTCACCTCAACCGTAAAATCACTTTTCGACGAACTGGCCGAAACCAGAAACATCCACTATTCATTCACTTCAAACAAACCTTCTGCCCAATTATGGTTCGATGCCGATAAGATGGAAAAGATACTGGTGAATCTATTGTCAAATGCTTTTAAATTTACGCATGATAACGGAACAATAGCTGTGGATATGCACTGTTACAACGAAAAGATATCCATATCCGTCAGTGACAATGGGACCGGAATAAGCAAGGATAAACTGCCGCTTGTTTTCGATCGTTTCTATACCGATAGTAGCGACAATAAGACGGGTACCGGCATAGGGCTCCACCTTACGCAGGAATTTGTGAAAATGCACGGTGGTAAAATTAGTGTGGAAAGCGATCCCGGAAAAAAAACGGTATTCACTATTGAAATCCCTGCCGGTAAACACCATCTGCCTGAATACAGCTTAATGGAAAACCAAAACGAGATTTTGGAATCTGGGGCAGAATCAATTATCGATGCTGAAAAGACAAGGGAGATAACAGGAAGGAAGTATAATTACACGGTCCTTATTGTGGAGGATGACCAAGGAATCAGGGAATACCTCTCGGAAGAACTGTCGGAAAACTTTCATGTACTGACAGCAGAAAACGGACTGGAAGCATTGCAGCTTATGGAAAAGCAGACAAACATAACCCTTGTTCTGAGTGATGTGTTGATGCCATGGATGAATGGTTTCGAGCTATGTAAAAAAATCAAGGCTTCACCTGTACTGTCGGATATCCCGGTCATCCTTCTTACAGCATTAGGAGAAATAGACCAGCGAATGTATGGTATTGCCGAAGGAGCCGACGATTATATCCGCAAGCCATTCCATATAGAATATGTAAAGGTAAAAATCATACGGTTACTCGAAGAACGCCGTCGTCTGCAAAGGAAGTTTATGCAGACGATGCAAACAGGCGGCATTCCGATAATCGAGAACGACAAGAAAATTGACAGCAGCGATGAAATCTTTATCTCCCAATTTATCTCGCTACTGGAAACGTCGTATGCAAAAACCGACATATCAGTAGAAAAGCTAAGTGAAGAACTGAATATTTCGCGCGTTCATCTATACCGGAAAATAAAGGAGATATCCGGACTGACTCCTGTTGATTATCTGCGCAACTTCAGGCTGAGCAAAGCTGTGGAACTACTTGACAAACGCCGTTTTTCCGTCAGCGAGGTCGCCTATCAGACCGGCTTTTCCTCTCCGGCATATTTCTCGAAATGTTTCAAAGACGTTTTTAACATGACTCCTTCCGAATACATGGAAAAAAAGTAACCGCACTTGCGGAATTCATACCACACACACTCCTAAATCCTGAAAACAGCCCCGGGAACAACCTCTATTCCTTATCATTTTTGTTACATTTCTGTATCATCATTGAAATCCAGGCTGTTTATTTACTCTTCGTTTACAAATTTGACAGCCTTCGTTACATTTTTTATTGGCAAATCCAGGCTCCGCATCTATCATTGTACCCGGAAATAAAACCTGTTTTCAACAATAATTATTTGTGAGCATAACAGCATAACATTGTGAAGTAAGGAGAACTGTTTTTATTACCATTTTAATATATCAGGGGAATCATCATCCGGCGAATACTGTTTTCTTTACGATGAAACACATTCTGCATTTAAGCCCTCCCCTATAAAACGGAAGAATCTATTTCTTTATTCAGAACGAATGTATAGGAATAAAAGCATAGTCTATATATATAATTTTAATTTTAAAACCAGAGATGAAGAAGATGTTAGAAAAACTATCGATTTTATTGATTTTCCTGGCTCTCCCCTTTTTATCATGGGGACAAGAAATTACGATCCGGGGAAACATAGTATCCGCTACCGATTCGGAGCCTGTTATCGGGGCAAATGTCCTTATAAAAGGAAAAAACGTGGGAACCGTAACCGATATAGATGGTAACTTTAGTCTGGAAGCGGGTCGAACCGATGTATTGGTTATTTCCTACATTGGTTTTGAAACATTAGAAATACCTATTGACGGGCAAACGGTATTGAATATCACAATGACCGAAGATATGCAGTTGCTCGATGAAGTAGTAGCGGTAGGATATATCACGCAGCGTAAGGCTGATTTAACGGGAGCCGTTTCGGTGGTAAGCGTGGAAGATATATTGTCCGTTGCAGAGAACAATCCGATGAAAGCACTTCAGGGACGTGTCCCCGGTATGACCATCAGCGCCGATGGCAATCCGAGCGGAGCAGCTACCGTGCGTGTTCGCGGCATCAGCTCCCTCAACAGCGACCAGAATCCCCTTTATATTATTGATGGTGTACCCACGCAAGGCGGTATGCACGAGCTTAATTCAAACGATATTGAAAGTATTCAGGTTCTTCGCGACGCTTCCTCTGCAAGTATCTACGGCTCACGTGCCGCCAACGGGGTTATCATTATTACTACCAAAAAGGGACAGGCCGGAAGAATCCAACTGACTTTCGATGCTTTTCTCACGAGCACTTATTTTAATAACCGCATGGAGGTGCTCAATGCGCGCGAATACGGACAGGCTTTGTGGCAGGCATCGGTAAACGGAGGCGGTAATCCGAACAGCAACAATATCGGTTACAGCTTCGATTGGGGTTACGATACCAACGGACACCCCCAACTCAATAATATTTATCTGGCTAAATATGTTGATAATGACCGGACAATGCTTGCTTCTGACACCGATTGGTTTAATGAAATATCCAAAACCGGGTTGATCCAATCGTATAACATGTCTCTTAGTTCGGCTACCGAAAAAAGCAGTTCCTTTTTGTCCCTGGGGTATTTTTACAACGACGGAACGCTTAAGCATACCGACTTCAACCGTATTTCGGCACGTATCAATACCGATTATAAATTGTTTGACGGCAGGTTGGTTATCGGTGAAAATTTCACATTGAACAGGACAAGTGAAGTACAGGCGCCGGGCGATGTCCTCGACCTTTCTTTAAAGGCATTACCCATGATACCGGTACACACGATAGACGGTGAAGGCTGGGGTGGACCCTCCAGAGGCATGAACGACCGCCATAATCCTATGCGCCTGCTTTATGACAATCGGAATAATGCCTACGCTTATTGGCGTTTGTTCGGAAATACATATGCCGATCTGGAAATAATCAGGGATTTACACCTTCGCACAAGCTATGGCATTGATTACGGCAATTTCTATAAACGTCATATGGTACATTCCTACCGCTCGGGCTTCATGAACAGCGACAATACGGCGGTAAATATGGAACAGGGCCATTGGATGAGATGGACATGGTCGAATACCGCCACTTATCAGAAAACAATTGACAGTCACAGGTTCGATGTGTTGGCAGGTGTGGAAATGAACCGGCAAAGCGACATAAACTTTAACGCTTATACTTCGGGAGAAGGTGCTTTTGCCATCGAAACACCCGAATATATGTGGCCCGGCGTAAGTACCGGAACCGCATCTGTTGGCGGTGGCTCAACAGGGTTTTCCCTGCTTTCCTATTTCGGAAAAGCCAACTATTCCTATAACGACCGTTACCTTGCCTCGTTTACTATCCGGCAGGATGGCTCTTCCCGCTTCGGAAGAAATAACCGTTTTGCCACTTTTCCTGCCGTAACAGCCGGTTGGAGGATTTCGGAAGAAAATTTTATGGAAAATACCAAAGATTACATTTCCGACCTGAAATTACGCTTCGGCTGGGGACAGACAGGAAACCAGGGTATCGATAATCTTGCGACTTACGCGCTCTTCGTTCCTGAATACGGTATCGGAGACCCGACCTGGAATATCATAGATGGTACGGCATACGACCTTGCGGGATCGGGTTCGGGCAATCTGCCTTCAGGATACCGGAAAATCCAGACCGAAAACGATGACCTGAAATGGGAAACTACCGAACAGACCAATATCGGGCTGGATTTCTTACTCTTCAACCAAAGCCTTTACGGTTCTATCGATTGGTATATCAAGGCTACTAAAGATATGTTGATCAATCCCGCTTATATCGGTATTGTGGGTGAAGGAGGCTATCGTTGGGCCAACGGCGCTTCGATGGAAAACCGGGGGTTTGATTTTTCCGCAGGTTACAAAAACAGCACTCCGTTCGGGTTGGAATACGACATTACCGGAGTTATTTCGACATATAAAAACAAGGTCACTTATCTGCCCGAATCTGTAGAGAACTCTTATGGCGGTCGGCCAGGTGACAACATTATCGGTCGTCCTTTAGGCTCTTTCTACGGTTATGTTGCCGATGGTATCTTCCAAAACCAGGAAGAAGTGGATGCACATGTGAATCAGACCGGCAAAGGTATCGGACGCATACGCTACAAAAACGTAAATGACGAAGATAATGAGATCAACGATTTAGACCGTACATGGATAGGCAGTCCGCATCCCGATTTTTCATATAGTCTGAATATAGCCCTTCAGTACAAGGGTTTCGACCTCACCGCTTATTTCCAGGGTGTACAGGGTATTGATGTGCATAACTGGCTCAAAGCACAGACGGATTTCTGGAGTGTGGATGATGTCAATTCCAACAAGGGAAGGCGTCTGCTGGATGCCTGGACGCCGCAAAACACAGGGTCGACTATCCCTGCTTTGCAAACGATCAATACTAACGACGAAGGGCGTTTTTCGACTTATTTCATCGAAGACGGTTCCTACATGAAATTACGCAATTTATCCCTGGGCTATACGCTACCGGCAACTGTTGTTTCAAAAATGAAAATGAGCCGTTTGCGCTTTTATGTCAGCGGACAGAATCTGTTTACCGTGAAATCGAAAGACTTTACGGGGGTAGATCCCGAAAACGCAGGGTGGGGTTATCCTATTCCTACCACATGGACTGTGGGATTGAACGTAATATTTTAATTTTTATCGTTACACATGTTAAATCATTATTATAATATGCAATTAAATAAAATCATCTCAATAGTTGTAGTCATCGTTCTTATGTCGGGATGTGCCGATTTTCTGAATGAAACTCCCAAGGGCGTATTGAGCTCCGATCAGGTAAACGACCCGGAAAGATTATTGACAGCCGCCTATTCGGCTTTGGGTAACGACCATTACGATGTCCCTCTCAGTCTGTGGCCATACGGGACAGTCCGCTCGGACGATGCTTATAAAGGAGGTTCCGGCCCACAGGACATACAGGTGTTCCACTTTTTTGAAGTGTCGAACAATATAATGCCGAATTTTGGCGAAGTGGATCGCTTATGGTTTCAGTGCTATATCGCCATTTCACGCGCCAATAACGCTATTCGCGCCATACAGGAAGCCGAAAACCTCGATAACAAAGAGGAGAAATTGGGTGAAGCGCGTTTCCTGCGCGGACACTTTTACTTTTTGTTAAAAATACTGTTCAAGTATGTGCCTTATGTGGACGAAAATACACCGGTGGATGAGTATGAGACCATTTCCAACAGGGCATTGACCAACGATGGGTTGTGGCAGAAAATAGCCGATGACTTCCAGTATGCCGTCGATCACCTACCGGATGTCCAAGCTGAAACAGGACGTGCCAGTAAACCAGCCGCAGCAGCCTATCTGGCTAAAACCTACCTGTATAAAGCTTATCGGCAAGATGATCCTGAAAAGCATGCTGTAACCGGTATCGATCAGGCGGATCTGCAAAAAGTACTGGACAATACGGAGATCGTGCTTTCGTCGGGTTATACACTGGAGCCTGATTTTGCATTCAATTTCCTGCCGGGAAGTTATGAGAATGGCCCCGAAGCGCTGTTTTCGGTTCAATACTCTAAAGACGACGGAACAAGATTTGGACGCCTGAATTTTTCCGACTTGCTTTCGGTACCGATGGGACTGGGCTGCTGCGATTTCAATAAACCAAGCCAAAGTCTCGTGAATGCTTTCCGTACGACAGGAAACGGACTGCCGCTCGAAAACTACAATACACTGGATCAGTACAGTACGCAGGAACAGTACGATCCACGGCTCTTTCATACCGTAGCTATTCCCGGTCTTCCATACAAATACAATTCCGATCGTATTTATGAGGAAAGTTGGAACCGGAACCCTGCAGATTATTATTTTTATGCTTCGCTGAAAGAAAATGTAGATCCCGATTGCGATTGTTTTATACCGATGGTACCTTTTTACGCCAATTCAAAGAACCGTATACTGATCCGCTTTGCCGATGTACTGCTGATGCGTGCCGAAGCGCTGATTGAACTACACCGGTCATCGGAAGCGTTGCCGTTGATCAACCAGGTGCGCACGCGGGCAAGAAACAGCACGGCTTTTGTTGATTACGCGACAGACAGAATGAATATCGACACATACAGGGACGGTATAAACTGCACATGGGACGAACCTTTTGCCCGTCAGGCTTTACGTTGGGAGCGCCGCCTGGAATTGGCAATGGAAAACGGCCGTTTCTTCGATCTTGTACGCTGGGGAATTGCCGAACAAGCCATGAATCAGTATTATAACGCGGAAAGAACACGCAGACCCTATTATTCTTCCGCCCAGTTTAATGCGGATCAACATGAATACCTACCCATCCCCGAGGCACAAATCAGGTTGAGTAAGTTCATGTACGAACAGAATCCGGGATACTAAAATAAAATAGTTTCCCATATCACACGAAAAATTAAATTTGAATCGTATGAAGACATTAAAAAACATAAGTTTAACGCTCATCATATTCTTAGGCGGCATTTTCACTGCCTGCAATGACGACAAAGGTGATTCACTCGACCTGACGGCTGATGTGGATATCCTCTCATTCAAAGTCAATAATGTGGAAGGGATCATCAATAACGACAATGGAACGATTACCGTTCTGGTGCCTTCAGGTACTGACCTGTCGGCTGTGGCTCCTGTCATCACATTACCCGCGAACGCAACAGTATCACCGGCTTCCGGTGAAGCGCAGAACTTCACTTTTTCAGCAAATACCCCCATAGAATACCGGGTATTCAATGGCAATCTGTACAATACGTATCGGGTAACGGTGATGGAAATCAAAGCAGAGATCACTTCTTTCCGTATCGGAAACCGGAACGGTATCATCAATCAGGACGACAACAGTATCGTGATTTATCTTCCGGAAGGGACGGACGTGACTGAACTAAGCCCTGTGATAGAGTACACAGACGGCGCCGTGATATCGCCTGAGCCGGGTAGTTTTATTGATTTCACTTCGCCTGTCACCTACACACTTGCTTACCAGGGAGAAACATTCACCTATTCCGTGACCGTGATCCCGGGAGAAGAACCCAAACTGCCATTGCTTATTTACAACGGCGAAAATATAATCCCGCATTGGGACGGCTTAGTGGTTACCATAGACAGTCCTTATCCTAACCCAAATACCGGCGGTATCAATAATACACCTTTCTGCGCCTCTTTTGTACGGGATGCAGTTACCGGGGAAGGCTGGCATGGAGGAGCTTTGTGGAATGACAATAAAGTAAACATCGACCCTGCCGAATACGACCGTTTCTCGGTTATGATACTGAAAGAGGTCGCAGGAGATGTGCAACTCGAAATTCAGTCCGATGGTGAAGCCAACAAAGACTGGCTGAGGGCCTGGTATTCCGAAGATCATCTTGGCGAATGGCAGGAATTGGTGTTCAATATCCCGGAGAATCGTACGGCGATAATTAACAATATCCTGGTGATGCCGCATGAACATCCTAATGGTGAGCCTGTAGCTTTCACGACACATCGTATGTATTGGGACGAATTGAAAGCGATCCCTAAAAATTAAGTAAAATATGTATTTTTGTACGTGGCAGGGCAATAATGTCCTCCACGTACTCAACATAAAACAGGTATATGAAACGACAAATGTATTTACTTCCGGTTTTACTCTTCTCACACTTGTTGGCAGGATGTAATGGCGGTAATGACATAATTCCTGAACCTGAGCCCGGTGAGCCGACCGTAGATATGTCCACCACGTGCAGGAACCCACAGGAATCCGGCACGTATCAAACATTCTACAAGCCGGAGCAGGGTTATGTAGGCGACCCCATGCCGTATTACAACGCCGATGAAAAAAGGTTCTACCTGTTTTACCTTTACGAAAATGCCAACAACCATCCCGTCTATCTGACAAGAACTGCAGATTACGCCACTTTCGACGGTTTTATACAGGCGCTACCGGCAGGCGCCACAGGCAGTCAGGAGGAATGGATAGGAACCGGTAGTTTTATCAAAGCGGAAAATACCTATTATGGCTATTATACCGGACACAACAGCAATCTTGACCCTGCCGAGAAAGTGATGCTTGCCACATCTGCCGATTTACTGAACTGGACGAAGCAACCTTCGGCCACCTTTCAGGCGCCAAACGGATTTGACCGGAATAATTTCCGTGACCCGCATGTGTACTGGGATGAGACCCGCGAAAAATATGTAATGCTTGTTACTACACGCAAAGAGGGAAAAGGGGCGCTTGCACGCTATACATCATCCGACCTGATAAACTGGTCATTGATTGAACCTTTAATGGCAACGACTTCCGATAATCCGGCGATATATGAAATTCAAACGGATTCCGAAATTCTGGAATGTCCCGACATTTTCAGAATAGGCGATAAATGGTACCTGGTCTTTTCACGCATCAACCGCGATGAACATCGTAAGACATTTTACCGTATAGCCAACTCACCCGACGGGCCGTGGAGGAGAAGCGAAGACGCTTCAGGACGCCACGAGACTTTTGACGGATTATACCTTTATGCCGCAAAAACGGCGGGTGACGGTACAAACCGCTACTTGTCGGGTTGGTGCTCAACCGGAGGAACGGTAAACAACAACAATGAACTGGATTGGGCGGGATCATTGATAACACATAAGATTGTGCAACAGGCAAACGGACATCTATATCCGGTAATACCCGAGGCTGTAGATGCAAAATTCAATCGGAAAGTCGAATTCGAAAAAATAAAATCAGAAGGAAATGTATCAGGCAATAACGGCTCATACAACATTACCGCTCAAGCCTCCGGGAGAAGCTACGCACTGTTCAACAGGAATAACGGCCCGGTTAAAATCTCGATGAAAATTGACGCATCGGAATCGGATCATTTCGGGTTTTCTTTCGGAGTGTGCGATGATTTATCGGAAGTATATTCAGTCTCCTTCGATCTGACGCCGAACAATCGCTGGAACATGCCTTCCCTGTTTATGTACAACGAAACAGGTTCAAACAGGAAAGAGCTGAATTTTACCCCACTTGTCGTTCCGCAGAATAAGGTTTTTGACGTAAAGATTATTATCGAAAAGTCAATAGCCGTAGTATATGTGAATAACAATACTGCATTTACAAACCGTATTTACAAGATGAATCAAAATCCCTGGACAATCTTCTCAGACAACGGAACTATTAAAGTTACGGAAATAACAATCCGGGAAACACCCTGATTATACTTTACAAGAATCAAAAAGATCACATAGATAGAAAGTTATGAAGAAAATTTTACATTTATTATTAGGATGCAGTGCATTCCTGTTATGTGCTTGCTCCGCGGGAAATACAATAAATTTTGACGTAACCGGAAATTATATCCTGATACCTGTTGAGGACAACGCTCCGGAGTCGGTCGTACAACTCTCAGTGGATGGTGAAAAGATAGGTGAACCGATGTATATCCGTGTTTCGCAGACGAAAACAGACTACTGGATACCCATCGACGTATCGAAATACAAAGACCGGAAAGTCACGCTCACGTTTGAGCACGTAAATAAAACGGATATCGGTTTTTCCCGCATAAAGCAATCCGACAGCTTCGAGTTCGATTACAATGAAACCTATCGTCCGCTTTATCACTTTACACCAAAATACGGCTGGATGAACGATCCCAACGGAATGGTGTATCACAACGGCGAATATCATCTGTTTTACCAATACAACCCTTACGGGTCGCGCTGGGCAAACATGCACTGGGGACATGCCGTATCGAAAGACCTGGTTTCATGGGAGCATCTGCCGTTCGCATTGGCACCCGATTCTCTCGGCTCAATTTTCTCGGGAAGCGCGGTAATTGACAAAGACAATACAGCCGGTTTCGGCAATGACGCGATGATCGCCATCTATACTTCGGCAGGAAAAATTCAGACCCAATCAATCGCTTACAGCCTCGACAATGGACGTACATTTACCACATACGAGGAAAATCCCGTGTTGAGCGATTTGAGCTATCCCGATTTCCGTGACCCGAAAGTATTTTGGCACAACGCTACGAACCAATGGATAATGGCGCTGGCAACCGGACAGACTATCTCTTTCTACGGCTCGGATAACCTGAAAGAATGGGATAAACTCAGCGAATTCGGTGAAGGCATAGGCGCACACGGCGGTGTGTGGGAGTGTCCCGACCTGTTCCCTCTCACATATAACGGACAGACCAAATGGGTACTTTTTGTGAGTATCAATCCCGGCGGACCCAATGGCGGAAGCGCCACACAGTATTTCATCGGTGATTTCGATGGAAAAACTTTTAAACCCGACGCACTCCCTTATCCTCTCTGGCTGGATTACGGACGTGATAACTATGCAGGCGTAACCTGGAGCAATATTCCCGAATCTGACGGACGCAAATTGTTTATCGGATGGATGAATAACTGGGACTATGCCAACCATATCCCGCCGGTTCATTTCAAGGGAGCCAGTACGCTGCCCCGCGAGCTGAAGCTGGCACATAACGGTGAACACCTTGTTGTAGCCAACCCACCGGCAGAAGAGGTGAATGCTTTACGTGGAAATACAAAGAAGATAGATGCATTCACAGTCAACAAATCGCATACGATAGACAATCTGACGGAAGGAAACACGGGTTCCTTTGAGATAGAGATGGATATTGAGGCCGGCAGTGCCTCTGTCTTCAGCTTTATATTAGCCAACGGGAAGGGCGAAAGGACAGTGTTCAGTTTCGATCCCGAAAAGGGCGTATTCGGCATCGACCGGTCGAAAAGCGGAATTGTTGATTTTTCTGATAACTTTGCATCGGAAACCATCAAAGCGCCTCTTGTAAAGAAAAAGAGCTACCAAATCAGGATTTTTGTTGACAGAGCATCGGTGGAATGTTTTGTAAACGACGGTGAGTTGGTGCAGACCAACAGCATCTTCCCTACAGAACCCTATAACTCCCTTTCTTTCGAAAGCGATGAAGAAGTGACAATCAGTAGTATAAATGTGTATCCGATTCGGAGTAAGTGAAAAACTAAAAGTGAAAAAGTGAAAGGTGAAAAACCAGGAGTGAAGAGTGATAATGTGGAAATGTGAAAAGGATAATTAAAGTCTGACATCCCGGATCCCTCTAAAATCAAAAGAGAATTGAAATTGATTATGAAACAGGCAAGGAAAAATAAAGTAATAGTATGAACACGATAAAACAAGAAAAAGTATTTCTAAGAGTGGTTCCCGTCATGCTGGCGTTTTTCGCCATGGGATTTGTCGATCTGGTGGGCATTGCGACTAATTACGTGAAAGCCGATTTCGATCTGTCGGACACGGTAGCTAACCTTTTTCCCTCAATGGTTTTTTTCTGGTTCCTTATCTTCTCCGTTCCCACGGGGATGCTGATGAATAAGATAGGACGAAGAAAAACGGTGCTGTTGAGTTTGGTAGTAACGGCTGCAGCCTTGCTGATCCCGGTTGTGAGTTACAGTTTTGTATCGATGCTCATATCTTTTTCCTTGCTTGGTATAGGAAACACGCTGATGCAGGTGTCTATCAACCCCTTGTTATCGAATATAGTGAAAGGGGATAAGCTGGCAAGTTCGCTCACACTGGGACAATTCGTGAAGGCAATAGCGTCATTCACCGCTCCGCTGATAGCTGCCTGGGCTGCTGCAAGTCTGGGCGACTGGAAGCTTCTTTTCCCTATTTTTATGGCGGTAGCAGTACTGGCCACACTTTGGCTGGGTATTACGCAGATAAAAGAAGAAGAGACAGGTGGTAAAACGTCTACTTTCTTGCAGTGCTTCGCTTTGTTGGGTGATAAAACAATACTACTTTCGTTTCTGGGAATCATGTGCCACGTAGGTATCGATGTGGGCGTGAACGTAACCGCTCCGAAGATACTCATGGAGCGGTTAGGGATGCCGCTTGCCGATGCCGGATTCGCCACCAGTCTTTATTTTCTGTTCCGCACTATCGGATGTTTTACCGGCGCCTTTGTACTGGCACGTTACTCAGCAAAAAAATTCTTTGCCATAAGCGTTGCGTTGATGGTGCTTTCAATGGCCGGACTTTTCATATTCAACAATCTTACGTTCATTTACATCTCCATTGCCCTGGTAGGATTGGGTAATTCCAATATCTTCCCGATAATCCTGTCGAAAGCGATGTTGTATATGCCCGAAAAGAAAAACGAAGTATCGGGCCTGATGATCATGGGGCTTTTCGGCGGAACGGTTTTCCCTTTACTGATGGGGTTGCTTTCCGACACGATGGCTTCACAGACGGGAGCACTCATTGTCCTGACAGTGGGTGTGGTTTACCTGATATTCCTCACATTCAAACTTAAAAAAGGATAAGCTCCGATGTGATAATGTGATGATGTGCTAATTTGTTGATTAATTATTCAGTTACCAAATTATCAAACCTAAAAAAATCGTATGAATTCTTTGACTCTAAAAATAGCAGCCGTATGTGTTTTTCTCTTTGCAGGGCTTTCCCTGTCGGCAGAAGAAATAAAAATCAAGATCGATAAGCAGTATCTGAACCTGCCTGTTTCGCATGATCAGGATCGGAGTAAAATGACCTTCAAAGTAGATGGGGAACCGGACTTGTCGGTAGTGATACGCCTTGCCGCCGGTAATGCGGACTACTGGGTATTTAAAGATGTTTCTCATTTGAAAGGTAAAACTTTAACAATCAGTTACGATGGGAACAGTGAGGGGTTAAACAAGATATTCCAGGATGATGTGATCGTAGGGCAGGACAATCTGTATAAAGAAAAGAATCGTCCTCAATTCCATTTCACAACTCGCCGCGGGTGGATCAATGATCCGAATGGTCTTATATACTATGACGGAGAATATCATTTGTTTTATCAGCACAATCCGTACGAGCGCGAGTGGGAAAATATGCACTGGGGACATGCTGTCAGCAAAGACCTTGTACATTGGGAAGAACTGCCCAGCGCCCTGTATCCTGATCATTTGGGAGGAATGTTTTCCGGTTCTGCGGTAATGGATTATGACAACACAGCCGGATATAACAAAGGCAAAACACCGGCTATGATAGCAATTTATACCGCTGCCGGAGCGGATAAGCAGGTACAGTGTATTGCTTATAGTCTCGACAAAGGACGTACTTTCACTAAATATGAGGCAAACCCCGTAATAGACTCCAGGCATATATGGAACAGTAAGGATACACGTGACCCTAAAGTATTTTGGTATACACCCGGCAAACATTGGGTAATGGTTCTTAATGAACGTGACGGACATTCTATCTATACCTCATCTAACCTGAAAGACTGGAAATATGAAAGCCATGTCACAGGATTCTGGGAATGTCCGGAGTTATTCGAACTTCCTGTCGACGGAAATCCCAATAACACCAAATGGGTGATGTATGGAGCTTCGGGAACATACATGCTCGGATCATTCGACGGAAAAGTATTTACACCTGAAAAGGGTAAATATCAGTACACGACAGGTGCTATTTATGCAGCCCAAACTTTCACTAATATGCCTGACAGCAGGCGCATACAAGTGGGATGGGGACGCATCAGTCACCCGGAGATGCCTTTCAACGGAATGATGTTGCTGCCTACCGAGCTGACACTGCGTACGACAAAAGATGGCCCTCGTCTGTTTAATCTACCCGTAAAAGAAACAGAAACGCTTTTTACTCCTGTCCGTGATTGGCAAAATCTTACCTCTGACAAAGCTAATGATCTGTTGAAAGAGTTTTATAATACAGATTGTCTGCGTATTAAAACTAGAATTAAATTATCACATGCTACAGATGCAGGCTTTAATCTGTTTGGCCAACGCATTGTGGGATATGATATGAATTCTAACACGATCAACGGTGTATTTTATTCTCCTGAGGATATGACCAGCATGGAACTTTCTGCCGATATATATATCGATCGTACTTCAATAGAAGTATTTATCGATGATGGGGCATATTCCTACTCCATGGAGAGAAAACCCGATACAAATAACAAAGAGGGATTCCATTTTTGGGGAAATAACATTGAAGTGAAAGATTTACAGGTTTTTTCTGTAAAGTCGGTATGGAACTAAAATAAACCCCGGATAGGAAAGATTGTTTGGGATTACCGGCAATTTTGATACTTAACATTGTCGGTATTTATCAGAAATATTAAAATGATTATAAACGCAATAAAGCAAGAAACGGTAGAATAAAAATAAAATAATCATATGAACAAAATAATAGTTGGACTTGGGGAAATACTCTGGGATGTATTTCCTGAACGGAAGATATTGGGCGGAGCACCCGCTAATTTCGCGTATCATGTGTCGCAGTTCGGCTTTAACGGTTACGCTCTCAGCGCTGTGGGAAATGATCTCTTAGGAAAGGAAATACTCAATTCCCTGGAAGAGAAAAATCTCAACTATCTGATTGAAACTACCGATTATCCGACGGGAACAGTACAGGTTACGCTTAGTGGCGCAGGTATTCCTCAGTATGAGATCTGCGAGAACGTGGCATGGGATAATATCCCGTTTACCAAACGTACCGAGAATCTGGCAAAGAGGACTTCCGCGGTTTGCTTCGGTTCTCTGGCTCAACGCAACAAAACATCGCGGGAGACGATAAAAAAATTCCTGAAAAGCGTTCCTGCGGACTGTATAAAAATTTTCGATATCAATCTGCGTCAACATTTTTACTCGAAAAACATCATCGAGGAATCCTTAAAGATATCGAATGTGTTAAAGATAAACGACGACGAGATAAAGGTTTTAGCCGATCTGTACGGATGGAAGGAGGCGGACGAACAGAAAATATGCGTGCAGTTACTAAAGAAGTTTGCACTCAATATTGTAATCCTCACCAAAGGTACCGAGGGCAGCTTTGTTTTCAACGGTGAAGGAACATCCTATCAACCCACGCCTAAAGTACATGTGGCCGATACGGTAGGTGCGGGAGACTCATTCACGGCAGCATTTGTAGCTGCATTTATGAATGGGAAACCAATCACAGAAGCTCACCAGTTCGCTGTTGAAGTGTCGGCGTATGTATGCCAGCAACACGGAGCCATGCCTAAATTGGCCGATGCCCATATTGAATTATTTCGGTAAATTTAACCGTCTAAGAAAAACAGAGACATCTAAAAACTTGCGTATTACAAAATAAACAGATCAAAACATGTAAAGTTTTACATTTTTTTATACTTTTGCAGTACAAATGGGACCTCTTATGAAGAGATGTTATTCCTTCCTTTTGATGATATACCTGATCTCGGGAGCCGGTTTACCCTTGTTTGCACAGGGAGATTCGGGCGGGGCTGGTATGGAGGGACTGCAAAACAGACTTGTCTCCCCGGATACTGTGAATATGCAAAACAGAGAAGGATTTCAACATACCGAAAAACTTCAGAATACTACGCAAATACAAAAACGACAGGGATCTCAAAATTGGGAAGATCCACAAGATAAAACTACCATCAAACTGACAGGGAGCCAGCTTATCATTGAGAATCTTCCAGAAGATGGAGTACTCGAAATATACAATATCATGGGAGCAAAAGTATATAATCGTCGCGTAAAAGCAGGTACTAATCAATACATTTTATCCCTTCCGAAAGGTTATTACATCATAAAAATCGACAAATTCACCCGGAAAATCGCTATCAAATAAATTTTCACTATCGTTAAATCTCTTCATTTTGCTACATTTACATGCTTTTTTATATCTTTGCGGTTTAGATATAGTAAAAGTGTTTTTAGGTTTTGTTCTTTACTCTTTAAAAAACGTATAATCATATGAAGATCGCTATTGTAGGTACCAGCGGAGCTGTAGGTCAGGAATTACTCCGCGTACTGGATGAAAGAAATTTCCCGTTGGACGAACTCCTGTTATTCGGTTCGTCGAGAAGTGCCGGAACAACATATAACTTCAGAGGTAAACAGGTCGAAGTGAAAGAATTGCAACACAACGACGATTTTAAAGAGGTTGATATTGCATTCGTCTCTGCAGGTGGAGGTACTTCACTGGAATTTGCCGAAACCATCACCAAGCACGGAGCTATCATGATCGACAACTCCAGCGCATTCCGTATGCAGGATGATGTACCTTTGGTCGTTCCGGAAGTTAATGCGGAAGATGCGCTGAACAGCCCTCGCGGTATCATCGCCAATCCCAACTGTACTACCGCACAATTGGTAGTAGCACTACAGGCAATTGAAGAGATCGCTCATATCAAAAGGGCGCACGTAGCTACTTACCAGGCCGCTTCGGGAGCCGGTGCGGCAGCCATGCAGGAACTGGAAGACCAGTACAAGCAATTAGCGAACGGTGAAGAACCGACTGTTTCCAAGTTCGCCTATCAGCTTGCATACAATCTGATCCCTCAGGTAGATGTCTTTACCGATAACGGATATACAAAAGAGGAGATGAAGATGTACAATGAAACACGCAAGATCATGCACTCCAATATAGAGGTAAGTGCAACTTGTGTACGGGTACCTGTAATGCGTGCGCATTCGGAAGCCATCTGGATCGAAACCGAACGTCCTATTTCTGTAGAGGAAGCACGGGAAGCATTCAGCAAAGCCAAAGGGGTAGAGGTGATCGATAACCCGGCTGCCAAAGAATATCCTATGCCGTTGGGACTTTCAGGAAAAGATCCTGTCTATGTAGGACGTATCCGTAAGGATCTTGCCAATGAAAATGGATTGACTTTCTGGACTGTATCGGATCAGATCCGTAAAGGAGCCGCACTCAATGCCGTTCAGATCGCGGAATACCTCATCAGCCAGAGATAATACAAAGATAAAAGCAGGAAAAATTTATATTGAATAAAGGCCGGTAATTGTTACCGGTCTTTTTTGTACCCATGAAAACAGGTTTTTACACTGCCCACTCGGGCTCCGGAGTCTGTAGAAAGGATAAGCAATCTTTTCAAATGACAAGCGTTCTCACGAAAAAGAAGATAATCAAACCGACTGTCACCAATTTGAGCACGAGCCCTGTAATATAACCGACAAAGGCGCCGGTAGCCTGTTTAACAGCGTGTATAAATTGTGTTCCGGAAAGCAGCCCTCCGGCGAAAGCGCCCACAAACGGGCCAAAAATAATACCCCACGGCCCCAGGAAGAAACCTACCAGCAGACCGATAGTAGCGCCCCAGACCACCTGTTTATTACCTCCCATCTTTTTTGTACCCCAGACCGGCAGAATATTGTCAATAATAGTGACCACGACTGTCAATACTCCCAGGACAATAATGGCTGTCCAAGAGATATCATCTTGTGTAGAGGGAATGAACTTCAATGCCAGCAATCCTCCCCAACTCAAAGGAGGGCCGGGAAGTATCGGTGCAACAGTCCCTACAGCTCCTACGAGCAACAGTAGACCGGCCAGGATAATCCAAATCGTATCTCCCATCTCTATTGATGTATATGTGATCCGCCTTCCTGATGATCATGCTCCAGCAGCACACGGTGAGGCAGAGATCCATGACCGAGTATCTCGATGGGACACGACTCATAAGCATTCAGCAGCCATTCCTGAGATATATCGGTACCCGGATGATAATGCAATCCCTGATTCACACAGGCGATATTCTTCACAAGAGAGATAATCGTCCCTACATCATGCGAAACCAATACAATCGCAATCTCTTTATTGATATCGCCCAGCAATTTATAAAAATTGGTCTCAAACAGCTTATCCACATAGGTACTCGGCTCATCCAGAATGATCAGTTTCGGATTGTCGACAATGGCCCTTCCCAGCAACACACGTTGTAACTGTCCCCCCGAAAGATCTCCAATCGCACGCGACAGCAATTCTTCTATTCCAAGCCTCTCTGCCACCTCTTTTACCTTTTGCCTGTCCGCAGAAGAATATCTCTTGAAAATATTGTTTCCCGGCGTTAAACCTGACAGGATCACCTCCGATACGGAGATGGGAAACTTTTTATCAATCCGGTTTATCTGAGGGAGATAACCAATATTAATTGAGGCTGTTTTTTTACCCTTATCGTAGAAAGTGACGGAACCCGACTGAGGTTTTATCAATCCGAGAATAGTTCTCAAAAGGGTAGTCTTCCCTCCTCCATTCGGTCCGATAATACCGAGGAAATCATCCTGATAGATAGTTAGGTTGATATCCTTTAGCACATTCGGTTTGTTCTCGTAACCAACTGTAAGGTTTGTTATGTCGATCAGTTTACTCATCCGTCTCACGGGCTAAAATGGTGGCAATCCTCAGCAATTCTTCATCCCACTCATACCTGAGCGGATCAATCTCAAACACCTCCGCACCAATCTCCTGTGCAATTACGGATGCATTCTTCGTGTCAAAACCACGCTCTATAAAAATAGTATTGATCTTTTCCTTTCGGGCGACGTCTACAATTTCTTTAATCTGCGAAGGAGAAGGGCTTTTCCCCTCGAACTCAATACTTATCTGATGCAGGCCATAATCGCGTGCAAAATAGCCCAATGCGGGATGATAAATGATAAATGACTTTGAGGGGGCATCTTTCAGCAAATCACGGATCAGGCTGTCTGTCCGTTCTATTTTTACCGACAATGTATCAAAATTGGTCCGGAATGTCTCTTCATTATCAGGATCTAATTTCACGACCGCTTCCAGCATATTCCGGACCAAAACCTTTACGACCCGGGGTGACGACCATACATGCGGATCTACACCACTATGGGCATGCACATGTGCTGTGATGTCTCCATGATGGTGATCATGATCGTGTGCGTGGTCATGTTCCTGATCATGGCTGTGGTCATACCCTTCCATCCTCTCAATACCTTCCGAACAATTTACGATAGCTACATTCGGGTTATTTTCCGCGAGGCGTTTGCTCCAGGCATTCTCAAAACCGAGATCACCCACCATAAAATAGATATCGCTCTTCGCCATATCAACCATTACTGAAGGGGCCGGCTCATATGTCTCAGGGCTTGATCCGGGAGGCACGAGCGTATTGATTGCAAATGCATTGCCTACGATCTGATCGAGGAAGTAACGTTGAGGTTCAATAGTCACCGTCAGCATCCGCTTTCCTTCATTATTATTCCTGGTTCCGGAACCGCATGCCAAAGTCAGTGCCGATAGCAAGATGATATACAGATATTTTTGCATGTGATAATTTTATACTACAAATATAATGAAAGCCGAGAGAAAAGCCAAGCTTGCTTGAGCTTGTCCGAGGCGCATCTTATATTCTACAAAAGTACATGAAATTTTTCTATTTTTGTTTGTCATTCCAACAGAAAGCCCGATAGTTATGCAACATATATTAAAAACAACGGAAGACGGATCGCACACACTATATGTTCCGGAATTGGATGAACATTACCACTCCACACACGGCGCCATTCAGGAGTCGCTTCATGTCTATCTGGAAGCGGGATTGCACCATTGCGATAAATCGGAGATCAACTTATTGGAAATCGGTTTCGGTACGGGGTTGAATGCATTTCTCACCTTGCTCGATACTGAGAAATCGGGTAAAACAGTAAAATATACTACTCTTGAACGATATCCGGTATCGAACACCGAGGCGAAGATGTTCAACTATAGTAAATTGCTGGATCCCTCGCAGGAAGTGAAGTTTATACAACTTCACTCTTCTCCCTGGGAAGAGTGGGTAGAGATAACTCCCGACTTTCATCTGAAGAAGTTGCAAATGGATATCAAAGGATTGGACAAGTTTCAACAGGGAACAGCTTTCGATGTGATTTACTACGATGCCTTTGCCCCTGAAAAACAACCCGGCATGTGGACACAAGAGATATTCAGCCAATTGTATACCCTCAGCAATCAGGGAGCGGTGCTCACTACCTACTGTGCAAAAGGTGCCGTAAGAAGGATACTCCAATCTGCCGGTTACCGGGTGGAACGTCTTCCCGGTCCACCCGGCAAGCGGGAAATTCTGCGGGCGGTAAAATAAAGATTTGATAATCCGTATAAAAATCTATATCTTTGCAGCACAAATCAATAAGTAAGCTCCAATGAAACGAGCATAACAATCATTGTTACATAAGAAGATGATTAAATGCGAGTTCCATATGACACCATTGAGAATAAATAATTTAGTCATATGAAATAAATAATTTCTTTCAAACTTTTATAGAGACAAACCGTAAAACGGTTTGTTGGGTTATTCATCTACTAAGAGAACGTTTTCGTTAAGCTAAATGAGCAAAGTTAAACTTGTTTGAATGTTTTCGATAAGCGATGGGTAGAAGACAAATTTATTTGTATTATGCCGTCGCGAGAAAACATCTAAGTTTACCTGAACTTTGCCATAGCGAGAATTGAAAATCGAGGAGCGAAGGCGACTCAAAACGACTAATTTTAATGAAAGAAATTATGCTTACTATTCAAGACCTATCCTATACTCATCCCGACAAAACTCTGCTGTTCAGTAATATCAATCTAACGGTTAATCCCAATGAGAAAATCGCATTGATTGGAAACAACGGTGCGGGTAAAACCACATTGCTAAGAATCATTGCAGGAGAATTGCAACCCTCGGACGGAATACTGAAAACAGATACGAATCCCTATTATATCCCTCAAATTTTCGGGCAGTATGATCACCTGACAGTTGCCGAAGCATTGCAAATAGATCAAAAGTTAAAAGCTTTATATGAAATCCTGAACGGAAATATTTCAGAAAAAAACTATGATCTGCTTAACGACGACTGGACAATCGAGGAACGTTGTTCTGACGCATTGAACGATTGGCAATTGAGTGGTCTGGATCTATCACAAAAAATCGAAACACTAAGCGGAGGACAAAAGACAAAAATATTCTTGGCGGGTATCTCGATTCATCTGCCTGAACTGGTATTATTGGACGAACCGAGCAATCATCTGGACATTTCAGGAAGACAATGCCTGTATGATTTTATAGAAAACACAAAGTGTACGTTACTCGTCGTCAGCCACGACCGGAAACTACTCAACCATTTAAATATGGTGTGTGAACTGACCAAGCATGGAATAACCGTTTATGGTGGTAATTATGACTTTTACAAAGAACAAAAACAGATAAAACTCGATGCTTTGTCACAGGACATTCAAAGCAAGGAAAAAGCATTGAAAAAAGCCAAAGAAAAAGAACGTGAGACGATCGAACGTCGACAAAAACTGGATGCGCGTGCAAAAAAGGATCTGTCAAAAGCAGGACTACCCAAAATAGTAGCCAATACGTGGAGAAACAGTGCAGAAAAAAGTACTGCCAAAATAGAAGGTACCCATTCTGAGAAAACAGGAAATATCTCACAGGAATTGCAGGAGTTGCGTTCTTCCCTGCCGGAGGCCGACAAAATGAAATTCGGATTTGACCATTCAGGTCTGCATCAAGGGAAAATACTTTTTACTGCCACCGATATCAATTTCAGCTATGGGAACGATAAGTATGTATGGAACGAACCTTTAAGTCTCCGGATTACGAGCGGTGAACGGATAGCCATAAAAGGAACAAATGGATCGGGGAAAACAACTTTAGTCAATATAATTCTTGGAAACCTTATACCTCAAACCGGTATTGCAATTGTTACAGAAAGCAGGTCTGTTTATATTGATCAGGATTATTCACTGATAAACAATAAACTAACAATTTACGAACAGGCAGCATATTTTAATACTTCTGCTTTGCAAGAACACGAAGTAAAGATCAGGCTCCACCGTTTTTTGTTCACTAAAGATGCTTGGGACAAGCCTTGCGCTACATTAAGTGGAGGTGAGAGAATGCGATTAATGATATGCTGTCTAAATATTGCTGACAAATCTCCGGATATAATTGTCCTGGACGAGCCGACCAACAACCTCGATATTCAGAATATCGAGATACTGACCAACGCCATTGATGAATATCAGGGAACATTACTCGTAATCTCCCACGATGAAACATTTCTTGAACAAATAAACATTGCAAGAGTAATCAGCGTTAATTAAGAAATGAATTAAAAGAGACTGATCTGGTGTAAATTGATAAATCGGTGATAACCTTTTCAAAAAACATAAAAAATGATATATCTACTCCAGGAATCATTCATTATTTTAATATAAATAACTATTATGGCAAAAGAAATTAGAACAGAAATAATTATTCGGGCGACATCCGAAAAAATATGGGATATCCTCACCGATTTTGAAAATTATCCAAATTGGAACCCATTTATCACCTTTATAAAGGGGAAAGTTGAAGAAGGGAGTCCCGAAAAAACGATAAACGGGTTTCACGAAATGAACAAAAAACTGAAAGAACTCGCAGAGAAAGAATAATATAATTGCAAACAAACGGCATCTCAAATACAAATGTAATATTATTCCCACTTCGTCATACACAGCATTGTAGATATGCTATCGAAAGATGAAGTTCGCCTTCCGACGATATTGCTGGTTTCGGCTGAAAAATAGAGATTGTTTTACGCCTTGATATTACAACGATGAGAGAAACCAAGATAGATAAAATAAAAAAGTACCATTTACATAAAAACGAACTGGATAAATTACAGTTCGAAATATATCCGTTGGAGAACTATCTTCATCGTAATGAAGAAAACACACAAAAACCCCATGTCCATAGTTTTTATCAGATTCTTTGGTTTATATCGGGAGAAGGAAAACATTATGTCGATTTTAACGGATATGATGTAGAGGCTAATACCCTATTTTTTATCAAAAGAACTTCTGATCAGAGATGAAGACGTACAGGTTCTCCATGGCTTTGAAAGTGCAGAGGATGCAAATGCTTATCTGAAGACTGATCTGTTTACTAATGATGTGGTTACGGCACTTTCCCCTTTATTTGACAAAACGCCCGAAATCAAGATTTATACAATAGCATAGTCTTTGTAAACCAGAGATTTCAAAATAGACACTAAACATGGGAAGATAGGATCTTGAAATCCGATATCTTCCCTTTTTCTTATCCTCGACCAAAAACCATATATTTATCGGTAATATAAAAGAATCTTGTAATAAGGCCAATCCGGAATAAATTGACACAAGGTTTTACGACGAAGAAACTTTTGCTATTTTTGTTCTGACAGTGAACATGAAAGTGCTAACTCTTTGCAATCCTTGGTAAATAAAAAAACCTCAATGGATAACAAGCAAGGACAAAGACTTGACGTTCCAGGATCAAAAATAGATATCATTAACATGGCAAGAATATTTATTATGGGCTCATCGGACGGACCTGGCTTATTGACAGCCCAAATGCTTATATATCAGGAGCATCAGGTCGTACTGCATGCACGCAACGAAAAGCGAAAAGAAGATACTGTCGCCCGACAATGGCCAGATGTTTATGTAAATGGTCTTAATCCTGGCTGGGTATAATCTTTCACTCCAGGAAGAATTTATATCGCTATGCAGGGAAATTACCGGCATTTTGTTTCCGAAATAATGGTGACAAAACCAGAATCATAACACTATACCATCGACCGGCCTCGAATTAATCCTTTAGAAATAGCAATTAATACAGATAATATCTATTTTTGTATCAGGCACAAGTTGATTATATCCGGAAAGTAAACTCTTAAAGCAATAACATATGCGAACATTTTCAGTAAAAGCATTTGGGACAGAAGCCCCCGAAGCAGATTTACAACAGATGAGCATCGACCGCCGAGAACCAACGGTAAAAGATGTGGAGATCGATATTCTATTTTGCGGCGTATGTCATTCCGACCTACATACCGCAAGGAACGAGTGGCATGGGACGATATATCCTAATATACCGGGACATGAGATTGTGGGACGAATCACAAAAGTCGGCGACGGCGTAACCAAATTCAAAGTGGGAGATCTTGCTGCCGTCGGTTGTATGGTAGACAGTTGTCGGGAATGCGAGCAATGCAAGCATGGGAACGAACAATATTGTGAAAACGGAAATATTCAGACATATAACAGTCACGACAAACATCTCAACCGGCAGACGTTCGGAGGCTACTCTGAGCGAGTGGTAGTAGACGAAGATTTCGTTTTACATATCCCAGAAAACCTGGATCTGGCTGCTACTGCACCATTGCTCTGCGCGGGAGTAACCACTTGGTCACCCTTGAAACATTGGAAGATAGGCCCCGGGCACAAAGTTGGTATTGTTGGTATTGGCGGATTGGGACATATGGGCGTAAAGCTGGCGAAAGCAATGGGAGCCCATGTAGTAGTTATCACCACCTCCCCGTCAAAAGTAGCCGACGCCAAACGGTTGGGAGCAGACAAAGTCATCCTATCGACAGACAAGGAGCAGATGAGAGCTAACTACAACACGCTGCACTTTATATTGGACTGCGTTTCGGCTCAACACGACGTGAATGCCTATCTGCGTCTGCTTAAAGTAGACGGCACACTGGCATTGGTCGGAGCTCCCGAACATCCGCTACCCATCGCGGCTTTCAGCCTGATCCCTGCACGCAAGAACTTTGCCGGATCGACCATCGGAAGCATCAAAGAGACACAGGAAATGCTCGATTTTTGCGGCAAACATAATATTACTGCCGACGTCGAATTGATCAATATACAAGATATCAATACCGCCTATGAACGGCTGTTGAAAGGCGATGTGAAATATCGTTTTGTGATTGATATGACCTCTTTGAAGAGTTAAGTCAGACTGATCCTATTTGGAAAGCTAAGTCGGGCTCATCCGGCTTAGCCTCCAATTTACCTATAGGGTTTATCATAAGAAGATAACTATGAACGGAAAACGACTATGAGCTCACTTTTCATCAAAAACATGGTGTGTAACCGCTGTATCATGGTGGTTCAGCAAGAGTTGGAAAAACTGGGGTTAGACGTGAAAAGAATCACGCTGGGCGAAGTGACGCTCGGTAAAGAACTTACATCCGAAGAAAGGAAACAGATAGAATCCGTATTAATCCCGTTAGGCTTTGAGGTGATTGATGACAAAAAAAGCAGGATCATCGAAAAAATCAAAAATATCATTATCAACCTTGTACATCATCATGATAACGATACCAGAACGAACCTGTCCGAACTATTGAGTAGAGAATTGCATCACGATTACAATTATCTGTCCAACCTCTTTTCGGAAGTGGAAGGCACGACTATCGAGAAATATTTTATTGCCCAGAAGATTGAAAAGGTAAAAGAGCTGTTAGTGTATGATGAATTGTCGTTGAGCGAAATTGCTTATCGTCTCAACTATTCGAGTGTAGCTTACCTTAGTAATCAGTTCAAAAAAGTAACCGGACTCACGCCAAGTCATTTCAAACAGATCAGGGAAGACAAAAGAAAACCGCTGGATAAAGTGTGATTATGCCGGCAATACAGGTGTTGCTAAAACTTCGCCAAACACGGAAATAAAATATCACCAAACACGGAATCAAAACTAAGCTAAACACGGAAGTTTAATTATAAAAAAAGGGATAATTCTTTTGGACTATAGGTACAAATAAAAATCGCACTTCCATATGACACACGATCATCTTACGGTGAAAACACCGTTTATTCTCCGCAAAAAATACGGAGAATAATACACCTAATCTACGCGCATTCTACGGAGAATAAACCACATCCGTAAATCTTACAAATCAAATCCATAAAACTACAACAGGATAATCTATTTTTATTGCCAACTTTGCATTGTCAACAAAAAAACGAGGAACTATTTCGACAAGTGGGTGCAATGTGAATTGATTTACTTTGCCAAACGGAAAATTAACAATCGAGGAGCAAGCGACTCAAATAGTCTAATTAAAATTGAACAATTATGGCAACAGACAATACACAAACAATATTTCTTTCGCTGGAAAATGTAGAGAGCGAACACTGCGCACTGATTGTGGATAAGGGATTGTCGCAAGTCAAAGGTGTGGAAGCGCACAAAGTGGAGATCAATAATCGCAGGGCGGCTATTACTGTAAATAACAACGAAACCGTGGCCGAGGCGGTAAAAGCAATCAAAAATCTTGGTTATGGTGTTACCACCGTAAAACACACCTTTCCGGTATTGGGCATGTCTTGTGCTTCCTGCGCTAGCAGTGCCCAAACTATCGTAGAGCATGAACCGGGAGTGGTCAACGCATCCGTAAACTTCGGTACGGGAAACCTTACTGTTGAGTACTTACCCAACATGACCGATGCTGCAAGACTGCAAAAAGCGGTTCAATCTGTCGGTTATGACCTGTTGATAGAAGATGAAACCACGCAGCAGGAAACATTGGAAAATATCCACGCCGAGAAATTCCAAAAGCTCAAAAAGAAAACTATTTGGGCGGTTATACTGGCCTTACCCGTGGTAGCCATCGGCATGTTCTATATGGATATGCCCTATGCCAATGAGATCATGTGGCTTTTCGCCACTCCTGTAGTATTCTGGCTGGGAAAGGATTTTTATATCAACGCGTGGAAGCAAGCCAAACACCGCTCTGCCAATATGGATACCCTGGTCGCATTGAGTACCGGTATTGCATACCTGTTCAGCGTCTTCAACATGTTATTCCCCGATTTCTGGCATCAGAGGGGATTGCATGCACATGTATATTTTGAAGCCGCAGCGGTTATTATCGCCTTTATCCTGTTAGGGCGATTATTAGAAGAAAAAGCCAAGGGTAATACTTCCACAGCAATCAAAAAACTGATGGGTCTGCAACCCAAAACCGTAACAGTAATACGACCCGACGGAATCGAAGAACAGGTCGCTATAGAAAACGTGAATGTAGACGATATCATCGTTGTCAAACCGGGAGAAAAGATTGCGGTGGACGGTATAGTAACGTCCGGTAATTCCTATGTAGATGAAAGCATGCTTAGCGGTGAGCCTGTACCTGTACTGAAAGAAGAAAACGAAAAAGTATTTGCAGGTACAATCAACCAAAAAGGAAGTTTCCGGTTCAAAGCGGTAAAAGTCGGCAAGGAGACAATGCTTGCCCAGATCATCAAAATGGTGCAGGATGCGCAAGGAAGTAAAGCTCCCGTACAAAAACTGGTCGACAAGATTGCCGGTATTTTCGTTCCCATAGTCATTGGCATTGCCATTCTCTCATTTATCCTATGGGTGCTTTTAGGCGGCGACAACAGTGTAGTACAGGGATTACTGGCTGCCGTTACGGTATTGGTAATTGCCTGTCCATGTGCATTGGGACTGGCTACCCCTACCGCTATTATGGTGGGTGTAGGCAAAGGTGCTGAAAATGGCATTTTGATCAAAGATGCTGAAAGCCTTGAGTTAGCGAAGAAAGTAAATACCGTTGTATTGGATAAAACCGGTACGATCACCGAAGGCAGGCCGCAGGTAACGGATATCCAATGGCTGAATAATAATGATTCCACCAAAGATATCCTGTTCAGCATCGAAAAACAATCGGAACATCCATTGGCTGAAGCGGTGATAAAACATTTGGAAGGTGTAGCGATCACTCCCTTGACAAAGTTCGACAGTATCACCGGAAAAGGAGCAAAAGCCGATCATAACGATGAAACCTATTTCACCGGCAACAAGAAACTATTGACGGAGAACAATATCACTATCTCAGATGATTTATTGAAATATGCCGATGAATGGGGAAATCAGGCCAAGACCGTTATCTGGTTCTCAAATAGCAAGCAAGCACTTTCGGTAATTGCGATTTCCGACAAGGTCAAAGAGACATCGATCGAAGCTATCCGGCAGATGCGGGATATGGGCATCGACCTCTATATGCTGACCGGAGACAATGAAACCACGGCCAAAGCTATTGCACAACAGACAGGCATTCATCATTACAAGGCAGA
Source organism: Proteiniphilum sp. (assembly GCF_034331125.1). Lineage (NCBI taxonomy): Bacteria > Pseudomonadati > Bacteroidota > Bacteroidia > Bacteroidales > Dysgonomonadaceae > Proteiniphilum > Proteiniphilum sp. Next base: position 178,304 of record NZ_JAXQGC010000058.1, read on the forward strand.
AGTATTGCCTCAGCACAAAGCCGATTTTATCAAGGAACTGCAGCAGCAAGGCAAGGTAGTAGCTATGGTCGGAGATGGTATCAACGACAGTACGGCACTTGCTACTTCGGATGTAAGTATCGCCATGGGGAAAGGAAGTGATATCGCGATGGACGTAGCCAAGATGACCATCATTTCATCCGACCTCACCAAGATACCGCAGGCAATACGACTGTCCAAACAAACTGTAGCGACCATTAAACAAAACCTGTTTTGGGCATTTATCTATAATACGATTGGTATCCCGATTGCAGCAGGCATCCTCTACCCCATCAATGGCTTCCTGTTAAATCCTATGATTGCAGGAGCGGCCATGGCATTGAGTAGTGTCAGTGTGGTAACCAACAGCCTGAGGTTGAAATGGAAAAAGATCAATTCATAACTTATAACTCATAGTTAGAAAAATGGAAAATAAAAAACTTCAATTCAAGACAAACATCAATTGCGGGGGATGTGTTTCCAGAGTAAAACCCGGTCTGGATAGTACGGAAGGTATCCGTGAGTGGAATGTGGACATCGATAATCAGGACAAGATCCTGACCGTACAATCCGAAGGTATCACAGCAGACGAGGTAATCGCCATCGTCCAAAGCAAAGGATTTAAGGCAGAAGCTTTAGATTAAGCTGAATAAGCAACCGATAAACTTGTTTGATTTCGATGTGGTCTTCCGGATTTCATCCAAATCAAGCAAGTTTTTATTTTAATTGATATCCTTTCCGGGATAACCGGCAACACCTATTATCATTTCAAAACTACAGGATGGGAACCATCTCCAGAATAAGTTCCTAATAGACTAGAAATATTATACCATACTTGCAAAAACACGAATTATTCAAATTTATTGAAGTTATAATTACAATAATGACTATATTTTCGGTGTATTGAAATCATAATTACAAAAAACATGAGGAAAAATCAGAGAGTCAATATTTCTCACAATCAGATTTCGGAATATATTCTACGTTTTTTTCTTTGTGGCTTTATAATTCTTACATCTTTTTCAAGACCTTCTCAAACGTATTCAGATTACGGGAAGTGAAAGTATCTTTTAAGTTTTTCCGTCCTAATATTTTCCCGAATTCAGACTCCAATGTGTTTCCTTTCGGTACTCTCCAATAGAAATTGTTTGCTGCTATCAAACCCCTTTCTTCTTCCGTTTTTTTCGACTTTTCAAATTCTTCCATCAGCGTTTTTTCAATGCCTGCAATGCCTGCAAAACCATAAATGTGAAAATCGGGATTGGCATCAAATGGATTTTCAGTAAAAATAGTTTCAACCTCGGTTTTGTCTTTTATGAAAAGAAAAGCATCGTAATTGAAGTGTGTGGACATAGCTTTTTCCAGCAGTGCTTTTAACTCATCTTTTTTCTTATCGGATGAGAACAGGATATTGCCTGATGCCAGGACGGACGACACGTTTTCCATGCCCGTTTTTTCAAATACGGAACAGACTTCTGCCATTTTCATATTCGTTCCTTTTACGTTTACCCCACGCAAAAAGGCACAGAAAGTGGGTTTGTTTTCATCCGATTGGCTGTCATTGTAATTTTGAATATCCGTGCTCATCATTCTCATTTCTCGCAGACTTCTTTCAGTTTTTGCAATGCTTTCGGGTAGTTTTGGTTGAAATAATCTGCATAGCTTTCGACAACATCAATATCAACGGTAAGGATCGTGATGCCGTTGTTTTCCTCAAAAGTGTAATTCTCAAGACCGCCTGTCCATTGCTCTACCTGTTCGCCCGAAGTGATTTCTTTATCCCCGTCCAGTATTCCCGTGGAGCGGATAGAAACGAATTTGTTGGGATTGTTTTCGACAACTTCGGCTATCATTCCGCCTTTTTTACCGTTTTCGTCCGTACCGATGAACAGGATTTTCGAGCCTTTTTCCCAAGTTCCCTCAAAGGTCGAACCGGGGTGAAACAGCGATGTCCAGTGCTCGTAGGTCGTTTTATCGTCCAGCCCGAGCATCGTGCGGTACACCTTTTCGGCAGGGGCTTTTATCTCGGTTTTGAACTGTACCCTTTTCCTGGCAGCGGCAGTGGGAGAGGGCTGTTTTTCCACGATCTCTTTCAGGTTTCGTAAACCTTTGTCGAAGTCCTTGTCCATATTCATAAAGAGGTTCATCAGGTTGAATGGGTAGGGCGATTTTCCCGAAATCCCCCATTTTACGAGGGTTTCGTTGGGCGATTTTTCCCCGACCGTGATGTAGGATTTGTTGGGTTCGTCGCCGAAATCGTAAAAAAACAAATCACTTTCCATTCTTTCGTTTTCCACGATGCGGGTAATGACCTGTGCCCCTTTTCCGAGGGTTTCGCTGTCCCAGCTGTACCTGAAACCGACCGTGCCATCCGTTCCCTCTGCAGTTTTCGTCATATTCGGGTCAGAAAGCTGCCACACCCCGAAATTGTCCTGATTTTTGACGTACCTGATGTATTCAAACACTTCTTTTTGGGGCTTGTTGATAACGATTTCGCCACTGCTTTTGTATTTTTTCGGTACAAAAAGTGCCACAATAAGCGGTATCACGATGAGAATCAGTATTACGATGAGAATTTTTTTTAGCGTTTTCATATTTCAATTTGTTTGATGGTAAATGCTTTTTGTGCAGAAAATTGATATTTAATGTTCGATAACGTCGTATTTACACCAGTTATTCCATGTTGGGATGCAATATCCCTCTATTTTCAAAGAACAGTTCTTATGGTTGTATCGTTCAAAGAAACGAAATAAATTTACCCTTTTCACTCCCTCGTATTTCCAAATACAGGTCAAAAAAGGAATACAGGTTTTATTATTTGACAGGTGCTGTTCTCATATTTGCTATCATTTATAATCAGCTATCTTCGGGGTGTAGATATTATTGGTAAGTATTCAAAGTGAAGTTTATAGCTATTGAAATCTTGATCGGTTACTTGGAGAAAAGAAAATAAACCTGTAATTTTGTTGCAAAATAGATTGGGTTGAAGAAGAAGATTGCCATATCATCCATTGTAGTAGCGATACTTATCGTGCTGGTGGCGGGAGCGATACCGCATCATCATCACGATAACGAGGCAATCTGTTTTCATATGACGCATCATCAGGATCATCAGGATGCTTCGGAAGATGGTGAACACTCGGCTCAAAGCGGCCATAGCTGCCATCACGATCCGACCTGCATCGCTGAAACCACCTATTATACAAATCCCGGCAAGATAAAAATCAAGGCGCCTTCATTTGATAATGGCGATAATCCGGGGCATATTCAGCTTTTCCCTTTGCTTTATCTTGTCTCAGACTTCCTGATAAACCCCGCTTATAATACCTACACAAAACCGAAACAGGGGGAATACTTACTATTTTATACTTCCGCCGAAGTAAGCCGGTTCCACGGCTTGCGTGCTCCGCCTTTCATCCTTTCCTGAATTAACCTGCTGTATTTCATTATACAGGATGGATAGCTATACCCGACTCGAAATAGCTGTCTCTACATTATTTTCTATTCATTATCATGTCACGGAGCAATAAATTTTATCAAAAATGAAGACTTATATTGTAGGCTTATTGATCGCAATGGCCTTGCTTATTTCGGGTTGCCTTTCCGGAAATAAGAACGAATCATCTTCGGATGCAAAAGATGCGCACGAACATCTGCATGACCATGACAACAGTCACTCACACGATCATGACCATGACCACGATCACGACCACTCTTCCGATGGAACACACAGCCACTCAACTAGCGATGGGCACGTCCATTCGACAGGTACGGGACATGACCATGATCATTCATCCGGGGATACGGATGAGATCCACTTCACCCGGCAACAGGCCGAAGTGGTCGGTTTGGAAGTAGAACAAGTAGCACCCGCCCCTTTCAGCTATGTGATCAAGACCAGCGGACAAATTCAGGCGGCACAGGGCGATGAAGTGATTATCGTGGCGACTTCCAACGGAATTGTGTCGTTTACCAATCCCTCTCTCACCGACGGCGGCGCTGTCAAGACCGGCCAGTCCATCGTGACAATATCCGCCAGAAATCTTCTCGAAGGGGATCCATCAACCAGAGCCAAAATTGAATTCGAAACTGCCGAAAAGGAATTCCAACGGGCGGAACTGCTGGTCAAAGACCAAATCATTTCTACCAAAGAATTTGAGCAGGCCCGCCTCCGCTACGAAACCGCCAAGACAGCCTATAATGCACAGGCATCCAATATGACAGCCAACGGTGTGAAGGTCACCTCCCCCATCAACGGATATATGAAGAATAGAATGGTGGCACAGGGAGAATATGTATCAGTAGGGCAACCTATCGCGACCGTCTCCCAAAACAGACGGTTACTATTACGGGCCGAACTGTCGGAAAAACATTACAAGACGGTCAAGAACATTACCTCTGCCAATTTTAAACCGGCTTACGACAATCAGGTTTACAAACTTTCCGATTTGAACGGTCGGCTGTTGTCATTCGGCAGATCAGCGGACGGACAATCATTTTTTATTCCTGTCACATTTGAATTCGATAACGTAGGCGATATTCTGCCGGGCGCTTTCACCGAAATTTTTCTGTTGGCCAATCCGCAAAACGATGTAATATCGGTACCTGCATCATCCCTCACTGAAGAGCAGGGGCTTTATTTTGTCTATCTGCAACTGGATGAAGAGCATTACAAAAAACAGGAGGTTACTCCGGGACAAAGCGACGGAGAGAGAGTACAAATCCTTTCAGGCCTGGCATCGGGAGACAAGGTGGTTGCCAAAGGTGTATATCAGGTGAAGCTGGCGGCTATTTCGTCCGCGATGCCGGAAGGTCATACCCACAATCACTAACCGCAAAGACGAAATGCTATGCTGAATAAAATAATAAGATTTTCGTTGAACAACCGGATGGTTGTGCTGGTCGCCGCGGTTTTGCTTATGGTCGCAGGATTATACACGGCCGGCAATATGGAGGTGGATGTATTTCCCGATTTGAATGCACCAACCGTCGTGGTGATGACCGAAGCACAGGGAATGGCTCCCGAAGAGGTAGAGCGGCTGGTGACTTTCCCGGTTGAAACTGCATTGAACGGTGCAGCCGACGTACGCCGTGTCCGTTCCTCTTCCACTACAGGATTTTCCATTGTATGGGTCGAATTCGACTGGGGAACGGATATTTACCTCGCGCGGCAAATTGTATCAGAAAAGCTCTCTGCCGTAAGCGATGCGCTTCCGGATTATGTCGGGAATCCTACCTTAGGGCCTCAGTCCTCCATTCTGGGTGAACTGATTACCATCGGGTTGACTTCCGACTCTACTTCGCTCCGGGATCTGCGTACATTGGCCGATTGGACAATTCGACCACGTCTGTTATCAACCGGCGGAGTGGCACAAGTTACCGTTATCGGCGGTGAAATCAAAGAATACCAGATATTGTTGAGTCCTGAAAGGATGAAGCATTATAACGTCAGTCTGGATGAAGTGATTAATGTGGTAAAAGAGATGAACCAGAATGCTTCGGGAGGAGTATTGTATGAATACGGGAACGAGTATATCATCCGCGGTATTCTTTCCACGAATCAGATAGATGCATTGGGGAAATCAGTGGTAAAAAGTGTGAACGATGTGCCCATCCTGATTGAAAATATAGCCGATGTGACGATAGGCGACAAGACCCCAAAGTTGGGAGTAGCCTCTGAAAAAGGGAAACCTGCCGTTCTGGTAACGGTCACCAAACAGCCTGCCACAAGTACGATCGAACTGACAGAAAAGATAGATCAATCGTTAGCGGATATTCAACGAACTCTTCCGACCGACGTGAAAGTGAGCACCGATATTTATCGTCAGTCGCGCTTTATAGAGGGCTCCATCAGCAATATCCAAAGGGCATTACTGGAAGGAGGAATTTTTGTAGTGATCATCCTCTTCATTTTCCTGATGAATGTACGGACAACGGTTATTTCACTTGTCACCATTCCTCTTTCACTGGTATCAGCCATTTTAGCTTTGCAGTTTATGGGTCTGACCATTAACACCATGAGTTTGGGTGGTATGGCCATCGCAATCGGCTCATTGGTGGATGACGCGATTGTGGATGTGGAAAATGTATTCAAACGACTGCGGGAAAACCGGCTAAAACCGGTAGAGGAGCGAAGAAGCGTGATAGCGGTTGTATATGATGCGTCGAAAGAGGTACGTATGCCTATTCTCTACTCCACTTTTATCATCATCGCCAGTTTTGTCCCTCTGTTTTTCCTCTCGGGAATGGAAGGACGTATGCTGGTACCCCTCGGGATTGCATTTATCGCGGCACTCTCTGCATCCACTATTGTGGCACTGACATTGACGCCCGTGTTGTGTAGTTACTTGTTGGGAAAATCGAGAAAGGGAGATGATACTCCTGAAAAAGAGGCTTTCGTCGCCAGAAAACTAAAGGGGATTTATCAGCATGCATTGAGATGGTCATTTAACCATAAAAAATGGGTGCTGGGCGGAACCGGCGTCGTCGTACTGGTAGCGATTATCCTGTTCTTCACACTCGGCCGCAGCTTTCTTCCACCGTTCAACGAAGGGTCATTCACCATCAGTGTCAGCACCATGCCCGGTATATCCCTGGAAGAATCAGATAAATTAGGAAGAATAGCGGAAGAGCTGCTGCTTTCGATACCGGAGATACAAACGACAGGGCGCAAGACCGGACGTGCCGAACTGGATGAACACGCTTTAGGTGTAAACCTGTCGGAGATTGAAGCGCCATTTATTTTGGGTAAGCGCTCCAAGGACGAGCTATTGGAAGAAGTACGAGAGAAAATGAAATTACTTCCCGGCGTAAATATCGAAATAGGGCAACCCATATCGCACCGTATTGACCATATGCTTTCGGGAACCAGGGCAAATATCGCCATCAAACTGTTCGGCACAGACCTTAACCGGATGTACGGCATCGGCAACCGGATCAAAGCATCTATCGAGGATGTGGAAGGGATTGCCGACCTGAACGTGGAGCAACAGATCGAACGTCCACAGTTGAAAATAGAACCCAAACGGGAGCTATTGGCAAAATATGGTATCCCGTTACCTGAATTTGGAGAAATCATCAACGTGATGCTGGCCGGCGAAGTCGTTTCGCAGGTCTATGAAGGGAACAATTCGTTCGACCTCACATTGAAAGTGAACGATGAAAGCCGCTCGACCATGGAGCGGATCAGGAATATGATCGTGGATGCCAATGGACGGAAAGTACCGCTGGAGAATATTGCCGAAGTCACCTCTTCCACCGGTCCCAATACCATTAACCGTGAGAACGTAGCCCGTAAGCTGGTCGTTTCGGCAAATGTCGCCGGACGTGATTTAAGGGGAGTTGTCAACGATATCCAAAAAATAGTCCGCGACGAAATCGACTTGCCCGAAGGGTATCATATCGAATATGGCGGACAATTCGAAAGTGAACAGGCAGCATCCCGCATGTTGTTTATCACCTCCATCTTCTCCATTATGGTGATCTTCCTTTTACTCTTTGCCCAATTCAAGAGTGTAAAACAATCGACGGTGATACTGCTGAATCTCCCGTTGGCATTGATAGGGGGTGTATTCGTTATATTCTTCACCAACGGGGAGCTAAGTATTCCCGCTATCATCGGCTTTATCTCGCTCTTTGGGATTGCCACCCGCAACGGGATGTTGCTTATCACCCGGTATAACGATTTACAAAGTGAAGGACATTCAAAATTCGAAAGTGTGATGCAAGGCTCATTAGATCGTTTGAACCCTATCCTGATGACTGCATTGACATCCGCTTTGGCACTGATACCCCTTGTGCTGGGTGGAGATTTGCCCGGTAACGAAATACAAAGCCCCATGGCGAAGGTTATTTTGGGAGGATTACTCACTTCCACCTTTTTGAACGGTTTTATCATTCCTATCATGTATCTGATAACCGGAAGGAAAGTAGTTGAAACAGAGGTTTTACAAGATAAAGAGAATTAACAGTCCCCACAAAATATCGTCAGTCGGATGATTTAGTGGCAATCGGAAATCTTGTAAAAATTGGATAAGATAAAAAACAGAGAAAACAACTAACAGAATTCAAATGAAGACAATCATAGCAACCCTGTTGATACTGTTTACAGGTATCACCCTGAATGCGCAGACAACGATCAATTCCGTATTGGCCTCGATAGAGGAAAACAATACCACATTAAAGTCGCTTCGTGAAAGTGCGGAAGCACAAAAACTGGAAAATAAAACGGGTATATATCTTGAAAATCCGGAAGCCGGGTTCAATTATCTTTGGGGAAATCCTGCAGACATTGGCAACCGCACCGATTTCAGCATTATGCAAACATTCGACATAGCCACTATCACGGGCATGAAAAGCAAAGCAGCCAATAAGCAGAATGTATTGGTCGAATGGCAGTACAAAGCCGACCGTATGAACATCCTTTTGGAAGCAAAACAGTACTGTATCGACCTGATCTACTACAACGCGCTGAAAAAAGAGCTGGATCAGCGCTTACAACATGCCGAAACAATTGCCGCAGGTTACGAAGACCGCCTGAACTCAGGTGATGTCAGCCGTCTGGAATATAATAAGGTACAACTCAACCTTACCAGCGTGCAAGGGGAAATATCTCGTATCGAGGTTGAACGCAATGCATTGCTGGAACAATTGAAAAGGCTGAATGGAGGAACAGACATCCTGCTGGAAGATTGGCAGTACGATGACATCTTGCTTCCACTGCATTTTGACGACTGGTTTGCACAAGCAGCACAACAAAATCCGGTTTTAGCCTATGCCAGACAGGAAATAGAAATAAGCAGGCAACAACTCTCGCTGAGCAAAACAATGAACTTGCCCACCCTCTCTGCCGGATATATGAGTGAAAAAGTGGTGGGAGAACGCTTTCAGGGTCTTTCCCTTGGCATCACCATTCCTTTGTGGGAAAACAAGAACAGGGTAAAACAAGCCAAAGCATCGGTAAAAGCAGCCGAGTCGCGGGAAACAGACAGCCGCCAACAATTTTACAATCAACTGCAGATACTCTATAATCGTACTGCAGGCTTGAAAATAGCGGCTGAAAAATACCGCCAATCGTTGGTAACGGCAAACAATACCGGGCTCTTGAAAAAAGCCCTGGATGCAGGAGAAATATCGCTGTTGGAGTATATGGTAGAGATCGGCTTATATTACGAAACAATCAACCGTGCATTAGAAGCTGAAAGGGATTACCAAAAAGCATTCGCGGAATTATCGGCAGTAGAACTTTAATCGTAGCAGAAAAGGAAACACCAATTATCCGGATATCAGGCATATCATCCAGAAGATTGTAAGGCTAAGGGAACCGTTATTCATTTTTAATTTGGCGATTCCCCTTTTTCATACTATTTTCGCATAATAAAAACGTTCCCGAACTACATCTTTTGGGGCTATAATCAACGTTTTCGTTAAGCTAAATGAGCAAAGCCAAACTTGTTTGAGTTTTGCCATAGCGAGAAAACGACTAATGCAATTGAACGAAAAAATCATGCAACTAACGGCGAAATTAATTCAACTTCTTCCGCTTCAATCCGGAACCGGAAGGAACGGCGAATGGAAAAAACAGGATATTATTGTAGAGACACAGGATCAATATCCCAAAAAGATATGCATTTCTTTATGGGGAAATAAATTCCAGCATGTTTCACTCAATTCGGGTGAACTCTACACCATTGATTTTGATGTGGAAAGCAGGGAATTCAACGGAAGATGGTATACCGATGTGAAAGCATGGAGAATAGAGGCACAAAATACCCAAAACAACACTCCACCTTTCTCTCCAAAAGACGAATATGATGAAATACCCCCACCGGAAAACCCGTTCAATGGCGCGAATGAAGGAGTGGATGATCTACCGTTTTAAATTAATCTGCGAGGGCATTCCGTACAACAAAGTTGGCAGCAAACAAAACGGCGCTCCCGATCCATCACCAAAAGATGAATATGAAAAGGTACCGCCCTAAAATCCATTCAGTGGAGCGAATGATGGGACTTAAACGATTTTTTATCTGTGCGGCCGAAGGGACTCGAACCCCCACGCCTCTCGGCACTAGATCCTAAGTCTAGCGCGGCTACCAATTACGCCACGGCCGCAGGTGTGAAATGTGGCGCAAAGATACGATTTATTTTTCTATCGATCCTCCTTCTCGCAAAATTTTATTGCAATTGTGTATATCTTCTTGGGATATCTCAATTCAATTTTTTTATTCTCCGACGTTCTTCATTGATAGAGGAGCGTGATTGATATCTACTTCGTTCAGCATTGAAACGATACACAATACGGTAGGACCATCTGCATATTCTTACCTATCCAAATTTTGAAAGATCCTCCCCTTTCACCACAGCTTCAATTACCCTCGGGAAATGGGCATATTCCAATGCATGCACCTTTTGAGCGACATCTTCAGGCGTATCTTCAGGCAACACTTCACAGGTAACCTGAAAAATAATGTCCCCCTCATCGTAATTTTCATCTATATAATGGATAGTGATGCCTGACTCCTTTTCACCCGCTTCCACCACAGCCTGGTGTACCCTGCCGCCATACATCCCCTTACCTCCGAATTTGGGCAACAGCGCCGGATGAATATTGATAATCCGGCCGGGATAGGTATCAAGCAACGACTGTGACACTTTCAATAAAAATCCGGCCAATACAATATAATCGATATCATACGAACGAAGCATATCTATTATGGCCGACCCCTCATCGAACTCAGCCTTACTGAATGTAAAAGAGGGGATACCCAGCCGGTCGGCACGTTCATGTACATAAGCATCTCTTTTATTGGAAATGATAAGTGGGACCGATATATCTTCATGTCCGGAAAAATAGCGGACAATATTCTCCGCATTACTGCCACTTCCCGATGCAAACAGGGCGATACGAGTCATAAAAACGGTTGTTTCCTGCACAAAAAAACATAATTTGTGCACTTTTCTTGATTTTAATAGACAAAAATTTGCTCTGTTAGAGAAAATTTGTGTTACTTTGCATCGCAAATTTAAGAATAAATTTTTTTATTTATTAATTAATATCGAAAGTTATGTCTGAAGTAGCACAAAGGGTGAAATCGATTATTGTCGATAAATTGGGTGTTGAAGAAGTTGAGGTTACTGAAACCGCAAGCTTCACCAATGATTTGGGAGCTGACTCTCTTGATACGGTTGAATTGATCATGGAATTCGAAAAAGAATTCAACATTTCAATTCCGGACGATCAAGCTGAAAAGATCTCTACTGTTGGTGACGCAATTTCTTACGTAGAACAACACGCAAAATAATCCATTTTTATGGAGTTAAAGAGAGTAGTAGTAACAGGCCTGGGTGCGATTACCCCCCTTGGCAATGACGTGAAAACCACGTGGGAAAATGCTTTGGCGGGTAAAAGCGGAGCCGGGCCTATTACTCATTTTGATGCATCGCTTTTCAAAACGCAGTTTGCCTGCGAAGTAAAAGATTTCGATCCGAGCGATCTTTTTGATCGTAAAGAAGCCAGAAAATATGACCGGTATGCCCAGTTAGCCATCCACGCAGCCAAAGAAGCGATGGCGGATTCAGGGCTCGATCTCGAAAATGAGAATGTAGACCGTATCGGGGTTATTTTTTCTGCCGGGATCGGAGGAATAAGAACATTCGAAGAGGAAGTTGGGAGTTATTATACCAACATGGACAAAGGGCCACGTTTCAATCCCTTTTTCATTCCGAAAATGATAGCGGATATCGCCGCCGGGCATATCTCTATGATTTATGGACTGAGGGGTCCTAACTATGCGACCGTGTCGGCTTGCGCTTCCTCTACCAATGCAATTGTCGACGCATTCAATCTTATTCGCCTGGGTAAAGCTAATGTCATTGTAACAGGTGGTGCCGAAGCGACGATCAGTCCCTCGGCAGTGGGAGGATTCAACGCCATGCACGCGTTGTCCACCCGCAACGACTCACCGTTGACGGCATCACGTCCTTTCAGCGCCAGCCGCGACGGGTTCGTGATTGGAGAAGGCGGATCGACACTCATCCTCGAAGAGTTAGGCCATGCACTGGCACGTGGGGCTACTATCTATGCAGAAGTAGTCGGTGGAGGCATGTCGGCCGACGCACACCATATCACTGCTTCCCATCCCGACGGATTGGGTGCTAAATTAGTGATGCGGAATGCTTTGGAAGATGCCGAAATGAACCCGGATGAGATCGATTACATTAACGTACACGGCACATCCACTCCTGTAGGCGATATCTCGGAAGTGAAGGCAATCCTCGATGTATTTGGTGAACACAGTTACAACCTGAATATCAGTTCGACCAAATCGATGACCGGCCACCTTTTGGGAGGTGCAGGTGCTATCGAAGCAATGTTCACTATCTTGGCAATCAGGGATCAAATTGTTCCTCCCACCATCAACCATGACGAGGGAGACAATGATCCGGAAATTGACTACAACCTGAATTTTACATTCAACAAAGCTCAAAAAAGGAAGATAAGAGCTGCGTTATCTAACACTTTTGGCTTTGGGGGACACAACGCAAGTGTAATTCTCAAGCAATTCAACAAATAGTGTGTTAAGAAGACTCGTAAAGAGGGTAAAGGCTCTCCCGCACAGAGGGAAAGAGCCTTATCTCTCGTTTTATAACGTATTGGGCTTCTATCCCGACAGGATAGACCTCTATAAAGAAGCCATGACTCACCGTTCTTCGTCCATCCGGTCGGAGAAAGGGCGATGGGTGAATAATGAACGTCTCGAATTTTTGGGGGACGCCATTCTCGATGCCATCGTCGCAGATATCCTTTATAAAGATTTCGAACACAAAAAGGAGGGGTTTCTCACCAGTACACGTTCACGTATAGTACAGAGGGAAACACTCAACAAGCTGGCTATAGATCTTGGACTGGACAAACTTATTGTCTCATCGACCCGTAACCTGGCACATAATACCAATATATATGGTGATGCTTTAGAAGCTCTTATCGGTGCTATATACCTCGATCAGGGGTACCGGGTAGCCAAGAAATTCGTATTTGAAACACTCATCAAACAGCACCTGAATATCGATAAGGTATTGAAAAGTGAAGTCGATTTTAAATCCAGGCTGATTGAGTGGGGACAAAAGAACAGGGTGGAAGTCAACTTTGAAGTGACTGAATCTACCTATGATGCACAAAATAACCCCGTCTTCTTTTCCCGTGTGAAAGTAGGAGGGGCAGAAATTGGTTCCGGAAAGGGATACTCAAAGAAAGAATCTCACCAGATGGCAGCAAAAGTAGCTATCAAAAAGTTACGTGAAAACAACGAACTGCAAGAGGCGCTCGTTGAAACAACAAGAAATGAATCACCCGCCTCCACTACAGAGAACGAGTGATCAGGACTATTTTCACTTACCAGACACCAAAAGAAATACCCATTCGTTTTCCCTGCAGCACAAGTTGGTTATCGGGGGTAACCAACCGGAGTTTACCGGCTACATCAGACAGGGGTACTGCGGTGATTTCTGATCCTATTTTGGCAACCATCCTTCCAAATTTTCCTTCATGGATCAGCTCTGCCGCATGTCCACCCAGCAATGTGCCAAGATTTCTGTCGTAGGGCGACGGAGATCCTCCCCGTTGAATATAACCGAGTACCGTTTCACGGGTTTCATAACCGGTCTGGCTTTCGATCTCACGGGCAAAATAAGTGGCAGGCCGCTCTTTGGTAGGCACCTCTACGCCTTCAGCCACAGCTACAATAGAGTAAGCTTTCCCCATTTCCATCCGCTGGTTGATCTTATCAATAACCACTTTCATATTATATCCTAGCTCCGGCAACAGGATGATATCAGCTCCTCCGGCCATCCCGGCATGAAGCGTGATCCATCCCGCATGGTGTCCCATCAGTTCAATCACCATCACACGACGATGTGAACTGGCAGTAGAGTGTAGCCTGTCGATAGCATCGGTAGCGATATTCACAGCCGTATCGAACCCAAAAGTCACATCTGTACCATATACGTCATTGTCAATAGTTTTAGGTATTCCTACCGCATTCAATCCCAGTTCAGAAAGCATCCAGGTGGTACGTTGTGTGCCATTTCCTCCTATACAGACTAAACAATCAAGCCCCAGCTCATTATAGGCATTTTTGATCTGCTCCCTGTCTTTCTCGTCGGGGGAAGTAATCATTTTACGGAATACTTTCTCGCGTGCCGTACCCAGAATTGTCCCTCCCATATTCAGAATTCCCGAAAGAGACTGATCGGTAAGTTCCACAATGTCTTTGTACAGCAGTCCGGAAAAACCGTTCTGGATACCAATTATCTGCATGCCATAATTATTGATGGCTGTTTTTCCAACGCCACGTATGGTCGCGTTAATTCCCGGGGCATCACCGCCGGAAGTAAGAATACCTACCTTCATCTGAATTATGAATTAAATTTCTAATGACTAATGACCTATCAATCCCAAATCTTGAATCTTTGAATCTTGAATCTGAAATCCTACAAAGAAAACAAAAAAGAGAGAAAAAATGCAGTTTCAATAAAAATATTTTCCGGCAAAAGACTACGGGTATTGTCAGAGGTGGCTATTTTTCATACATTTGGCATAAATGATGGTCGCAGCCCGATCCGAAGCACCCGGACCTCCCAGGATCTGGCGCATCTCTTCGTAGTTGCTGAGCATATTTTGCCGGTAGCTTTGCACATGGAGTATCTGTTTCAGCTCCTTACGAATATTATCTATTGTGAAGAAGCGGGCAAACAGTTCTTTTACAACCTCCCGATTGCATATTAGGTTTACTAAGGAAATATAAGGCGTATGAAGAATGTTTTTAAAGACCCAATAAGTGGTCTTCGGCATAGGTGTTTTGTAGCAAACCACTTGAGGAACATTAAGCAGGGCTGTCTCCAGGGTAGCTGTACCGGAAGTCACTAACGCAGCATCCGACTGTGCCAGAATACGGTAGGTTTGATTAAAAAGTACCTTTGCAGGAGGAAAGGAGCTGATAAAATTGCCATAGAAAGCCGGATCGATACCCGGTGCGCCTGCCACGATCAACTGATAACCGTCCGAATAACCTTTGACCGCTTCCAGCATCGAAGGAAGATTATTAGTGATCTCCTGCTTACGGCTTCCGGCAAGAAGTGCGATCACCGGCTTATTATCCAGATCGTTTGCTTCCACAAACTGGCTGAAAGTTTCCTCTTTATGATCCCGTTGGACAATAGCATCCACTGTGGGATTTCCTACATAATGCACTTTATATTGATGTTCCCTGAAGAAATCCACTTCAAAGGGGAGGATTGACAGCATTTCGTCCACATATTTTTTGAACGATTTTACCCGGTATTTTTTCCATGCCCACACTTTGGGCGAGATATAATAGTAAACAGGGATATTGAGTTTAGTTTTTACATACTTGGCAATCTTGAGGTTAAAACCGGGATAATCGACCAGGATCACCGCGTCGGGATGATAAGCGGCAATATCTTTTTTACAGAACGCAAGGTTCCGCAGGATAGTACGTGCATTTAGCACCACAGGAACAATACCCATAAAGGCCATGTCACGGTAATGCCTTACCAACGTTCCGCCAACTGACTGCATCAGGTCACCCCCAAAGAAACGAAAGTCTGCCTCTTTATCATGTTTCCATAGCGACTGCATCAGGTTGGATGCATGTAAATCGCCCGATGCCTCTCCTGCTATAAGATAATACTTCATCTTAATAAGATTGATTTAGATTGAATGAGGTTGAATGAGGTTGAATGAGGTTGAATGAGGTTGAATGAGGTTGAATGAGGTTGAGGGAGAATAAAGATTTTAGAATTAATTCGTGGGATCATCAAACTTCCTATCTTCTTAGTTCTGATTTCTAACTTTGTCAAATCTTGAAATTATGAAATCGTCAAATCAGTAAATCCCATTGATACTCCACTCTTTCAACTGGGGCAGAAAGTCATAAGCTGTCATATCGATCTTTACCGGTACAACCGCGGCATATCCATTTGCCAAGGCCCACTCATCGCTGTTGTCATTCTCCTCTTCCCAGTTTTCAAAATTACCGGTCATCCAGAAGACATCTCTACCTGATCCATCCTTGGATCGGTGATACTCATTCACCCACTTGCCATGTGTCTGCGTTGTTATCCTGATCCCTTTCACCTCTCCGGCCGGTACATTCACATTCAGGCAAATTCCCCGGGGAAGCCCTTCATCAATTACTATTGATGCCAGTTTCCTGGTGATCTCTTTTGTGAAAGAGAAATCGGCATCAGGTGTAAAATCACACAACGAAAAACCGATAGAAGGCACATCGAAGACACAGCCTTCGATAGCAGCTCCCATAGTACCGGAATAAATAACACTGATCCCGGCATTAGAGCCATGATTGATCCCCGAAACCAATAAATCGGGCTTGCGATCCACAAACTCGTTCAATGCCAGTTTCACACAATCGACCGGCGTGCCGTTACAGGTATAAACGGTCAGATTTTCCTCTTCCCTATGCAATCTTACCCGAAGTGGCTGGCTGGTGGAAATGGCACTCGACATACCCGAACGGTGCGAATCGGGTGCGAATACAATTACTTCTCCTAAATCTCTCACCGCTTCCGTCAATGAAGCGATTCCTTTCGCCTGATACCCATCGTCATTAGTGACCAGGATCAAGGGTTTTCTATTCATCATTCTGTTTCTTTCTCGTTTTTAAGAATTACAAATATAATGAAAGCCGAATGGTAAGCCAAAATTGTTTGAGTTTACCTGAGGCACATCTTATATTCTACAAATATAGTGAAAGCCGAGGGATAAGCCAATTTTTTTTATACCTTTGGCGATTCACAAAACAATTAGTATGAGATGGGACTGACACCCGGTGCCTATGTGCACCGGCGGGTAATTCCATAGGGTTCCCGAACATATCCACAAAAAAACAATGACAATCGTTATGAAGAGATTTGCCACACTTCTTTATCTGTTTCTGGCTGCTTCCCTGATATTTGCACAGGAAGTAAGGCCTGTAAAAAATGTAATTATGATGATCCCCGACGGCACATCCGTAGGGGTCTATTCTGCTGCACGATGGTTCAAGTACTACAATGGTATGGAGGATAAACTGAACATCGATCCTTATTTCACAGGCACCGTCACCACCTTTTCATCTAACGCCCCGATCGGTGACTCTGCTCCCACCGGCTCATGCTACGCAACCGGGGTATTACAACAAACCGGTAACGTGGCTATTCATCCTGAAGTTTCCGATAACGACCTGTTTCCCGTAGATGCATCACGTACTTATCAACCTGCCGCCACAATCCTCGAAGCATCAAAGATTGAGAAAAAGAAAGCAGTAGGATTAGTGGTTACCTGTGAGTTTCCCCACGCCACACCGGCCGACTTCTCAGCACATCATTATAACAGAGGCAACTACAAGGCCCTTGCCCCGCAAATGGCCTATCAGAACATAGACGTGGTGTTCGCCGGCGGTAACAGTATTCTTACCGATGACATTAAAAAACATTTCGTAAATAACGGAACCACTCTCATTCAAAACGATAAAGAAGCATTACTCAATTATAATGGCAATGGGAAGGTTTGGGCGCTATTTGGCGAACGGGGTCTCCCTTACAATATCGACAGGAATCCCGACAAGGTACCTTCACTCGCAGAGATGACTGAAAAGGCTTTAGAAATACTATCGAAGAATGAAAACGGCTTCTTCATGATGGTAGAAGGGAGCCAGGTCGACTGGGCAGCACATGCCAATGATGCAGCCACAATGATCGACGAATATCTTGCTTTTGACGAGGCAGTAGGCAAGGCGATGGCATTTGCCGAAAAAGACGGAAATACAGTAGTCGTGGTTGCCGCAGACCATGGAAATAGCGGTTTCACCATCGGAACAAGGGATTGTCCGGGATACGATAAACTCTCCATAGAGCAACTTTTCGGCACAGTCTCTAAATACCAGTTGAGCGCCAATGGATTGGAATCGATATTGGTCAATACAAAACCCGAAGGGATTAAAGCGGTATTCAAACAATATACCGATATCGATATCACTGATGAAGAACTTGAAACACTACTTGCTTCCAAGAATTATAAAGAAGCAGACTATATGAAAGTCGGGACCAGCAATAACCTGGCACACAACATTGTAAACATATTGAATTCCCGGACCTGTTTTGGTTTCACTACGGGAGGACACACCGGCGAAGAAGTGCTTCTTGCTTCTTACCACCCACAGGGCGATGTGCTCAAGGGACATGTGAAAAATACAGAGTTGAATCAATACCTGCAGAAAGTAACCGGATTGGAGATATCGCTACAGGAATTATCCGACAAGATTTTCGCCAAACATAACGAGGTCTTTGCGGGATTACAATATTCAATTGATAAGAAAGATCCGGACTTTCCGGTACTCCGGGTAAAGAAAGGAAAGAACAGCCTTGAGGTGAAAGCATTCTCATCCGTGGCTACATTGAATGGGAAACCATTCGACATCGGATCTGTAACAGTCTATATCGATAAGAACGATACGTTCTATTTGCCGGTGGCTCTTGCGGAGAAATTATAAATCTTTGGGTCTTACTATAAAACAAAAAAAATCCACTTTATAGGTGGATTTTTTTTGTTTTTTGACAGAAATCATTCTTCTTTCCGGAGTACAATATCTCCCTGAAATGATATCTGCTGTCTATCCGTATCGTTCACACTGAGGCGTGCCATTCCGTTGTCCCATATATCAAAGCGGAATGTAACGGGACGATCCAGGTCACGGAATGTGATCACCACATCCCAATTCCTTTTCTTGTTTCCTTTATCTGCTTTATACTCAAAGTCCGTACTCGTGAAACGATATCCACCTTCTCTCGGATCCATAGGCGCACGGTAGGCGCGGCCATAATAAGGCAGATAGGCTATCACCGTATCTGGCGACACTTTCACATCATAATAGGGTGAAAGATAAATCGACTTGTAACCGGTAGGATAGGCGTAGGTAGCTTTAAATGTAAAATCGGGCACTTTCACCGCATTCCCCACATCGGCTGCCAGTTTCTCTTTCTCAACCGCCGTTTGGGCACTTCCACATGCACAAAAAGATAGAACTGAAAGAAGTCCTGCAATACTAAATAATGATAACTTTTTCATATATATCCTCCTTCATAAATAAAATCCTTTATATAGCAGAAATCACATATCACCAGTGACATAATCATATAATAAACAAAGGAAAATAGTTTTTTGTTTTATAGAAGGGTACCCATCGAAGGGAGAAGATGCGAGAGATATAACAACAGCATCAGCGACAACATACCATATGCCACATAAATATGGTTTTTCGAAATCGTTATTGAGTAGAAATATGCGTTCAGATAAGAGACCAGTGTGAGGGAAAGCGACAAGAAGAAAAAAGTTTCCTGCCAGTACACCATCTGAAGAAGCAATAGAAAAACAATCAGGAAGACCACAAACTGCATTAATGAAAGAGTGAGCGCCTTATCACGACTATATATCCTGATACTGAAAATCATATTGGATATAAAAAACAATCCGACAAACAATACTCCACCCCATTCCAGAATAGAAAACCGGGGGATTTCGGGTATTGAAAAGGAGACAAACTGCAGAAACGGCCTGACGAAACGGGGAATATCATCAAGTAGCCAATAAACAGAGAACAACGTTACGTACACAAGGAAAACACCGAACCAGGACGAAACAAACGAACGAAACTGAGGTCCCCGCATCGACCGCTCTCCGATCCACCATAAGGGAAATAACACAAAGGCATAGATCTGAAACAGTGAAGCCATTGCGATGAGTATGGATGCGCGAAACGAACAAAGATATGGATCCGGTTTCTGATACGACTCCAAAAGTGGGAAGAATGCCAGAAGGACAAAAATAACAGCAATATAATCGCCCGACATCACCAAAAAATAGGGATGAAGGCTTAATAAGAATACCGGTGCGGTAAAAGGCAGGTTTGACCGCGAACGAATAAGATTGAACCTACCGTTTAACAGGGATAGGATCCATGCGATCAAAAAAACAGCCAGCGTAGAAGCAATCAGTGAAACCTGCGGACGGGCAAAGAGATGTGCTATTGGTTCCCACGCATAATTGTCACCGGGAGAGGCAATCCGGGGTAAACCCTGCGTATAGAACAGGGCAGCCCGCATACCTATCATTCCGAAAGCGGCAAGCAGAGGAACAAAACGCCCCTCCACAAAAGCTGCACGGAATGACCTGACGACAGAATGCATGGGCACATTAGATTTTATATACTGAGATCAAAGCCTATATCTTTCCTGAAGTAGCCATTCTCAAAATGGATCTTCGCTATATTCTTATAAGATGTCCCTAAGGCTTCATCCATGGTTTTCCCGTATGAAGTAACGGAAAGCACACGTCCTCCCGACGTAACAATTTTATCCCCCACATTCTTTGTACCGGCATGGAAAACAATGCTATCCTCTACATCATTCAGTCCTTCAATGATTTTTCCATTTTCATAACTTCCTGGATATCCTCCGGAAACCATCATCACTGTCACAGCGTAACGGTCGTCTATTTCCAATACTTTCTCATCTAATGTTTCGGTAGCTACGGCAGTAAATAATTCCAGAAGATCCGACTTGATCAGAGGTACCACCACTTCCGTCTCCGGATCACCCATTCGAACATTGTACTCAATCACTTTTGGCTCCCCTTCAACATTGATCAGGCCCAGGAAAATAAATCCTTTGTAATCTATCTTTTCTTTTTGCAATCCTTCGATAGTAGGCTCCACGATCCGTCTCCTCACTTTTTCCATAAATAGGTCATCAGCAAAAGATACAGGTGACACAGCCCCCATACCTCCGGTATTCAGCCCGGTATCACCCTCACCGATCCGTTTGTAGTCTTTTGCTACCGGAAGAATTTTATACGATCTTCCATCTGTCAATACGAAAACTGAACACTCAATCCCCGACAGGAACTCCTCTATTACCACACTTTTACTAGCCGCGCCGAATTTCCCATTGAGCATCTCCCAAAGCGACTGCTTCGCCTCATTCAGGTCGTTCAGGATCAGGACTCCTTTCCCTGCCGCCAGGCCATCCGCTTTCAACACATAGGGTGAAGGGAGCGAATCGAGAAAAGCATTCCCTTCCGTCACATTCTCAAGAGTAACTGTCTTGAAACGTGCAGTAGGGATATTATAAGTGGTCATAAATCTTTTGGCAAAATCCTTGCTCCCTTCTAATTGAGCACCTTCCCTGGAGGGACCAATCACAGCAATATGACAGATATCTTCGTCCTCATGGAAGTAGTCATAAACCCCTTCCACTAAAGGGACTTCCGGACCAACCACAATCATATCGATATCATTATCAAGTGAAAACTGTCTCATCGCACCGAAATCCGTCACATCAATGGCGACATTTGTCCCTAACGTTGCGGTACCCGCATTGCCGGGAGCAATATACAGATTATTCAGGAGTCTGCTCTTTTGAATTTTCCAGGCCAACGCATGCTCGCGTCCACCGGAACCAAGAAGAAGGACGTTCATATAATTTTCAATTACAAATTAGCAATTACTAATTACCAATTATTAATTACCACTTACAGTATTCTTATTGGCATATTGACACATCGGCACATTAGTCACATTGAATATGCAAAGCTACTAAAAAAATTGAAACTGTAATGTAACGAAATTTGAAATTTGGATGGATAGAGGTGGGAATAAACGGGAATAGACGACCTCTTCCAAAACCGATTCCAATAAGCAAAATTGATTTTGTCCTACGACAATGAGGGAAAATCGTCGGGAGGTTGCTATCTTTGTAACTTCAAGCAACAAACAACGTTCAACGGAGTGAAACGTAGTTAAATATCATAAACATGAGCATAAACCGGATATCAGCCCTTTTTGGTATTCGCTATCCTATCATCCAGGCAGGAATGGTATGGTGCAGCGGCTGGAAATTAGCGGCTGCAGTCAGCAATGCCGGAGGGCTGGGACTGATTGGGGCGGGATCGATGCATCCCGGGACATTACGAGAACATGTCCAAAAGTGCAAGGCGGCCACAGGACAACCGTTCGGGGTGAACGTACCATTGATGTACCCTCAAATCGAAGAGATCATGCAGATTATCCTCGAAGAGAAAGTACCTGTCGTTTTCACTTCGGCCGGCAATCCTAAAACTTGGACAGCGACACTCAAATCGGCAGGAATAAAAGTAGCGCATGTGGTGTCGAGTTCCAGGTTTGCCATTAAATGTGCGGAAGCCGGTGTCGACGCTGTCGTCGCCGAAGGATTTGAAGCCGGCGGGCATAACGGTCGCGAAGAAACTACCACTTTTGCGTTGATACCACAGGTGAGAAAGGCTATAGATCTGCCGTTGATTGCTGCCGGGGGGATCGGCTCGGGCGAAGCGATGGCTGCAGCGTTTGCCCTGGGCGCGGAAGGAGTACAGGTAGGTACACGGTTCGCGTTGACCAATGAAAGTTCTGCCAGTGAAGCATTCAAACAACGGTGCATCTCCCTGAATGAAGGAGATACGGTATTATCACTCAAGAAACTGAGTCCCACACGACTGGTAAGAAATGAGTTCTACCAACAGGTACAGCAACTGGAAGACCGGGGCGCTACCCCCGAAGAATTGCGCGAACTATTAGGCAAAGGGCGTTCAAAAAGGGGTATCTTTGAAGGAGACCTCACAGAAGGTGAACTGGAGATCGGACAGATCGCCTCACATATAAAAGAGATCATCCCTGCAGGGCAGGTTGTCAATGAAATGATCGGGCAATACAACCGCACTATTCATCGGCTATCTCAATTAGTAATTGATAATTGACAATTGGCACATCAGTAACATTGGCACATTCGTAAGTATGCAGTATGAACTTTTTCCATCGGAACGATTCTCTTTTTTCAGCCTGAGCAGCGGTAGTTGCGGCAACAGCTACTATCTGGGGAATTCCCGCTACGGCATCCTGATCGACGCCGGCATCGGTCCGCGTGTCATCAAGAAGCGGCTTGCCCACTATGGGATCGACTTCTCTTCGATCATGGCAATCCTGGTCACACACGACCACTACGACCATATCAAATCGGTAGGCTATCTGGGAGAAAAACTGCATATCCCGGTCTATGCCACCCGTGAAGTACACAAGGCGATTATAAATCATCCCCTTGTCCGCAACAGCCTTAACGGGTCAACCATATATATTGAAAAAGGAACCCCATTTCAAATTAAAGATTTCCAAATCACAGCCTTCAATGTACCCCACGATAGTGTGGATAACTCCGGCTATTTTATCCGGTTCGGCAACCACCGGTTTACTCTCGCCACCGATGTGGGTACCATTACCGACGAAGTAGCTTATTATATTTGCAAAGCCAATCATCTCGTCATTGAGAGCAATTATGATGAAGAGATGTTGAATAACGGTCGCTACCCCTACCCGCTGAAACAACGCATCACCTCCGGATCAGGGCACCTGAGCAACCGGCAAACGGCCGAGTTCCTGGCCGATAACTATTCGTCTGATCTCCGGAATATCTGGCTTTGCCACCTCAGTGGTGACAATAACAACCCGGAACTGGCCTACCAGACTGTAGAAGCACATCTGAGCCGCAAAGGGATCAAGGTGGGAAAACAGGTCTCGCTACAGGTATTACAGCGGAATATATTGTCCTCTAAAACCGATTTTTAAATCCGCACACCAATGTCCCTATCGCCTATACTTTTGTTCACATACAACCGTCCCTCCCATACACTACAGACATTGAAGGCACTACAGGATAACGCCCTTTGTAGTAAAAGTGAACTATTTATATTTTCGGATGGCTACAAGAATGAAACAGATAAAAAAGATGTGGAGGCGGTACGGGAAATCATTCGCCCTATTGAAGGATTCAAGGCAGTTCACCTTATCGAGAATACCCACAATGTTGGACTGGCAAAGAATATTATCGACGGTGTAACCAAGGTGATTGAGGAGTATGGCAAAGTGATCGTGATTGAAGATGACCTGTCAACATCCCCCTATTTTCTCACATTCATGAACGAAGCCTTGGATATGTTCGAGAACGAAAACAGAATCGGACATATACATGGATATTGCTATCCTCTTCCGGAATTGCCGGAAACCTTTTTGATAAAGTGGACAGGAAGTTGGGGCTGGGCTACCTGGAAAAGGGCATGGAAAGAATTCAACCCTGACGGAGAAGCACTATTAAACGAAATAAAAAGTCGCAATCTATCCAGATTGTTTGACTTCAATGGCAAATACCCCTATACCCGGATGTTACAAAGACAAGTAAATGGGAAAAACAATTCATGGGCCATTCGCTGGAATGCTTCCTTGTTTCTGAAAGATATGCTTTCGGTCAATGCCGGAAGATCGTTGGTAAGAAATATCGGATTCGACGGGAGTGGCATACACAGTGGTCTTCAGGATATTTATACTACTCAGCTATATACCGATAGACTAACCATCAATATTCCGGTAATAGAAGAAAATAAGGCAGCACGAAAATCAATAGAAAGATATCATAACAAGACCTATTCGTTTTGGGCAAAAGTAAGACGAAGAATCAAAAGACATTTAAAAATTTGACAGAACCTGCACATCGTCCTACACCAATTTCCGGCTGCATTGCCCTTCCATAGAAGAAAACTTGTTTCGGGAAAGAATACAATATCTTTTTTGAAGAGTTAGGGGCTCAGGCATTAAAAAAAACTCTACTCTATACAGCATATAAAACTGTTTCATTAACAGGGTGGTGTTGCCTGATATAAAGATTGTATTTGGGGTTTAGTTTATGGATATACAGTGGCAATTCCCATAAATCTGCAGGTTTATGGTATATGCAAATTGCTAATTTAGGATTGTATTTTATAATTGTATCCTGCATCCCTTCAAGAGCTGACATTTCTGCACCCTCAACATCCAATTTAATATATGTGATTTCACTACGTTCCTGTTCGGAAAAATAATTGTCTAATGCCACAAGTTTTACTAACTCTTTACCTTTACCAATGCGGGAGCCACTGCCTGAATCTTCAAAAAAAGTTTCTTCACAGGAAGAATACAACCCCAAATTATGCAAAATTACTTTATCGGATAAATTTGTTATGTTTTTTCTGATTTGCTCACAATTACGTTTAATAGGTTCAAATATATGTACTTTATTAAAATATCCGGTAGTCTGTTCGATAAAATTCAAAGCTGTATCGCCAACAAACCCACCACCATCTATAAAAACCTCTTCTGTTGAAAGTTTGATAATATCTTTGGGAAAATACTGTGACGGATCAAAACACACAGTATCTCCAGAACTCAACAACAACTCTTTGGTATTATTGGTATCGTAAAACGGCTTGAGATATTTATAATTTCGCGTCATTCTGCATTTAATGGCCGCATTTAATACATCTCTCGACAAATCATCTGCCAAAACAGATTTCAAATGATCAATCTCATTTTTGTGTTTTTTACATTCTATTTGATATGGGATCCCATAACGAAAATACTTATATCCTAGTTTTTTTCCGATTTCTTCAAGCAATGTTTTCATTGAACAAATATTATTTTAAATTAATTCTATGTCCGGTGGTTTGTGATTAAACTCTCGGAATTTTTATATTTATTTGATTTTCAATATCCATTTGACACTTTTTTCTTTTTTCTTGCCGCAAACCATTGTTCAATTTCTTCTGTCATCTCCAATCTGAATAACTTACATAACCCAATATAGAATAACATAATCAACACCGGGTTTATAACAACAAAAAGAATATCGTTCCCAATATTCCGAGTGGAAAAATAGGAAACTCCCGTACTGATTACAGCCATAAAGAAATAGGGAAATGTATCCTTCACAAAGTCAAGAAGTGAATATTGAATGACCTTTCCCGAAAAAAATACCGACAAAATTAACGTCACAATCATATATACAACCCAACTGATAGCCAGCCCCATAATACCTTTCGAAAAAAAGAGAAGAATTAACAGGAGCAATAGAACTCCTTTTACAACTTCAAGCCCCAGAAAAAAAGCAGATCGTTCTTTTGCGATGAATAACTCGTTAAAAATAATGGTAAAAGGCAGTAGCATTCCGGCCAATGTCAATATCTGAAAATAAGGCACTGAAGCCAACCACTTCTCCTTAAACAAGATATAAAAAGCGGGCTCGGCAATCAGTATCATTAAGAAAGCTATTGGGAATGAGAGAAAAGCAATCGATTTGATCAGCTTTCTCACTACCCTCTTCAAGCGTTCCGTCTGATCGTTGATCTCCGACAAGATTACCATGCCTACCGACCGGAAAGTATTGGAAAGCGTCAGAAAAGGAATTTCCTGGTATTTCTTTGCCTGATTGAAGAATGCCACCTGGTTCATCGGGTAGAATACGGCAATAAGGCTTGGATAGATGTTATTCACCGTGGTGGAAATCATCGACGACAACAGTAATTTATAACTGAATCCGAAAAAGGATCTTAACCGGCCAAGACTGAATTCCGCAACCGGCCTCCATGGTGAATACAGCCACATAAATATCGTCCTGAAAAATGCATATAAAACGATTTGGGCAACCAATGCCCAAACACCATGTCCGGTAAGAGCCAGAACAATGGCAACCACATCTGCTATAAACAAAGCCAGTATATTGGCTTTCGTAAGTCTTTTAAAATCGGCATTTTTAGTCAGAACTACTAAAGGTATCAACCCGAAAGCATTGAAGATAAGAGCCAAGAACATGCCTCTCGCAACCGGAATCAGCGCAGGAGCATTGAACAGGCCGGCAATCAAGGGGCTAAGAAAGAAAAGGAGCAGATATATAAAAACACCCAGTCCTACGTTAAAATAAAAAATGGAGCTGTATTCCGTCGGGGAAACCTCTTTCCGGTTCAACAATGATCTACCGAAACCGCTGTCGACAAGAATAGTGGAGAACGCTGTAAATACAGCCAGCGACCCGATCAATCCGTAAGCATCCGGCACCACGATATTCATCAGCACCAGCATACTCACAAAGTTGAGTATCTGCTGCCCGAACTTATCAATAAAGCTCCAGAAAAGCGAACGGGTTGTTTTTTTCTTCAGTGCGGAATCAGCCATTTACGATATAGATTAATAAACAGGGTAGTCCAATTACATTCAGACGATCTCAAATCATCCTGCAAAAATACGCAACTTTTTGTTACGGGAAGTATCGGTTTTACTAAACATCATTGGATATTATCCATAGAGTAGATCTTTTTGGGCTATCTCGGTAAATATATCCAAGAGGATAATTATAAATTCACTATTTTTGTAATCTTACGTTTGAATATCCGGAAATGAAAGTACTTTTTATCAGTACATACGATATACAGGGAGGAGCGGCCATAGCCGCAACCCGGTTATTACATGCAGTGCGCCATGCAGGATGCGATGCCTCGATGGTGGTGCGTGCCAAACTGGGAAGTGACACGGCGGTATTTACTGCGGGAAGCAAAAAGAGGAATACGTTCCGGTTCTATTGGGAACGTGGTGTTATTTATCTTTACAATCGCCTGTCAAGAGAGAACCTATTCGATGTCTCAATCGCTAATATGGGAGTATCGATTACAAAACTTCCCGAATTCAAAGAGGCTGACGTTATCCATCTACATTGGATAAACCAGGGGATGCTCTCCATCAAAGAGATAGGAAAAATCCTCTCCTCCGGGAAAAAAGTGGTATGGACAATGCACGATATGTGGCCGTTTACCGGCATCTGCCACCATGCCGGCGCCTGTGACGCCTATACCTTCGGGTGCGGGCATTGTCCTTATCTGAAGGCACCCTCCCGAAACGACCTCTCACATATTATTTTCAAACGGAAGCATTCTACCTACTTAACCGGCAATATCACTTTTACAGCATGTAGCCACTGGTTACGGGAGTTGGCCGGACAGAGCCCCCTTACATGGGGGCAGAGGGTCACTTCTATCCCCAATCCTATTGATACCGCCACCTACCGTCCAATGGATAAAAGCGAAATACGTAAAAAACTGAATTTGCCACTTGATAAAAAGATTATCCTGTTCGCGGCAGTGAAGGCAGCCGACAAGCGTAAAGGGATGGACTATCTGGTGGAGGCAGCCGGATTGATGGCACACCATTCGGAAAACCTGCTTTTTCTTATTGCAGGAGGCGGGGGGGAAGAGATAGAAAAACAACTTGCCCTGCCGGCAAGGAGCATGGGATATATTTCTCCCCGACAGATGCCGGAACTCTATAATGCCGTCGACCTGTTCGTCACTCCCTCCCTCTATGAGAACTTGCCCAATACCATTATGGAGGCAATGGCCTGCGGCACGCCTTGTGTAGGTTTTCATATCGGGGGAATTCCGGAAATGATCGATCACCGGAAGAACGGATACGTGGCCAAATACAGAAACGCACGGGATTTGGCAAACGGACTGATCTGGACATTGTTTGAGGCCGATTTCGAAACGCTCTCCATCAACGCCCGGGGGAAAGTGACAGAGGAATACTCACAGGAGAAAGTCGCACAACAATACAAGGAAATTTACGAGTATGAAGGAGAATAACAGTATAACCGATAAAGAATACTGGGACAAGTATTGGAAGAATTACCAATACGACAAGATACCAAAAAAAGTGGTGTTCGAAAGGTTCATGCCGAAGCTGACAAGGGGAATAAACTTTATCGAGATTGGCGGCTTTCCGGGGGTAAATGCTGCCTATTTCTACCGTCGAGGCATCCGGGACGTAACCATACTCGATTTCCATATCAATAAAGAGATCGTCCGCAATTTCGAGAAAATCAACGATTTGCCGGAAGGAACCATCCAATGCATCGACAACGATTTCTTTGCATTTTCATCAGAAAAAAAATATGATGTGGTTTTTTCGTCGGGTTTTATCGAACACTTCGAAGATACACGGGATGCAATTACCCGACATATTGACCTCCTTTCGGAAAAAGGGCAGTTGTTGATTATCATCCCCAACTTCCTGGGTCTGAACGGAGAACTCCAGCGACGGTTCGACAGGGAAAACCTGGACTCCCACAATCTGCAATCGATGAAAATATCCTACCTGAAAGAAATCATGCAGTCATTCAATCTTTATGATGTTTCTGTAGGTTATCTCGGAAAACCAATGGTCTGGCTCGAACCAAAACCGGAAAATCAAAAGAGGAGAAAATGGGTTAAGATGTTGAGCTATGCCCTCAAACTATTCCCTGTAAAAGGGAAATTATTATCTTCGTACATTGCCATATACGCCCGAAAATAATGAAACTATCCGTCATCACCGTCACCTGGAACGCCGAGAAAACGGTTGAACGCACACTGAAAAGCGTGCAGGAACAGACATATTCCCATATGGAGCACTTGATTGTGGATGGAGCATCGGTCGACGGAACATTAAAGATAATACAGGAATATTCAGAGGGAGATTTGAACATACAAAAGGAGGGGAGTATTCTAAACCGGACAAGTGTACAAAAGAGGTTAAAATGGGTCAGTGAACCCGACCAGGGTCTGTACGACGCCATGAACAAAGCCATCGGGATGGCCTCGGGCGATTATCTTTGCTTCCTGAATGCGGGCGATACCTTCTATGCACCGGATACAGTGGAAAGAATGATGCAGTCATTCGACAGGAACAAGCTACCGGATATCCTCTATGGAGAGACAGCCATTGTGGATGATAAAGGCAGCTTTCTCCATATGCGCCGGCTGAAAGCACCCGGCAGGCTCACATGGAAGAGTTTTAAACAGGGAATGCTGGTCTGTCATCAGGCTTTTATTGTGAAACGGGAATTGACGGAGCCTTATGACCTCTCTTACCGCTTCTCTTCCGATTTCGACTGGTGTATCCGCATGATGAAAAAAGCCACCTCTATCCACAACACCCGTCTCACACTGGTTAACTACCTGAACGAAGGGATGACCACGGCCAATCACAAAGCGTCTTTGAAAGAACGTTACCGTATTATGGCAAAATATTACGGACATATCTCCACCTTTTTCCATCACGTCTGGTTTGTGATTCGTGCAGTGCTAAAATAGACAATTTTATTCTTTATGCAACGACGAAAACTAAAGATAGAAGAACTCAGCCGCATCTCCGTCGAGGAATTTCGGGAAGCAGAGAAGATACCACTGGCTGTCGTGCTCGACAATGTACGGAGCCGGCATAACATAGGGTCGGTATTCCGTACCGGGGACGCCTTCCGGATAAAAGAGATTTTACTCTGTGGCATCACCGGCACACCACCCGACGCGGAAATTCACAAAACAGCTCTTGGTGCTGAAGATTCGGTACAATGGCGTTACTTCGAGGAGCCTCTTTCGGCTGTAGAAGCATTGAAAGCAGAGGGATATATCGTCTTCTCCATTGAGCAGGCTGAAAACAGCATCTCGCTGGAGAATATTGAATTGGATAAAGAAAAAAAATATGCGGTGATCTTCGGTCATGAAGTGCATGGTGTCGCACAAGAGGTAATTGATGCATCGGACGGATGCATTGAGATCCCCCAATACGGCACCAAACATTCCCTCAACGTATCAGTGACTGCAGGAATTGTGATATGGGATTTCTTTCAGCGACTAAGGATATAGCAGAAAGTGGAAACAATAGCGGCCCCACTTAGAGGAATTGTTTTAACTCTACACCCTCACCATCAAATTCCGCATAGGAAAAAAGAGTGATCCAGTCGCCCAGCATGATCACGCGGCTCTGCTCAGCAATAGGCAGATCGACCAGAATGTGACGGTGCCCAAATATAAAGTAGTTGATTTCGGGCATCTCTTTTAGCTTATCTTTCGCAAAACGGATCAAGTGCTCCCGCTCCTCTCCCAGATAGGGCGTCATCCCCCCACTCTCACGGCTGCTGTTCGACCATGTGTGCGCCAATGGGATGGTCCATCTGGGATGAATGCCTGAAAAACATTTCTGAAGGAATTTACTGTGAAATAGTTTCCGGAGAAGATGGAACGAACGGGAGTCATCACCCAAACCGTCACCGTGGGCAAGGAAAAATTTTTTCCCTTCTATTTCGGTGATATAGGGTTCCAAATGCAGGATCATCCCACACTCTTTGGAAAGGTAGTCTGTCAGCCACAGGTCATGATTGCCCGCAAAGAAATGGATTTCTATCCCCGAATCGGTCATCTCGCCCAGCTTACCCAGCAAACGTGTAAAACCCTTTGGCACCACATACCGGTATTCATACCAGTAGTCAAAGATATCTCCCATCAGAAAAATCACAGCAGCATCATCCCTCACGCTATCGAGCCAGCGGCATAGTTTTCGTTCCGTCTCAATGGAGTCGGCATGCGATTTGGATCCTAGATGGGCATCGGCAAGAAAATAGATTTTATCTCTCACGGTCAATTATTCAACAATCCCTTTAACCTGTCCTACATCATTCCCAGCTCCAACAATGCTTCCTCGCTCATCATCGACCGATCCCACGGGGGATCGAAAGTGAGATTCAGATCCACTTTATTCACCTCGGGGATCGATTCCACCTTCAATTGCACATCCATCAGGATATAATCGGCTGCGGGACAACTGGGAGAGGTAAAGGTCATCTCAATGGTCACATTATTCTCTTCATCAATATCCACATCATAAATCATTCCCAAGTCATAAATATTCACAGGGATTTCGGGGTCATACACCGTACGGAGCATCACCACTATTTTATCTTGCAAAGCTTGTAATTCTTCGTTCATAATCTCATTTTTTTATTAAACCGATTGCCCGGCATATTGTTTAGTTGCTTCAGATAATTCCTTCATCTGCAAAACTGAAATAACTATCACCACAGACGATAATATGGTCGAGCAGAGAGATATCCATCCACTGGGCAGCCTCTTTTAATTTTTTGGTTAGATGCGTATCCTGGGGGCTTGGCCGGCATTGTCCTGAGGGATGATTGTGTCCAAGAATAATCCCGGATGCATACCGGCTGAGCGCCTCCCTCAGCACCAACCGTATATCTACTACCGTTCCCGAGATGCCGCCACGGCTCACCTGAATAGAACTCAACACCTTATTCGACCGGTCGGTCAGCAATGCCCATGTCTCCTCATGGTTCAAGTCGGAAAGCAGGGGATAGAAATGCTCATAGGCAACCCTCGACGAAGTGATTTTCTTCTTTTGGGGCGTTTCAACGGCCTTTCTCCGTCGTCCCAACTCAAGTGCGGCTATTAAAGTAACCGCTTTGGCCTGACCAATTCCCCGGAAATTATTCATCAGATCTGACACACTCATCCGCGCCAACTGGTTCAAGTCATTACCGGCTTCCGACAAAATATGCTGCGCCAGCTCCACAGCACTTTGTTTATCGTTGCCCGAGCCGATAAGGATTGCCAGAAGTTCCGAATCGGAAAGTACTGAAACTCCTTTCAGCAGTAATTTTTCACGGGGACGGTCTTCCTCCGCCCATTGCTTGATACTTAACTTGCTCATAACGGCTAATTTCCAGAGTAAACAGAGCAAATATACAAAGAAAATCCCGATTAGTTCCTCACTATTAACTTTTAGTTTTTAGTTTATCTCACAAACACCCAGGTATCCTCTTTCGAAAGAGCCGGATAGAAAAAATATCCCTCATAATCGAAACCCTTCACCTCCTCCGGATCAATCAACCTGTTTTTAATGATAAAACGGGACATCAAACCGCGTGCTTTCTTGGAATGCACCACAATCTGCTTCAATGTGTCATTTTCCTGCTGCAGAAACTGGATATCAATGATTTTCGTCCCTTTCGGCAACTTGTTTTTCCTGACTACCTTGGCGTACTCTTTGGATGCTACATTGATGATGGTTTTATCTCCTTTCCGGAGTTTTTTCGAGAGATACTCATTCACCATATCCTGCCAGAAATCGTAGAGTGTCTTATATCCTTGCGGCACAATTTTTCTCTGCATCTCGAGTCTGTAAGGTCTAATTGCATCCAGCGGACGGACAATACCGTATAATCCGGAGATGATATTGAGATGCCGCTGCGCGAAATCGAAATCTTCCGCAGAAAAATCATGGGCATTCAAACCCTTATAAGCAATACCGTTATACGCGAGTGCGGCCGATTGTTTCGGAGTAGACCGGAGATCAAACGTCTGGAAATATTCATATACTTCATGCGCCATTTTGGCGTTGATCTCCATTTCCGTTGCAATCTCCCTTTCCGACAGTCGCCGGCATACAGCTATCAATTCTTTGGTTCTTTCCGGGAATAGCGGTCTTGACGATTTGATGTCTCCCCCTTTACCGGAAAAGTCCATTAACTTGGCAGGTGAAAGAATGATTTGCATATTATTCAGATTATCAAACAATATATATTATACCCAAAATTACAAACAGCTTTGTTACAAACAATGTTGTTACAGCATAAAAGCCAGTACAGAAAATTCATTTCAAGAATTATCAACCTTTCACAGCCCTGTTCAGGAATGCATTGAGTGGATATTGTATTTTGCAGAGTTCCACAAGCCGGTCGATTACCCCATCTTGCAGGAAAAACTCATTTTCGAGAGGATAATGAGTGATAAAGTGTTTATTTTTCAATAGTTCGATTTCCTTAAAATCTTTCGGATAACCCTTTGGAGGATTTTTAAGCCTATCTTCAACAGACAGTTCGGGGAAAGTTTTTTTGAACTTCCGATTATCAAGAATACTCCGTATCTCCTCAGGCTGATGATAAATTTCGTTTCTGATGGATTCCAAAGCAGCCGGGTCGGGACTATAAATACCACCGGCAAAGAATGATTCGTCCGGTTGAATATGGATATAGTAGCCTGCAAACCGGGTTTTCTTTCCCCCGTTTGCTATAAAGGCACTGAGATGGGTTTTATAAGGTGTTTTATCGTGAGAGAAACGGGTATCGCGATAAATACGAAAAACAGACTCATTGGCCGTAACCGATCCGATATCCGGATCGAGTTGGGCAAGCGGCACAATGAGCCTGTTAATAAAGTTTTCAAAATCGGCCCGGATTTCATCATACTCGAATTTATGCTCATGGAACCAGTTGCGGTCGTTATTTATCTGCAACCGGACAAGAAAATCGAATGTATAGCAGAAATCCATAAGCCTGAAGCTATTACAACTACCCTCTGATACGCTCAACGTATGAACCATCACGGGTATCTACCTTGATCTTTTCACCTGTATTAATAAAGAGAGGCACACGTACTTCTGCCCCTGTCTCCACAGTAGCGGGTTTCAACGTGTTAGTAGCGGTATCGCCTTTGATGCCCGGCTCGGTATAAGTCACCTCAAGCACCACATGTGCAGGCATCTCCGCCGTAAGGATAGTCCCACTTTCAGCATGGATCTGTACTTCCACCACATCACCCTCTTTCAGGAACCGCACTCCTTCGATCTGCTCTTCCGGAATGGGGATCTGTTCGAAAGTTTCGGTATTCATAAAGTTATACCCCATATCATCGCGGTAAAGATACTGGAACGGGCGACGTTCAATACGCACCTCATCCACCTTTACTCCCGAGTTGAATGTCTTTTCGAGCACACGACCCGTAGTTACATTTTTCAGTTTAGTACGGACAAAAGCTGCACCTTTACCCGGTTTCACATGAAGAAACTCTACGATAAAATAATACTGGCCATCCAGATCGATGCACATTCCGTTCCTGAAATCAGCAGTTGTTGCCATAAGATATTTATTGTTACTATTTTATATTGATTTAGGCCGCAAAAGTAGTCATTTCAGTCGACATACACAAACGATCCCGGTTAAAGCACGTTCATTCCATCGAGTACCATCTTCGCAATAAACAGCACGAAGATTACCCACATGGTGACTGATATATGTCTGAACTTTCCACTCAATGCTTTCAGGAAGACAAAAGAGAGCATACCGAAGACAATTCCCTGAGCAATACTGAAAGCAAACGGCATCATCACAATGGTGAGAAATGCGGGTAATGCTTCGGTCATATCGTCGAAATTAATCTTCACTACAGAAGTGATCATAAACAGTCCTACCAGAATCAAGGCGGGAGCAGTAGCTGCAGCCGGTACCATCAGGAAGAGCGGGGCAAAGAATAGTGCCAGGGCAAACATGGATGCCGTAGAAAGAGCGGTCAGCCCCGTGCGCCCACCGACAGCTACTCCCGAAGCACTTTCCACATAAGAAGTAACCGTACTGGTACCCAGTACAGCGCCGAAGGTAGTGCCGAGTGCATCGGCAAAGAGAGCGCGCTTAAGCTGAGGAAAGTCACCGTTTTCATCAGTAATGCCTATCTTAGAAGCTACCCCTAACAAAGTACCGATAGTATCAAAAAGGTTCACGAACAGGAAAGTGAATACCACTATCAGCATATCGAAAGTAAAAATTTTCGACCATTCGAATTGTACGAAAATGGGCGAAATATCGGGAGGAAGCGCAACCACGCTTCCTTCAGGAAAGTGTACCAGCCCGAGGATAACTGCGAAAATAGTAGCGGCCGCAATTCCGATAAGAAAAGCTCCGTGCACTTTTTTGTAAAAGAGTACCGCAGTGAGGATAAGTCCTAACAAAGCTACCCATACGTGAGGATTAGACATGGCACCCAATGTGACCATCGTATTTTCATCCTTCACAATCAATCCCGCATTTTGCAGACCGAGCAAAGTGATAAAGAGCCCGATACCCACCGGGATAGCATTCTTAATAGTACCCGGAATACTCTTCACTATCAGTTCACGGATATTGAACAGGGTGAGAAGTACGAAGATAATACCCTGAATAAAGACAGCCGTCAAGGCCATTTGCCAGGTATATCCCAATCCTATCACCACTGAAAATGCAAAAAAGGAGTTCAACCCCATGCCCGGCGCCTGTGCCACCGGCAGATTAGGGATAAACGCCATAAAAAGTGTACCTAATACAGTTGCAAGTGCTGTTGCGGTAAAAAGTGCTGACCTGTCCATTCCCGTCGCTCCCAGGATATTGGGGTTCACCACCAGGATATAGGACATGGTAAGAAAAGTAATGACTCCCGCCACGAGTTCCGTCCGTACAGTTGTCTTATGTTGCTTCAGTTTGAATAATTTTTCCAGCATGATTTTATGGGATTTAGATTAAAAATTCCATTTGGTAGCTATCGTAGGGATAGCATAAAAGCTATTTGTCCCGATAACAAAATTATAACTCACCTCTACCTCACTTCCAATAGCAAATTGGGGTGTAATATTGTACCATATCTGGGGTTCGCTTAGCAAAACCATCTTCTTCCCCTTTTCGTCTCCTTCTCCGGTACGATTCTTGTTTTCACTCCAGATATCCAGGAAACCGGCCAGTGAAAGCTTGCCACCGGCAAGGGTAGAGCTCCATGTAAGTGTCCACTGCGCATCATGGCTTAACTCCTGGAAAGCATTCAGTTTATAAGCCACGTAAGTACTCATGAAAAAATTACCCAGTTGGAACGGATAACCAAATCCACCCAGATAAGAACTTGGAATGGAAAAACCAACGCCATCCAGCCCTCTTACTAATCCCAATCCGCCATTGTATTCAATATGGGGCAGTAAAGGAAAATCGCCAATCTTAAATTCGCGGGCTATCTCGGCATAAGCAAGTCCGGGATTACGTTTGTCGAAATTGAAATCGAAATCCACGAACATGAAAGTACTTCCCCACTGGTCGGGTTTAAACATCTCAAAGGTAGCGGTAAGATAATTGACAGGAGCACCTATCTTATCTCCATACAATGAATGACGGGAATCGAAGTGCAGTTGCAGGTTCTGCGCTTGAATAGTCCCTGCAGCACATAAAATAGCAAGGGATAGAACAATGTTTCGTACCATAAAGACTTTTTGTTTTAATATTTAAGTGAATCCAAAGAAGCCGCAAAAATATTAAAAATATACAAAACAGCCTCATAAATGTGACTCTTTTTCAAGATTTGACTCCGTCGATTTTCCATTTTCAATTCTCTATTTCCAATTCATTTCAGTCCACTCATCCACTTAGCCGCCTAACCACTCAGGCACCTTTCCGCTTTCCCACTTTTCCACATTCCCACTTTACTTTTACATATTATTCTATTATAATTTGTATTTTTGCCTCTCTTAAAAAAAACATCATTCATTATGAGCGAAGAAAAGGAAAAGAGGTTGATGATCTACAACACACTCAGTAGGACGAAAGAACCATTTGAACCGCTGCATCCCCCTCTTGTGGGTATGTATGTTTGCGGACCTACTGTCTACAGCGATATACATCTCGGGAATTGCCGCACTTTCATCTCTTTTGATATGATATACAGGTATCTGCTCCATCTCGGATACAAGGTACGCTATGTGCGTAACATCACCGATGCCGGCCATTTGGAGGGCGACCGGGATGAGGGTGATGATAAATTTGCCAAAAGGGCCAAACTGGAGCAGTTGGAACCGATGGAGATCGTACAGAAATACACTATTGGCTTCCATGACGTAATGGCACTCTTCAACACACTTCCTCCCAGCATAGAGCCGGCTGCCACCGGGCATATAATAGAGCAGATAGAGATGATCAAAAAGATCATGGCCGCGGGGTTCGCTTATGAGGTAAACGGTTCTGTCTATTTCGATGTGGAGAAATACAGCAAAGAGCATGATTACGGCCAACTCACTAACCGAAAGATGGAAGACCTGCTGGAAGGGACACGGGAACTAGGCGGACAGGACGAGAAGCGGGGCAGACTCGACTTTGCCCTTTGGATCAAGGCAAAACCGGAAACCCTGATGCAGTGGCCCTCCCCCTGGGGATGGGGATTTCCCGGCTGGCATATAGAGTGTTCGGCAATGAGTACAAAGTATCTGGGCACTACTTTCGATATACATGGGGGAGGGATGGATCTCCAGGCAACCCACCACACCAACGAGATCGCCCAATCAGAAGCTTGCAACCACACCGCACCCGCCAAATACTGGGTGCATACAAATATGCTCACTGTGAACGGTGCCCGCATGTCCAAAACAGCCGGGAACGGCTTCTTACCCAAAGAACTGTTCACAGGAG
Organism: Proteiniphilum sp.; assembly: GCF_034331125.1. NCBI lineage: Bacteria > Pseudomonadati > Bacteroidota > Bacteroidia > Bacteroidales > Dysgonomonadaceae > Proteiniphilum > Proteiniphilum sp. Next base: position 216,332 of record NZ_JAXQGC010000058.1, read on the forward strand.
ACCATCCCTTATTAGAAAGAGGATACTCTCCAATGACAGTACGCTTCTTCATGGCGCAATCACACTACAGAAGTACGCTCGACTTCTCCAACGAAGCGCTACAGGCAGCAGAAAAAGGATACAAAAAACTGATGGAAAGCCTGTCGGTATTAGAGAAATTATCTCCGTCCGCTTCCTCTTCGGTAGATGTCGCTGCACTGGAGGAAAAATGTTATGCCGCCATGAACGATGATTTTAACAGTCCTGTACTGATCGCAAATCTGTTTGAAGGGGTACGTATCATCAATTCGGCTAACGACAAAAAAGAAACCCTTACCGCTGCCGACCTGAAGGCATTGAGAAAACTGATGCATACCTTTATTTTCGAAGTATTGGGATTGCTCGACGAGTCAAAAAGCATGGCCGGCAGTGACGTGATAGAGGGATTGATGAATTTGATTATCGACATCCGTAAAACGGCACGGGAAAATAAAGACTGGAGTACATCAGATAAAATCCGGGATGAACTGAAAGCGATCGGTGTAGAGATAAAGGACACCAAAGAGGGGGTAGAATGGAGAATTTAAAAGACCATCATCAGAATTAACGAAAGCAACTATATTATGTCTGATAAACGAGCAACATTTGTATCAAAAATCGGAGTAATCGCCACAGCCGCAGGATCAGCCGTAGGTTTAGGTAATATCTGGCGTTTTCCCAGCCAGACGGCTGATGGTGGAGGGGCCATTTTTATCCTGGTATACATTGGTTGTATCTTGTTTTTCGGCATACCGCTTATGGTAAGCGAATTCATGGTCGGCAGGACCTCCCGGGCCAATACCGCCGGTGCTTATCACAAACTGGCTCCCGGCACCCAATGGAAATGGGTCGGCAGGCTGGGTGTACTCACCGGATTTGTCATCATGGGATTTTATATGGTGGTGTGCGGCTGGACACTTGTCTATATCTTCCAATCGGTCTCGGGATATCTCTTTGGGGTGGATAATCTTTCGGCCAACTTCATAGAATTGCAAAGTAATCCCGCCAAACAAATCATCTGGATGATTATCTTTACACTTCTCACTGCATTCTTTATCCTTTCCGGCGTGAAGAAAGGGATTGAGCAATCTGCCAAGATTTTAATGCCATTACTCTTCCTGTTACTTATTATACTGGCCATCCGTTCGGTTACCCTTGACGGTGCTATAGCAGGACTCAATTTCCTTTTCAAGCCCGACCTGGCGCATGTAAAATCGACCGTTTTCCTCGATGCCATGGGACAGGCTTTCTTCTCCCTCTCCCTCGGCATGGGTTGTATGATCACTTACGGATCCTACTTCAATGATAAGACTCCACTTGTAAAAACAGCAGTACAGGTTTCCGTTCTCGACTCACTGGTGGCCATTCTCGCCGGTGTGGTCATCTTTCCCGCGGCATTCGCGTTGACAACCAATCCCGGCACCATTGTCGACGAACTGGTAGCCGGCGGTCCGGGATTACTCTTTATCACATTACCCGAATTGTTCAACCAGATGGCGGGTTCTATGATTTGGAGCACCCTTTTCTTTTGCCTGTTGGCACTCGCAGCCCTTACATCCACTATTTCCCTGATGGAGGTAGTCACGGTATATATCCACGAAGAATATCACATTTCACGTAGAAAAAGTACACTATTGGTCACTGCAGGTGTAATCATTTTAGGCATCTTCGCCTCGTTCTCCTCATCGTTTTTCAATTTCCTCGATGTTGCTTCTGCCAAATTCATGCTGCCGATAGGCGGTTTCTTCATTTCTCTTTTCGTAGGATGGTATCTCAACCGCAGACTTGTATATGCACAACTCACCAATGAAAGGACGCTCAAATTTGGCATAGGATTTCTCAGAACCTATATATTCCTGTTACGCTATGTAGTCCCTACTGCCATGCTGGCTATTTTTATCTACGGATTGGCCGCATAACGCGGTAGTTGAAAGAGAAAAAAGTTTAAATCAATTAAAACAAAGTAAAAGCGGAAATAAACCGCTCAACCTTCGGTTTAAAGTATTATTTTTGTATCAATATTTCACCCGCAAATGCCGTTACAATATAAAATATACCCACCCGATGCCCTGCGCACAACCGTGCAGCTTCCCGCATCCAAGAGTATGAGCAATAGGGCACTTATTCTGAATGCCTTGAGTTTGAGTCCTTACCCGATCAGGAATCTGTCGGACTGTGAAGATACACAAGTGCTCATAGACGCATTCAATTCCAAATCCAACCAGTTCGATATAAAGGCTGCCGGTACCGCCATGCGTTTTCTGACAGCTTTTCTGGCAGGAATGGAAGGCGAATGGATCATCAAAGGCTCGAAGCGGATGCATGAAAGGCCCATTTATCCGCTGGTGGAGACACTTATAGCCTTAGGAGCCGAAATTGATTATTTGGAAAAAGAGGGATATCCACCCTTGAAAATAAAAGGTAAAAGGCTAAAAGGAGGCGAAGTCTACCTGTCGGGCAATATCAGCTCGCAATTTATATCTGCCTTACTGATGATAGCGCCCGGAATGGAAAACGGACTGGTGATGCATATCGAAAATGAAATCGTATCGAAGCCCTATATACACCTCACTGTCAGCATGATGGAGAAATGCGGGGTACAGACTAAGTGGGACGGTAACGACATCGTCGTGAAACCGCAGGTGTACAACTCTGTAGAGTTTGTGGTGGAACCGGACTGGACTGCCGCCTCTTACTGGTATGAGATGGTATCCCTTATCCCCGGGGCGGAAGTAACGTTAAAAGGCTTAGGAAGAAACAGCCTTCAGGGCGATTCCAACGTGACCAACCTGTTCAGCGATTTGGGGGTTACAACAGAATTCGTCCCGGAAGGCATTATCATCCGAAATACAAAAAAGGGAACCAAAAAATTTTTCCACGATTTTGTAAATGAGCCGGATCTGGCACAAACTTTTGCCGCCACTTGTTGTTTTAAAGGCATACCGTTTCTTTTCTCCGGGATTCAAAGCCTGAAGATAAAGGAAACTGACAGGGTGGCCGCACTGATCAACGAATTGAAGAAGTCGGGCTACCTGCTTAAGGAGAATGAAATCGGGATGCTGGAGTGGGACGGAGAACGGTGTCTGCCGGAAAAAGAACCGGCCATCGACACTTATGACGATCACCGGATGGCCATGTCACTGGCTCCCGGAGCCATTGTGTCCGGATCACTCATTATCAATGATCCTAAAGTAGTATCCAAATCCTACCCTGATTTTTGGAACGACCTGAAACAGGCGGGATTTACAATTGAAGAAAGGTAATTATTATGCAAAGTTTACTCCTTTTCACAGGCATTATACTCTTTTTCGTTGTGGCACTCACAATCTCCAACTACCTGCAACGCAGGAAAGGGAACAATAAGGAGCGTGAGGCAACTCCCCCTTCCATAAATCTGGGAGATAGCGGCTGTTGCGGTGCACATGAAACATGTGAGCGGGATAGTCTGATCGCTGCTTTTGCAGAGAAACCGGAATATTTCGACGATGAAGAGCTCGACCGGTATGCTCACCGCGATTCTGACGGCTATGCAGCCAATGAAATAGATGAATTCCGGGAAGTCTTTTATTCCGTACTCGACGAAGAAAAGCCACGCTGGATCAGGAGTCTCCAAATGAGGGATATTTCCCTTCCTGACCAGTTGAAAGACGAAGTGCTGATGTTCGTCAATGAATTGAGGGCACAAAAAATGCACGCCTGCTGACCGGATGAATATCATTGAACTCCTGGATTATGCTTTCTTTCGCAATGCTCTGCTAGGCAGTTTTTTTGCAAGTATTGCCTGTGGTATCATAGGCACTTACGTAGTCACCAAAAGATTGGTATTCATCAGCGGCGGTATAACCCACGCCTCGTTAGGAGGATTGGGGATAGGGTTCTATTTCAGCCTCTCTCCCATTTTGTCGGCTATGGTTTTCTCCATATTCTCGGCATTCGGCATCCAATGGTTATCACAGAAACAGGGTGTACGTGAAGATTCGGCCATTGCCGTCTTCTGGTCATTGGGGATGGCCATCGGGATAGTGCTCACCTTCCTCACACCCGGCTATGCGCCCAACCTGTCGGAGTACCTTTTCGGGAATATCCTTACCATCACTCGTAGTGATATTACCGCCCTGCTCGTCCTATCGTTGATCCTCCTGCTTTTCTTTATCCTGTTCTATCATGCTATTGTTTCCGTATCGTTCGATACCGAATTTGCACAAACCCGACGCTTACCCACACAGTTTATCGAATATGCGATGATGCTTTTCATTGCCGTTACCATCGTATTAAGCATCCGGTTGGTGGGAATCGTACTGCTGATGTCCCTGATCACAGTGCCGCAGATGACAGCCAACCTCTTCACGGTGAACTATTCAAAAATAATTTCTCTCTCAATCCTGTTAAGCTTTACAGGTTGTGTAACAGGATTGTTACTCTCCTATTATCTGAATGTACCTTCCGGCGCATTTATCATTTTTGTGCTTATCATGATGTTTTTTATTGCCAAGGCAATAAAAGTTGTTACCGGTAAAACATTAAAGACTGCGCCACAAGAGATACCGTAGAGACAAAAACTCTGTTTATTCCAATAGGGTTGGTATTCCATTTAGTTTCAAACACACGATAGGACAATAAAATTCTATTTTTCGAGTTAATTAAAAGAGATAATTACCCGGAAAGGAGATCACCAGTGTTGTCAACAGAAAGAATAAGGAGGAAAGAAAAAACAGGGCATATACTATGGATATTGGCCTGTATCACTCTTTTTACGGGATGTACCACCAGAAGAAATACGACAGCCACACGTGCCTATCATGAACTCACCACACGCTACAATATCTATTTCAATGCCGAAGAGGCTTACCACGAGATTTTAAAAGGGAGAGCGGAGAATTTTCATGAAAACTATGGGGAATTGCTTCCCTTCTACCCTTCACTCCCTAATGCAGAAAAATCGTCCTCCGAAGGGATTTTCGATCCGGTGATCGAAAAAACCGAAAAAGCCATCCGTGAACACTCCATCACGGCAAAGCCGCGTCGCGATCCTGCTAAAGCCCACTCTCAGGAATACCGGCAATGGCTACGGCAGGAGGAATTCAATCCATTCCTGAAAAATGTATGGATGCTACGGGGAAAAGCCCTTTTGCAGAATGGTGATTATGACGAGGCGCTGACGGTCTTCTCCGGGATGCTGCGCCAGTTCGGTCACGATCCCGACGTGGAGGATGAAACGGAGATATGGATGCTTCGGATATATACGGAAACGGAAAGAACATACGAAGCAGAACAGACAATCTATGCATTAAGAAATAAAAAATTATCCGCAGATATGGACAGATTGTTTGCCGAACATTACACTTATTTTTTGATACGGAAAAAGGAGTTTCCGGAAGCGATCCCTCAATTACAAAAAACCATAGCACAGGAATCCGACCATCTCAGGAAAAAAAGATTACAATTCCTGCTTGGGCAAATCTATGCAATGACCGGGAAAAAGGACAAAGCCCATCGTGCCTTTGAAGAGGTGAAAGGACTTCGTACCCCCTCCGAACTTGTATCAAACGCTACTCTCTGGCAATCAGCTATAGCAAATGACTCTCTGCCACAGGTTTTTCGCCCTTCCGGACCTGATAATAAAGCAGCACAAAAGGAGATGACTACGGTTATGGTTGCAACCGATTCAATTGCCGGAAATACACAGCACAGCCAAAATACCCACGGACGGTTGTCAGAAGGAAGAACTTTAGCGGAAAATGCCGCTTTACACAGGCAATGGCGATCCCGAAACGGATTATGGCAATCAACTCCAATCGGCTCCACTGAGAGTAAGAACGGGCAAGTCATCCCTTTCAATCCCGATAAAAATGGGCTGCATTACCTTTTGCTTACCTTTGCACCTGGTTCGGTCGATAAAAACCAACTTCTCTTCACAATAGCCGATTTCAATTTTTCTCATTTCAAACTCCGCAGATTTAACTTCTCCTATATATATCTGCCGGGGGTAGAAGCACTTCAGATCGAATCTTTCCGGTCTTTTGAAGAGGTATCCCGATACTCAGAGATAATACTTTCCGACTCTCTTTTCCTATCTGCCATTAGGGAAACTACTCCCGTCATCATCTCCGAAGAGAACACGAGACTCATACAATCAGGGAAAAAATTGGATGAATACAATACTTTCTATAAGAAAAATATGGCAACGGCTGCTGTGTCTTTCCAATCAATAATAAAAGATGAAAAGGTAGAAATTGAAGAAAAAAGGGATAAAGAATCGGAAAAGATTGTATCTTTGGAGACATCTCCGGTCACTATTCCGGAACAAAAAGAGATATCCTCTCAACCGCAACCGGTGTATCAGACTGAACGGATAACATCCGGGGAGAAAACTGTCAGGACAGAACCAGCCCGTCAGATTGAACGGGAAACACCCGAATCGCTGAAACGAAAACTCGAAGAAAATGCTGCCAAAGCATTACAACAACAGCAGGGAACAGCACCCCGCAAAAACAGGGAACAATTGATAAAAGAGCGGGAACGGCAACGTGAAGCCAGGGTCCGGCAAAGAGAACAGGAATTAAAAGAGAGACAGCGGAAGCGCGAAGCAGCGCTGAAACAACGCGAGAGGGAAAGGGCTCAAAAAATAAGAAAGTAACAATGAGGGAAATAGTTTTCGCCACCAACAACCAACATAAACTCGACGAGATCCGGAAAATTACAGGAGGACGGTTACGTATCCTCAGCCTCGCCGATATCGACTGTCATGAAGAGATCGAAGAAACAGGCAGTACCCTGGAGGAAAACGCACTGATCAAAGCCGGATTTGTCAGGGAGAAATATGGTTACGACTGCTTTGCCGACGATACCGGGCTGGAAGTGGGAGCACTGGATGGTGCACCCGGTGTCTACTCGTCACGGTACGCGGGAAATGGTTGCAACCCGGCAGACAATATGGATAAATTACTTTCGGCTTTAAAGGGGGCAGAAAATCGGTCAGCACAATTCCGTACTGTGATTGCATTAGTCATCAACGGAAAAGAGCATCTTTTTGATGGAGTGATCAAAGGGAAGATCATCGAAGAAAAACGGGGTACGACCGGTTTCGGATACGATCCCATTTTCATGCCTGACGGGTATGATAAAACCTTTGCTGAATTGGGCAACGAAGTAAAGAACAGTATTAGCCACCGCGCATTGGCTATGGAGAAACTGGTCGGTTTTCTGTTGAAAAATTGAATTGGCTTCATCATCAAATTGTCACTACTTGTCCCGACTTGTCGGGATCGTTAAATCATCAAATTGTCAAATTTTTCACTTTTAACTTTTCACTTTTAACTTAACAACCTATGTCAACCAACATTCGTACAGGCATTATCGGCTACGGACTTTCCGGCCGGGTATTTCATGCTCCTTTTATCGATGTAGTAGAAGGATTTGAGCTCACGAAGATCAGCACATCCGATCCCGAGAAAGAAGCGCTTATTGAAGAACGATACCCTATTACCGCAGTGGTTCCCGACGGGAAAGGGATCATCGACGACCCCGAGATTGACCTCGTTATTGTTACTTCACCCAATACCGACCATTTCCGCTGGGCACGGGAAGCTCTGCTGGCAGGTAAGCATGTAGTGGTAGAGAAACCCTTCACTGTAGATGTAGAGGAAGCCGCCGAACTGATCGAGATCTCCAGACGGCAGCAAAAAATCCTCACTGTCTATCACAACCGTCGTTTCACAAGTGATACCAAAACAGTGAAAAAACTGCTCGATAGTGGTCTCCTCGGTGAAATTGTTGATTACGAAACTCACTTCGACCGCTACCGTACCGAACCCCGCCCGAGAGGTGCATGGCGGGAAGAACCACTACCCGGATCAGGGATTTTCTATGATCTAGGTTCGCACCTTATAGATCAGGCACTCTGGTTTTTCGGTATGCCGGAAGCGGTAACGGCCGAGATCAATTCACAACGCCCCTGGGCAAAAGCCGACGACCATTTCGATGTACGCCTCCACTACCCCACCTTTACAGCCACACTGAAATCGGGAATGATCTGCCGTATTCCCGGAGCTACCTATATGCTTCACGGTACCAATGGCTCGTTTGTGAAATATGGGCTTGACGTGCAGGAGGCAACACTCGACGGAGGCGCCAAACCCGAAGGAAAAGACTGGGGACGCGAACCCGAAAACATCTGGGGTACTATCAATGCCGAGTATAAAGGAGTAAAGATCCAGGGAAAACTGGAAAGTGAACATGGAGATTACCGTGATTATTTCATCAACCTGCGTGACGCTATCAACGGAAAAGTACCTCTTGCCGTCAAGCCTGAAGAAGCCCTCAATGTGATGCGGATCATTGAACTCGCTTTCCAAAGTAGCCGCGAAAAAAGAACTATAACGATTGTATGACAAATCGAACAGAGATTTAACTTTTGTTAGGTAACATTGAAGGATAGTTTTTCATCTATTATAAAAATTACCGCTGCGGCAATCTGTCCGGCGGTAATTTTTATCTTACGAGCCTCTTCAAAATTCATTTTTAACATTCTCCCATTTTTACTATTTTTGTAATTGGGTTCATTGTTGGTTGCGAATGAGAGTTTTAGAAAAAAAGTTTTCCGGATATTTCCATACTTATTACCGTCAGCTTTGCCTGCACGCCTTGCATTTTACGAGTAACGCCGAGGAAGCCGAGGATGTGGTGCAGGAAACATTCGCGAGTCTCTGGGATAAAAGGGAACAGATAGAATCGATCAGGTCGGTGAAATCATACCTCTATACAGCCGTCCGGAATAACTGCCTGACACGTATTCGTGATGCAAAACCTACTACTTCACTCGATATGGTTACCTCCTATGAGGAACTTCCTGAAGAGGATCAGATAAGGCGCGCCGAAATGGAAGCCCGCATCTGGAAAATGATCGATGAACTGCCGGAGCGCCGTCGCGAGATCTTCCTGATGGCAAAACGCGATGGGATAAATTACAAAGAAATTGCCGAACAAACCGGATTATCGGTAAAAACCGTGGAGAACCACGTATTTCGCGCCATGCAATCGCTCCGGAACAAAGACTTCAATGCGTATCTTTTCTTTTTTGCGTAAAATTCTTCACTTTCGAGTGAGGGATTTTTAGCTTTCGTGCATCATATAATAAGAATACTACTTTAATATTTATTTACCCGAATTCCTGACTAAAAAAGGCATGAGGGAAACAAAAAATTAAGATTATGAAAACAAAAAAGTATCTCTTATTAACTAGTACCCTTTGTATTGGGTTAGCATTTGCATTTGTTATTACAAGTTGCAATAGAGATGAAGCTATTGTGGAACAAGCCGGTAATGAAGGGCTTGTGGAGATTATGGGTGTTAGTGTAGAATTGAAAAATAATACATTAACACTGAATAGCGAGAGTGAATTGCAAGACTTAGTATTTAAGTTGAAAGCCTATCAATCTGTTTCAACAAGACAGGGTAGTGATGAAGTTTTCAATAATGACGTAAATAAGACATTATGTATTGATGGTTTTAAATCGCTTTATGATATTTTTGTAGATGCGATGAGAGATGCAGAGTCATACTATGATAGAGAAGGCGGCTACGAGGAATTTAAGAAAAAATATGCTTCTCTTTATTTCCCTGAATATGGGGATGACTATTCTGCTTACCTTCCCGTAAGCGATCCAGCTTTATCTAAATTCCTTAATAGTGATGGAGAAATAATTATAGATGGAGAAACAGTCAACATGAAAAACATTTCTACTTATGAACAGTTAAGAGAGCTTGGTCTAACACCACCAGAGGAAGTCGTGATTATATCAGACGAGGGTTCCCCTTCAAATACTCGAGCAGGAGATGTTTTCTTCCCTGGTGCACCATTTCAGTTGTTACCAGACAAAACATTTCAAATGAACAATAGGCGCATATGGGTTACCCTGGATGATGTGACTGTAGATAATAATGCTAGAACGAAAGCTGGTTTTGATATCTGTTTCAGGAAAAAAGGATTTCTTGGAGCGTGGTATAACCTTTGGGCGCTTACAAAAACTTATGCCCATATTGGTCCTCAGGGACTGAGGGTTGTCGACAATAAAACGATAGACGGTTATTCCTCGCATGATCACTCATTTTTCTTAGTAAACGGCACGGAAATATCCACCCCAACTACTACACCAGGCTATTATCAGAAAGATGTTTATGGAGAGGCCCAGATTTATTACGATGCTTTGAGAGCATATACTTTTATAGTGCCATTGCATTATAGATTTTTCAGATGGTGGTAATTACAAAAGTAAAAATTAAGGTATGTTTTATTGATATATTAATAATGAAGAATAAATTATGAGGGAAACAATTTTACTAAGTTTATCTGTTTTATTCCTATTTTCTTCCCCCGCCATAATGGCACAGGACAAAAAAATAGGATTGCAACTGGAAGCAGGATATGGAATAATAAGCAACAAAGACAATGCCAGTGCGTATCAATTTTTTCTTTCACCTTATTATCGAGTTAATGACAATTTCTCAATGGGGATTGGAGCAGGTCTTATGCAACACAAAAGTACTTTTCCGGAAAGGAGTTATCCGGTATATGTTCATTCTAAATATAGATTGAATACGAACTCGAATTTAAAGCCATTTTTTAATTTAAAAATTGGATATGGCTTTGGCTCAACAGATATGGGAATAGCCGGCATAGATGTCAATGACCTTCAGTACTCCGGTGAAATTAAGTACAGTGCTGATTTTTTCATTTCGCCGTCAATAGGAATAAGCTATGATGTAGTAAAGCAACGTTCTCTTTTTCTTGCTATTTCGTATGATTTGTTGAAAGTGAAGACTAAGAATATGATTCGTCAAGAAAATGCCGTCGTAGATTTAAAACAGTATACTGAAAAAAACAGTTCAATAATTGGATTGAGAGTGGGATACGAGTTTTAGAATTATTATCACCCCTGAATCTTGTACGACAAGTATCATTAAAAAATAGTATTAATTTTGTTGACCAAGATTCGGGGGTAATTTATCTCTAAATATAAGATCGTTATGCGACGGTTAGAAATCGATAAAACAGAAGAATCCGTACGTTTTGTAGCCCGGTACTATCAACCCGGCAGGTTCGATAGCCATAAAGCTTGGCTTCAAATGGGGGAACGTTTAGGCATCACTCCGAAACGGCGGTCACCTATTATGATGTGGCGTGTTGCGGCAGTAGCAATAGTTGTTATCACGGCAGGAATTTTGTATCTCACCGCCGAAAGGGGTGATACGCTCATTGCCGGATACGATCACACTGAATTCACACTTCCGGACAACTCCCGTATTGAGATGCAGGAAGGGGCAAAACTAAAATATGACAGACATTTCGATAAAACCGAACGACGGGTTTCGATGCATGGAGAAATAACGTTCGTTGTTGCCCACAATGAGGCAAAACCATTCATCGTTTCCACACCTACGGCGCAAATAGAAGTACTCGGCACGGAATTTACCGTCACAGCCGATGACGACGATACCCGCCTCAGCGTAGCATCGGGGAAAGTACGGTTCACGCCCGGCAATCCGGTCATCCCCCTTCTGTGTACTGCCGGTATGACCGTGCATTACAGTGCCAGGACCGAAACCGTAAATGTCACTTCCCCCGGCAGCAGGATGGAAATCAACGGTAAGACCCGATCGCTCACTTTCAACAATACAGGACTGAAAGAAATAGTGATGGTGCTGTCACACTTCTATAAGGTACAAATTGAACTACCCGAAAGCGAGTCGGACTTGACATTCAGCTCCTCTTTTACACAAGAAAGCATTATCGAAATTATTAACATCATCAATTTCACACTCGATACGCATATTATACTTGTGGAATAGGGTTCCGGTTCCATATACCTTGATGTAAGAATTTAATAATATGAAACGCTACACTATCTTTCTTTTATTGATTATTTGGTTGAAAACACCGCTTTTCGCCCAGCAAAGGATTACCCTGGATGTACAGAACCAGCCGGTTACCGAGGCGCTTCGGCAAATCGAAAAACAGTCGGGCTACACTTTTTCGTACAGTCCTTCTCTATTGAAAGACTTCCCTAAGGTCACCATCCGGATCACAGATGAACCTCTCGAAGAAGCACTGCAGGCACTTTTCGGAAAGACCAATATCCGTTTTGTCATACAGGGGAAATATATTATCCTGAAAAAACGCCCGAAAGAGGTCACTGTCAGCGGATTTATTTACGACCGGGAATCGCACGAATCGCTGATTGCCGCCAATATTTATGATATGGTTTCGGGACAGGGAGCCGTCAGCAATAATTTCGGATTTTACAGCCTCTCTGTTCCGTCAGGCGAGATAGAGCTCCGTCCAAGTTACGTGGGATATACCTCCGAAAGCTATCCCTTTACGGTAACGAAAGACACGGCGATCCATTTTTTTCTGCAACCGTCCCCACTACTGAAAGAAGTGGTGGTGGACGGCAACCTGAAGAATCCGGTACAACACGTAGAGACAGGTAAGATAAGCCTTAATTCTGCGACACTGAAAGCGATCCCGGCATTTATGGGGGAAAGCGATGTGATCAAGGCTTTACAACAGATGCCCGGAGTGGCGGTGGGTACCGACGGTATGGCCGGATTGTATGTACGGGGAGGAAATGCCGATGAGAACCTCTACCTTGTGGACGGGAATCCCCTCTACCACGTTCACCACCTGCTGGGACTTTTTTCCACGTTCAACCCCGAAGCGGTGAAAACGATGGATTTCTACAAGGGCAGTTTTCCCGCCCGGTACGGAGGCCGCCTCTCATCAGTAGTGGATGTGCGGATGAACGACGGTGACATGAAAAAACTATCCGGAACCTCTTCCATCGGAATCATTTCATCCCATTTGAATCTTCAGGGACCTATCATTAAAGATAAAACGTCGTTCTCGTTCTCGCTCCGCCGCACCTATCTTGACCTGCTTGCCCGTCCGGCAATGTATTTCATCAACAGGAAAAATAAAAGGGAAAATCAGGATAACTATGACAAGGTAGATTTTGCCTATTATTTTTATGATCTCAATGCCAAGATCAATTATAAATTTTCGGATAAAAGCCGCATCTATCTGAGTCTGTACGACGGAAAAGATAAAATTTTCTTCAATAGCAGCGAAATCTCCAAATATTACAACTATAACCCTGTTTATGCTTCCGGCGTAAATGACCCTGACAATGACATCCAATATGAGTATCACAGAAATTCCGATGAAACTTCAAAAATCGACATAGGTTGGGGAACCCGCATGGCCTCCCTCTACTGGGCGTATGCCGTCAACAACAAACTGTTTTCAAATGCCACGCTGGTGTATAGCCGCTATCGGTCGGATATTTCGCTCTCCTATGAAAACAAAGCATCTTATTCCTCAAAAAATCCGGAAACCCAGGAAGAAGAATCGGGTAATACCTATCAATTCTTTAAACCGGTATACAGGTCCGGTATCAAAGATATGGGGTATCGGCTCGATTTTGATTATGCATACAACAATAATCACCTGATCCGCTTCGGGACAGCGTTGCTCCAGCACAATTTCCGTCCGGAGGAAAGCAGGATCTTCCAGATAGAAGAAAATGGGGAAAGAAGCAGGAACGACACCATCACGTATGCCGACGATCGGGTCAGGGTGCAGGAACTATCCTTGTATGCCGAGGATGAGATGGATTTTGGGAAGCGGCTAAAAGTAAACGCTGGCGTGCATTTGTCGGGATTTTTTGTGCAGGGAAAATCCTACCTGAGCGCCCAGCCCCGTCTGTCGGCCCGTTATCTTTTGTCGGAAGACCTCTCACTGAAAGCCTCCTACGGAAGGATAAACCAGTACGTGCACCTGTTGCAAAGCAGCTACATAAGTTCTCCCAACGATTTATGGGTGCCGATCACTAAAAATGTGAAGCCGTTGTCGTCTTATCAGTTTTCGGCCGGGGTCTATGGGAAATACCGCGGTTTTGACCTTTCGGCGGAAACATACTATAAAAGATCGACCAACCAGGTAGAATATAAAGACGGTGCCAGCCTACTTGCCAGCAACACAAACTGGGAAGACCGCATTGCCCAAGGGATCGGAACATCTTATGGGCTGGAATTAATGGCAAAAAGAAGTTTTGGGAACACATCGGGATGGGTTGGCTACACACTGTCGTGGACAAAACGGCAGTTTCCCAACGGGGAGATCAACCAGGGAAAGGTCTATCCAGCGAAGTACGATAATCGTCATAAGATCAATACCGTACTTTTACATCAATTCAACCGTAAGTTCGACCTGAATATTTCATGGATCTACGCCACCGGAAACTGGACCACCCTCCCGATAGAAGAATATATTGATATGGACGGCAGTAAAAAGCAATACGTTCATCAGCGGAACAATTACAAGATGCCCAATTACCAGCGGCTCGACCTGAGTTTCAACTACTATCGCCACAAGAAGAACGGCAGGATGGGTATCTGGAATTTTAGTATCTACAACGTATATGTGCATCATAACTCATTTCTGGTATTGCCTGCCGAAAACTTTGCCCATAACCCCGACACCGCGGACGGCTCCCCGCAAAAGAGTTACCCGGCATACCAGAGTTATTGCATGTTCCCCATTATCCCTTCGTTTTCTTATACTTATAAATTCTGATGAAACCCAACAACAGATATTTTACCATTTTGCTGGCCGGCATGTTACTCGCCCTATCCGCATGCGAGAAAGAGATCAGACTCAACCTAGGTGATCACGTGCCCAAGATCGTGATGAACGGGATCATCTCACCCGATTCGCTCATCGAGATAAGTGTCAGCAAGAGTTTTTTATATACCGATACGCTTTCGGACAGAAGCCTGTTGAAAAATGCCGCGTTAACCTTATTCATCAATGGCGAAGAACGGGAAACGATGCGGATGGTACGGGTAGATACCGTAAGCGGCCACGACAGGCTCTTCGAGTACTCCGCACTGGTAAGTGTATACCGTTCCACTGTATATCCCCAGGCAGGGGACCGGGTGCGCGTAGAAGCATCCGCCGGAGGGCTTCAACCCGCTTGGGCGGAAACCACCGTACCAGTGCCGCCGCAGATCCACCGGATTGACACAACGATCTTCTTCACGTCCAAACAGATCATCAACAACGGCTACTCTTCGGGAGAAGGCTTATACCAAAACATGCGTATCAAGATGGCGGTTACTGCCGGCTCTTCCGGTGCTGACCAGCGTTTCCGGCTTCGACTCAGGTTGATGGCCGAAAAGATCGGGGAGTATCCCGACCTGCCGGACCGTTACCTCTATATATACACAAACGATGATCCGGTGTTCGAGGAAGCTTACCGGAACAGCCTCCTAGAGGATCTGATATCGGAAGGCACTTCCATCGAAGGGATGAGGCATTTCGATTCGGCACTTTTCTCCAGTAAGTTATTTCGTGATAACAGCCATACACTCGATTTTTCAATCACTGATTATTACTATCTCCATACCACTTACGAGGAAAAAGAAGTCGATTCCGGATGGGGTTACCCGATCTATGTGCCTATCAAAACAGAGGTATTCAATCCCCCTATTGAAGTGTTGTTTACGGCCATATCGCCGGAATTGTATCACTATTACCTGACAGGAGATTACGATCCCACCAGCGATGAAGAGTCGTTCAAACTGATTTCCGAACCGGAGATCACGTTCAGCAACGTGCACAACGGCATCGGAGTTGTCGGCGCGGTATCGGCCGCGAAAGCGCAAATCAATATACCCCCGCTCCCCGGAGGAAAGAATGCGGATCCGGGGTATTGACCCGGATATTATATATGCGTGGAAGAGTAGGTATTATCCGCTCCCAATCTTTCACCGAAAGGGAGATTGTGATTCCGGAATATAATCTCCGTTGAGTTTTACTTATAAAAAAAGATACTTGCTCCCGCGATACTGATCACTGCGCCGATTACCTGACGGGCGGTGATCTTCTCTTTAAACATAAAGGCAGTGGGTATAATGATGAAAATAGGTACTAGTGCCATCAACGTGGAGGCAATCCCCGTTTCGGTATGCTGTACGGCGTAGAGCGACAAAGCCACACCGATAAAAGGGCCGAAAATAGTTCCCACAGTGATTGACCTCATGGATGTCCCATCATTCACCGTACGGAAGACCCTTCTCCACCGATTCAGGAAAGTAACCAAAAGGACAAAAGAGAAAAAACCGAATATCGCACGGATTTGGGTAGCAGCCACGGCGTCGTAATCGCCCATCCCTTTCTTACTGAGGATCAATCCTAAGGCTTGCCCTGCTGCCCCTCCCAGTGCATAAAGAAAACCGCGCAAGGGTACATTCAGTTTCAACCCTTTCCCTGCTACAGCGATCATGATCCCCGAGACACTTACTACGATACCCAGAATGCTTTTCGCCGAAAGGATCTCATCCAGAAAGAACCATCCGACCACGGCCGTGATCATGGGGGCAAGGCTCATCACAAGCTGGGATGTACGGGAACCGATAATAGTATAGGATTTGAAGAGGAAGAGGTCACCCAGGAAAAAACCGATAATGCCGGAAATGCCGAGCCATACCCAATTGTAGAGCGTAGCATCCTTTGGAAAAAACATGCCGCGGGTAAAAAGAGTAGTAATCCCAAGGAAGAGTATCCCAAGGAAAAGACGAAGGATGTTCACCGACAAAGAACCTACCCGTCGGCCCGCCTTTTCGAAAAAGATAGCACTCAGCGTCCAGCATACAGCCGTCAACAATGAGGCCATTTCACCAATGTGCGATTGGAAAAGCATAGAGAGATTGGCCGATCTCCTCTTTTCGGGATAAACGGCTCACAAAGGTAAATGAAACGGAAATAACTGCAAAATCACTTAACGGATTGTTTCCACTAATCTTGCTACGGCTTCGTCGATTGTTTTGTCACTGCCCAACAGTGAAATGAATTTGCTTCCGATGATCGCTCCCGAGGCTTCACGACAGGCGGCATTGAATGTATCCTTGTTGGAGATACCAAATCCTATCAGGCGGGGATTTTTGAGTTGCATCGCGTTCACACGACGGAAATAGGCCAGGCTCTCATCCCCGAAACTATTTTTGGCGCCTGTCACCGAAGCAGTCGAGACCATATAGATAAAGCCGGAAGTATGCTCATCTATCAACCTGATCCGTTCTTCCGATGTTTCGGGAGTGATCAGCATAATAATATGCAACCCGTATTTTTCAGCTATCGGCTTATAGGCATCCATATATTCGGCAAACGGCAGATCGGGAATGATCAACCCGTCGATACCGCACTTCGCCGCTTCCGCGCAATAATTATCGAATCCGAACTGCATGATCGGGTTCAGGTAACCCATCAGCACAAGCGGGATCGATACCTCTTCCCGAATAGCGGTCAGCTGCCCGAAAAGGTGTTTCACACTCATCCCATTGTCCAATGCCCGGGCACCGGAAACCTGGATTACCGGCCCGTCGGCCATAGGATCGCTGAATGGTACGCCGATCTCTATCAAATCCACACCCCGGTTTTCCAGCGCTTTGATCACCGGTACGGTGTCATCGAGTTGAGGATATCCGGCAGTAAAGTAAACCGACAGGATACCGCTCTTTTTTTCTTCAAACAATCGATCTATTCTGTTCATTATCTGATTTTCTATTTGATTTTATCTTTTTCTTTGCAACTCCTAAAAAGCATTGACTTCGCTTTATCCCTTTACAGCCCACCAAACTTAAAAGAAGTATGTTTCCGGCTTTATTACTCAGTGAATTATTATCCTATCAACTAACGAAATGCACTTATAAATTTCTGTAATAACTGTGTATTTTTGACAGCAGGCGAGGTTTCAAATCCGCTGTTCAGATCAATACCAACACATTTCGGATGTGAGAATCGTTTTACTTCCTCCACATCTTCCGGCGAAATACCTCCGCTTAACAGAAAAGGCGTACCTCCCTGGTAATCCGAAAGTATCTCCCATCCAAATTTTCTTCCTGAACCGCCATAAAGATCCGTATGCGTATCAAAAAGGAAATAGTCACAACAGTCTTCATACCGTTCCGTCAATTCAGAAGGGAAAGGTTTCTCCGTGGTGATACCGAATGCCTTGATAACGAGAAAATCTTTTTCTTGGAGCGCTTTGCAAAGCTCGGGAGACTCGTCCCCATGTAATTGAAGGATATCCAATCTGTTTTTTTCAGCCAACGTAAGGAGCCGATCGGTATCTTCATTCACAAAGACACCGACCTTTTTTACGCTCTCCGGCAGGTAGGCCAACGTCTTCCCCACATAGCGCGGCGATTTCGGATAGAAAATAAATCCCATCCAATCCGCACCCAACTGTTCCACCTCACGCACGTTCGCTTCCTCTCGCATGCCGCATACTTTGATTATCATATTGTTATTCAATTACTAATTACCAATTACTAACTAGCCAAATCATCACATTAGTCATTACTTCCCGATTTATCGGGATTAGCATATTTAACTACGTTTCACTCCGTTGAACGTTGTTTGTCATATTCGCCTCATTGGTCCTGCCGAATAACTTGTTCGATAAACTCCTTCAGACTTTGCCCGGGATTACCGCTTTTCATAAAATACTCCCCGATCAGGAATCCCCGATAACCTGTCTCCCGTAATTCCCTCACAATCCGCGTATCCGATATACCGCTTTCCGAAATCCATACTGCCTCCCTGGGCAAAAGATCAGCCATCCTGAACGACTTCTGCAAATCGGTCACAAAACTTCCCAGGTTACGGTTGTTGATACCGACAAGTCTGTTGAGCGGCCCGATATGGTCGACTTCCCCCTCATCATGCAGTTCCAAAAGCACTTCCAGTTGCAGTTGATTCGCCAGTTCCGTAAATCGTTTACATTCTTCCCGTGTAATAGCCGCAGCAATCAGCAGTACTGCACTCGCCCCGGAAAGTTTAGCCTCGAACAACTGGTATTCATCCACAATAAACTCTTTCCGCATCACCGGTATCTCCACACCCCCGGTGGCTTGTCGCAGGTCGTCCATTGTTCCGCCAAAATATTTCTCATCCGTCAGTACCGACAGCGCTGAAGCGCCTGCCGATGCATATGCCTTTGCCACTTCGTTCACATCAGCTGTTTGAAACAGCCATCCTTTACTTGGTGAACGTCGTTTGAACTCAGCAATAATCCCTGACTTTGAGTTTTCCAAAGCTGCTTTTAACGAGTAAAATGGGATACTACTCCTCGCCAACTCTTTTTCCAATTCAGAAAGGGGCAGTCTTTCTTTTTGCTCCGCAACTTCTTCTTTTTTGTGAGCAATAATTTCACTTAATATATCTTTCATAATTTAATATGCCAATGTACCAATTAAAATGTCCAACTCTTTTTTATCCTAACCTTCTCTAATCTCCCCGGTCTCCCAGCTTCCCAATCTTCCTGGTCATCCATTGATCTCAATAAACTTCTCCAACGCTTTCAACGCCTTTTTCCCGTACAACGAATCCCGGGCGATTCCAAGGCATTCGTCAATCGGTTTCTCTTGCTCGATTGTCTGGATACCAAAGGCGGCATTAATCAGCACCGCATTCATTTGTGCATCCGTAGCAGTGGCATGCAACACATTCCGGAATATCTGCGAAGCCTCTTCAAGCGTATTGCCACCATACAATTCTTCCTGCGCAACCCGCCGATAACCGAGTTCCTCGGGAATATAAAGTTGTTCTCCTTTATTGGTAATCACCTTGAACTGACTTGTAAGAGATATCTCATCATAACCGTCCATACTGTGTACGATACAGAATTTCTTCTTTTCCTCCTGATAGATATAGCCGTATAACCGTGACATACCCAGGTTATAGACCCCCAGCATCTGGAATTCGGGTTGCACGGGATTTACCAATGGACCCAATACATTGAAGAAGGTACGTACTCCCAGGCTTTTCCTTACAGGGGCGACTGCTTTTAGTGCCGGACTGAACAGCGGAGCATGCAGATAAGCTATATGGCAATTATCGAGGCTTTCACGCAACTTTTCACTATCAGTAGCGAATTTCACACCCTGTTGCTCGATCACATTACTGGCCCCACTGATAGAAGTCGCACCGTAATTACCATGTTTCACCACGTTGTACCCTGCCCCGGCAACCACAAAACAGGCGGCTGTAGAGATATTGAAAGTGTTCTTCCCATCTCCTCCCGTTCCGACGATGTCGAGTGCCCCGTAATCAGACAAATCTACTCCCACCCGCATATCGAGCAGTGCATCACGGAAGCCCAGTATTTCATCCACCGAGATATTCCGCATCAGGAAAGAGGTGATAAGCGAAGCGATCTGCGTGTCGGGTACATCACCTTTTACAATTGAGAACAACACCTCTTTGGCCTCTTCGCGCGAGAGGTAGTGGTAATCGAATAGTTTATATAATATTTCTTTCATTTCTTTAGAATAAAGCATTCCAGAACGTTTTCACCATTCAAAAAATGCGTTGAAACTTTTATTTCTTAAGAGACTGTTTGAGATTTGGGATTTGAGAATTCAACAATTCAACGGTCTAATATCGATTTATTTGTAATTTGTAATTAAAAAAACATCTCAGCTTCCAATAAAATTCCTTATAATGTGAATCCCTTCCGGGGTGAGTATCGATTCGGGATGGAACTGCACACCATGCAAATCAAGCCGCTTATGCTTCATCGCCATAATACTGCCCGCCTCATCCAATGCGGTGATCTCTAATTCTGGAGGAAAATTCTCTCCCGATACGATCCATGAGTGATAGCGTCCCACAAGGATCTCCTCCGGCAAGCCGTGAAAGAGATAATCATTTCCGGTGATCTTTGCCCTTGTCTGTACACCATGAAAGACAAACGGAATATTTTCCAATGTAGCGCCGAAAACCACTCCGATAGCCTGATGGCCGAGACATACACCTAATATGCTCTTCGTTTCGGCATATTGTTCAATCAATGGCAGTAACAAACCCGCCTCTTCAGGGATACCGGGGCCAGGGGAAAGGATAATCTTGTCATACTGTGCTACCGATGAAAGATCGATCTTGTCGTTACGCACCACATCCACATCATTATAACCTAATGATTTTACTGCATGGAGCAGGTTGTAGGTGAACGAATCGTAGTTATCGAGAATAAGTATCTTACTCATTGCAAAAAAGTTTAGGCGTTATACAATGTGACCGCCATATCGATGGCTTTTTTCAGTGCTCCCAGCTTACTATTCACTTCGCGTAACTCATATTCGTCACTACTTTGTGAAACAACACCCGCACCGGCCTGATACCATAACTCGTTGTTTCTGCTTACAAAAGTACGGATAGTGATAGCCTGGTTCAGATCACCATTCAGTCCGACGAAACCGATACATCCACCGTAAGCGCCACGGTTGTGCGACTCAATCCCGGAGATAAGCTGCATGGCACGTATCTTGGGCGCTCCCGAGAGTGTTCCGGCCGGAAAAGTATCAAAAAAGGCTTTGATAGGATCAGCATCCTCGTTAAGCTGACCACTCACGCGTGATACTAAGTGTATTACATGCGAATAGAATTGTGGTTCCTTGAAAAAATCGACCTGCACATCGTAGGCATTCCTACTCAGATCGTTACGCGCCAGATCGACGAGCATCACATGTTCGGCATTTTCTTTCGGGTCATTCAACAGAAAATCCACCGATTTCATATCTTCCTGATAATTGCCGGTCCGCTTTGTAGTTCCCGCAATCGGGTCGATACTGATACGTGATCCGCGGATCTTGCAATGTGTCTCGGGCGATGATCCGAAGATACGGAATCCGCCGAAATCAAAATAGAAGAGATAGGGCGAAGGATTGATGGAACGCAGTGCCCGGTATACCTTGAAGTCGTCACCCGAAAAAGGTTGTATGAATCTCCTTGAAAGTACTATCTGGAAAATATCGCCGCGAAGGCAATGCTCTACTCCGCTGCGTACATACTGCTTGTATTCCTCGTCGGTAATAGTACTCCGCTCCGCTCCTTCTGTAAAGAAGTTGTAGGTGGCAAAATTGCGCTGATTGATCAGCGACTCCACCTTGAAGAGGTTGCTTATTTCCCCTTCTTCCAATAATTCTATCAGGGTAATTTCATCGGTAAAATGGTTGAATACCAACAGGTACTTATAGAGGATATAAAGCATATCAGGGGCATCATTCCTTGCCTCTTTACTTTCACGGACAGGGATATTCTCGGTATATTTCACGCAATTGAATGTAGTATAGCCGAACAGTCCGCACTGCTCTTTATTGTCGCCCGCCACCTCAAAGCGGTCAATAAAATTGCTTAGCGCATCAGAGATGGTAAAATCGCCTGACAGCGGCTTTTGCTCCTCTTTATCGTCCGGAGACAGGAATGTACATATCCCTCTGTTCACCTCTACCCGTGCGATTGGCTTCAATGCGATATAGGATACGCTGTTCTCATTGGCGTGAAAATCAGAACTCTCCAGAAGCGCCGACTGGGGGTAAGCATCTCTTACTTTGAGGTAAATACTGACCGGCGTATGCAGGTCACCCATTATCTTCTTACTATTGGTTTGGAATTTTAATTTCATAAATTTTTTAGACATAAGAGCCAAGAATCAAGACACAAGACTTTTGATTTAGGATATGCCTCATACCGATCCATTGGTAATTAATAATTAGTAATTGGTAATTAAAAACACTTCTAACTTCCAACTTCAGTACTTAAAATAAGTCTCCAGATCTTTTTCTCCTCTTCCCGAGAGTGTCAACACCACAATATCGGCGGGAGAGAATGTAACCTTTTCGAGTGCCGCCAACGCATGGGCTGATTCCAGCGCGGGAATAATCCCTTCGTTCCGGGTAAGATCAAAAGCAGCCTGGAGTGCTTCATCGTCGTTGATGGCCAACACCTGTGCACGCCCTGTCGATGCAAGATGGGCATGTATAGGCCCGATACCGGGATAATCCAGTCCGGCAGAGATTGAATAAGGTTCAGTAATCTGTCCGTCTTCGGTCTGCATCAGAAGTGTCCTGCAACCATGAAGCACGCCCACACTTCCCAGATAGATGGTCGCTGCCGATTCGCCGCTGTCAACTCCCCTTCCACCTGCTTCCGCCAGCACAATACGTACCCTCTCGTCATTGAGATAATGATAGATAGTTCCTGCCGCATTGCTTCCTCCGCCGACACAGGCAAAGAGATAATCGGGATAATCGCGGCCCTCTTCCCGGGCAAGTTGTTCTTTTATCTCACGACTAATGACCGACTGTAGCCTTGCAACCAGATCCGGATACGGATCCGGGCCTATCGTCGATCCAATGATATAATGGGTATCACCCGGATGGGTACACCAGTCACGTATCGCTTCATTAGTGGCATCTTTTAACGTCATATTACCTGAAGTGACCGGCACAACTGTCGCCCTCAGCATCTCCATCTTTTTCACGTTCACCTGCTGGCGCTCCACATCGGTCTTGCCCATATAGACAGTACAGGGCATTTGCATCAGTGCGCAGACAGTCGCTGTAGCTACACCATGTTGTCCTGCTCCCGTCTCAGCAATAATACGTGTTTTACCCATTTCACGGGCAATCAATATCTGTCCGACCGTATTGTTGATCTTGTGCGCTCCTGTATGGTTGAGATCTTCACGCTTCAGATATATTTTGCAGCCATACCGCCCGGAAAGTTGTTTCGAATGGTATAGCGGAGAGGGACGTCCCACGTAATCACGGAGCAACTGTGCATAATCCTGCCGGAAGCGTTCGCTTTCCATAATGCGGAGGTACGACTCTTTCAAATCGGTCACACATTTGTGCAGGATCTCGGGGATGTACGCTCCGCCGAACTCACCGTAATACCCCTTTTCGTCAATTGCATAATTTTGCATATATCAAATTGTTTAATTATTTTCCAAACTGCTATCCGGTTGGTGATCGTATAATGGGACTTATTCCGCCTCCCCATTCATTTCACTATGAAAACCGGCTCTATTATGAAAAAAGCCTGTCGCAGGATTGCGACAGGCTTTTTATATTTCTGATTCACTATAAACGCATGATGCTCTTCCTTACGACTTTGAGAGTTGTAAGTAGCGCCACCAATATCCGTTTAATAATGAATTGTTCATTTTCCTATGAATTTTGTTTGCAAAGAAAAGTGTTTTATGATTATGATGCAATTATTTTTTCGTTTTTAACATTAATCATAGGCTAAACAACCATACAATATTCACAATCAACACGTATCTTATTGCAACTAAAAAATAATATTTTAGTTGCAATAAATATTATTTTTATATCTTTGTGAAGTGAGTAGAAAAGAAAAAATAGTGAAACGTCTTTTAGCTTCACCCAAAGATTTTTCTTTTGATGAAGCGGTCACCTTATTGAAATTAATGGGATTTGATGAGGTGAAGACAGGAAAAACAAGTGGTTCAAGAGTGAGATTTCGGAATGGGTTATTAGGCAAAGAATTTAAAATGCACAAGCCTCATCCCGATAAAACTTTAAAACAATATCAGTTGAACGATATAAAAACTTTACTTCGAGACTGTAACTTAATTAATTAAAAAATGAAAGCAATAAATATTGACACATTGGAATATAAAGGATACACCGGTACGGTAGAGTTTAGCGTACCGGATAAATGTTTTCACGGACGAGTATTGGGTATAACTCACTTGTTTACTTACGAAGGCAACACTTTTGATGAACTGGAAGAAGACTTCAAGGGATGTATAGATGATTATCTATTCGATTGCGAACAAGAGGGAGTGAAACCGCAAAAACCGTTTAGCGGAACACTGAATATCCGTATAGGATCAGAATTACACAAAAACATCGCCCTTGAAGCAAGAAAAAAAGGAGAAACCCTGAATAGTTTTATAAAAAAAGCCTTACAAAAAGTGATGTTGTAATTTTCCACTTGAGGAATGAGAGCGGACTAAAGACTATTTCATTTCAGCTAAAACCAATTTAATCCAGTTCGAAAGTGAATTCGTCATGAGGTTCGGTTCTCCACGCATATTTCTGGGTAGTAGGAGAGATCGCGAACAAAGGTGAGAATGTTTTTACCTTCACGGTTTTTCCATCCGGCAGAAATTCGAGGATACGCAGCCAGCCGTCGCCACCGTTACCATGCCACCCTCCACCAAGGGCCTGGGCATTGAACACCATCTGGCTTACCTTTTTTCCTCCGGCATTTTCATCTACCCTGAAAGCGATGTGGCCTTTCGGATCGTCGGGAATTCCAATATGACCGGCAAAAACCATCTGGATATTCTTCGAGGGTTGCACTAATTTCTGCCATATGGCTTCTCCGTAGTTAGGATCGGGAATCTTATAATTCTCATGTACGATATGATTGTTGTTACTATCCATATAGGAATGCGTGAGAAGGATCACGGTATGATCCGTATACTGCTCTTTTTCAATTACACCTTTCGCCCATTCCAACGCTTCGTCACGCGGTGCAAATTCCAGTACGAGTACCAGAAACTTCCTTCCATGCGGACTGACAAACTCGTAAGCTGCATTTGCCAGTGTAGGTCTCCCTTCAGCATTCATTCCCACCTCACGGAGCATCTTCTGATTCAACCGGTTCTTATTAGGCGGAAAATATTTGTCGAAATGAGTATAACGGTTTTCCGCATTCACAATACCATAATCATGATTACCGATGGTCAGGATATAGGGCAGTTGTCCGTCTAAACGCCCGAAAGCCGAAGATACGGCTCCCCATTGGGATACACTGGCTTGGTTGGCTTTTTTCCCGTCGGGGTTGAACAGATCGTTCTGTTCAACCAGATCTCCGGTACACAATACCATTTCTATGTTCAATGGCTCTATATTATTCGTCACCCAAGCCAGCATCAGATCTAAAATAGGCTGATTGTAATCGAATTTCATATAGGTCTGCACATCGGGAAGAAGGACAAGGCTCCATGAATCTTCATCGCTCAGCGACGGTTTTACATAATCGTCTTGCTGAGCCGGAAGTGTATAACATAATACGGAGGCGACTAAAAGGAGTAACAATGATTTTCTACGCATGATTATTCAGTTTATTAATTAAATGAAACATTTGATAGGGAGCACACTCTATATTTTACAAATATAATGAAAGATGGGAGAAAAGCCAAAACACATCTTATATCCAGAAAATATAGCACAATTAAGCAACAATAATTTCAAAGTTTGCGGAAAACAAAGATTTCTTGTAATTTCGCTGTATATTTCAAATTCAAGATTTCAAATTCAAGATTCAAGATTTCAGGACCAAGAACCAAGACTTTGTAAGTGAAAAATGAATTTTCTTATTCTTCACTTCTTGGACTTCTCCACTTCCGACTTCTTATTCTAACTTCTAATTTCTGAGTTTTAACTTCTAACTTCTATCAATTTATGCATTTTACATCTTTCCGGAAACCCTGTTATCTTCTCTTTTTTATCTTTATAAGTACGGTGGTATTTGCCCAGAAGAAACCTCTTGACCATTCGGTATATGACGACTGGAAAAGTCTACAGAATATATCCCTGAGTGACGACGGACGTTTTGCCGCCACCATTATCAGTCCGCAGGAAGGAGACAGCGTTCTTTTTCTTCACGACCTGAACAGCAGCCGGTCGCTGACAGTGAAAGGGGTAAACAGGTTCACACTTTCACCCGATGGAAGATATACAGTAGGATTGATAAAAGCACCTTTTGCCGAAAGACGGGATGCACGCATAAAAAAGAAAAAAGCGGACGAAATGCCGGAAGACTCGCTGGTTATAATCCGTAATAATTCTTTCGATATTGAAAAAATAACCGGAGTAAAATCGTTCAAAACCTCAGAAAAGGAAATTTCACATATTGCTTACATTATTACCCAGAAAGCCGACACGACCGACAAAAAGAATAAATCGACCAAACCGAAAGAACTGCTGGTAATCCGGAATATATCTACCCAGCATGAAGATACTATTCCAAACGCAAAAGAACACCTGTTCAGCAAATTCGGCAACTCACTGGCAATTATCATTGAACCGGATAAAAAAGACTCGACCGATACACCCGGCGTCCTGTTTTATGATCTGAAGAAAAATATTTCAACACGTATATCCAACGAAAGAGCGGAATATAAATCGCTCGCCTTTGATGAGAACGGAGAACAACTCCTCTATCTGGCGACAAAAGACACCTCGAAAATCGATCAAAAAGTGTTCGATGTCCGCTATTTCCGGAATGGAAACGATTCTGCAGTTGTCCTTGCGGACAGAAACGCTTCAGGGCTTCCCGAAAAATGGATTTTCTCTGAATTCTCTGCTCCCCGATTCAGCAAAAACGGAGAACGGGTGATCCTCGGCGCAGCCCCACAGCAGGCACCCAAAGATACCACTATCGTAGAATTCGAAACGGCGGCACTCGACATCTGGCACTGGCAGGAACCACTGATCCAACCTCAACAGTTGGTGGAATTAAAAAACAAGCAACGTCAAACTTATACGGGAATAATCCTGCCCCATCAACCCAATCGGTTTATCCCCATCGCCAATGAAGAAATGCCTTTCTGTAATATTTCGGATGAGGGAAACGGCCGTTTTGCATTGCTCTGGTCTAATGAACCTTACCAACTCGAAAGCCAGTGGGATATCTCTTCCAAAAACGATACCTGGGTGTGGGACTCCCGCACAGGACAACTACAAACCGTGGCCACCCCCCTGCCGGGAAGGCCCATGATCTCGCCACAGGGAAATTTTGTCTACTGGTGGGATGCTGCCGAACGTCAGTGGTTCGTATATGATAACCGGGATAGATCTACCAGGAATATTACCGGGGATATTCCCGTCAACTTCTGGGATGAGAAGAACGATGTGCCTTCCATGCCCGGTTCCTACGGAATTGCAGCATGGATGGAAAACGATGAGTATATCCTGATCAACGACGCGTTCGACATCTGGAAAATAGACCCCAAAGGAGAGAAAAAACCGGAGAACTTCACCGGTCATGCAGGACGGAACGATTCCATCAGGTTGCGGTACGTCAATACCGACCCGGAAAAGCGGTTTATCAAACCCAACGACCTGCTTCTCCTCTCGGCATTCGATCACATAACCAAACAATCGGGTTATTATACCCTCGCACAAAAAGGGCGCAATCCACTAAAAAAAAGAACAATGGATGCATTTTCGTTTTCATCCGTCACGAAAGCGAAAGACAAAGAGGTGTATGCGTTCCAGAAGAGTAATTTCCATACTTCGCCCGACCTGCACGTCACTCATAATCTCTGGCAATCGACCGAAAAGCTGACCGATATTAATCCGCAAATGCGGGATTATAACTGGGGAACAGCCGAACTCTTCTCCTGGACCTCATTTACAGGCAAACCTCATCAAGGGATCGTATACAAACCGGAAAACTTCGATCCCGCAAAGAAATATCCGGTAATGATCTATTTTTATGAGCAGCATTCCGATAACCTTTACAGCTACTTTGCCCCGGCACCCAGTCGATCCACGATTAATATTCCTTTTTTCGTAAGTCGCGGATACGTTGTTTTCACACCCGATATCCACTACACGACAGGTCAGCCGGGAATGGATGCATACAATTCGGTAGTTGCCGGTGCTGAGGCGCTGGCCGAAAACAGTTGGGTGGACAAAGAGAATATGGCCATACAAGGGCAAAGCTGGGGTGGGTACCAGGTCGCTTATTTAGTGACAAGAACCGATATGTTCAAAGCAGCCGGAGCAGGCGCCCCGGTAGCAAATATGACCAGTGCCTACGGTGGGATCCGCTGGGAATCAGGTCGCAGTCGCCAGTTCCAGTATGAGCAAACCCAATCACGTATCGGAGTGCCTATGAGCGATTCACTCCATCTCTATATCGAGAACTCACCTGTTTTTTATGCCGAAAAGGTCAACACTCCCTTACTGATCATGCATAACGACAAAGACGGAGCAGTCCCCTGGTACCAGGGTATCGAATACTTCATGGCATTGCGCCGCCTGGGAAAACCCGCCTGGATGCTGCAATACAATAACGAAGCGCACAATCTGAAGGAACGTCGCAATGCGAAAGATCTCTCTATCCGTCTGCAGCAGTTCTTCGACCATTATCTGAAAGGTGATCCGGCGCCTGTCTGGATGACAAAAGGTGTTCCCGCTACGGAGAAGGGTAAAACGTGGGGGTATGAGGTTGAAAAGTGAAGAATGAAGAATGAAGAATGAAGAGTGAAGAATGTGACAAGGAGATGGGAGGACGAGGAGATTGAGGAACTGGGAGAATTGGGAGAGGTGTCAATTAAAAAATATTGATAACTGCTGAAAAAGATGTTTGATGAAGTAAAGGAACTGCATGCGCTAAAAGGTGGATCCGACAAAGCTTTCGAGACTATCTACAGACGATATTCCGGAAAGCTTTATAACTTCATTATGACAATTTCTCACGGTGACCGTTATATGGCGGAGGAGGTCGTGCAATCCACCTTCATCAAATTATGGGAAGTGCGGGAACAGATCGAACCGGAAAGGTCGATCCTTTCATATCTCTCAACCATCGCGAAAAATATGCTGATGAATAAATACCAGCGCCAAACAGTAGAATTTCTCTATCAGCAACTGCTATTGAAAGAACAGCCCGCCTATGATACCGCTACCGAAAAAGAAACCGACCGCAAATGGCTCGAGGATTATGTGGATGAGCTAATCGAACAATTGCCCCCGTCACGCAAAAAAATCTTTATTTTGAGCAGGAAAAAAGAGTTATCGACAAAAGAGATCGCGGAAATCATGCAGATATCCGTAAGTACCGTCGAAACACAACTTTCGCTGGCGACAAAATTCATCCGGAAACAGTTCGAAAAAAATTACGACAAACTATTCCTCTTATCGATGCTCTTCATCAATTTAACATAATTAATGATTGACGGATTAGTGGAAAACCGACTATAAACTGTATTTATAAACAGACAGACAAAAGAGATAATGAGAAAGAATCAACATATAGAGCTTTTTGAAAGATACCTGCATAACGAGGCTTCGGAAGCGGAAGAGCAACTACTTGCCGAAATGCTCCGGCATGACCGGCAGATCCATTCTATTCTGGAAGATGGTTTGAGAAATGCCGATCCCGGGATGGACGAAGAAACGTCGAACCGTATGTATGAGCACATCCGCACCTTTATCCCTGTCAAAAAGAAACCACTCTTCGCCCAACCAATATGGAGAAGATCGCTGCGGTGGGCTGCTATTTTTGTCCTACCTCTTATCTCTGCGTTCTCTGTATATTTCCTGATGAACGGCAATATCGCAGGAAACGGAACTCCTGTAACCGTTACTGCCGGCAAGGGCGAAAAAGCGGAAATAACGCTCGCCGATGGCAGCCGGGTTTGGCTCAACTCCGGATCTTCACTCACCTATAATGAAACGTTCAGCCGCAAAGAACGTAATGTATATCTCACCGGTGAAGCCTATTTTGAAGTGACAAAAGATAAAAAACACCCGTTTACCGTCAAAACGAATGAAATGGACATTCAGGCATTGGGAACGGCTTTTAATGTAAGCGCCTATGATACCGAACAGTTCTTCTCATCAGTCTTACTTGAAGGAAAGGTGAAAGTATCAGCCTACGGACAAGAATATATATTGGAAGAGAATGAACGGGCAATATACGATAAAACTAATCACACTCTCACGACCGACAAAGTCTATGCTTCCGATTTCGTGGAATGGAAAAACGGCAACCTCTATTTCCAGAACCGCTCGTTTGAAGAAATAGCCAATACCCTTGCCCGTGTGTTCAACGTAGAAATTGGTTTCGTATCGGAAGAATTACGTCCCATACGATTCTCCGGCACATTGGGAGGAAGCAGTATCCGCAATACTTTGGATATCCTCTCGTTAACCTCCCCCATGCGTTACGAGATGAACGGGACTGTTATTGAACTATATTACGAGAAGTAATAATGCCCATGGGTGCCCCGCAAAATATCTAGAGTTCTCTGCTTTAGTTGTAATAACACGACTTTCAAAATTTAAGTTGAATATAATTACCAGAGTTTTTATCGTTAAAAAAACCTAACAAACGCTAATCGGTTAGCGGTTTTATTTCACTCTTTTGTATTCTAAGTAGCAGGGTAAAGAATTGGTCATCCATTTTTATCCGGCTACCTAAAACAATATTTATTAAATCTATTTATTTATGGGGAAAAGACGATTTTTGAAGAAATATCCTTTTGCAAAGCTCTCCATGCTTTTGCTCTTATGGATAGTAGCAGGTCAGCTATTCGCACAAATTACCGTGAATGTGCAGAATAGACCACTGCGTGAGGCATTAAAAGAGATTGAAAAAGTAAGCAGTTACAAATTTTTTTACAATGAATCCCTTGCCGGGCTGGAAAAGCAGATCAACCTTCAGCTCACCAATTCAAGTATCGATGCCGCTATGCAACAATTACTATCGGGCACCGATATCGAATACAGGCAAAATGAAAACAACATCATTGTATTGGTAAAAAAGGGTGACGGAAGTAGCCAAGACCTGCCATCCGCCACAACACAGCAAAACAGGGTGACTGTAAAAGGAAGGATCATGGATGAGATCGGTGAGCCAATTATCGGTGCCAATATCATTGAGGAGGGTGTCCCCGGTAACGGGACTGTCAGCGACTATGACGGAGGTTTCTCGTTGAATGTCACACGTAATGCCAAGCTGAAAATCAGCTATCTCGGATATGGCGATGTTATCCTCAACACAAGCGACAGAACCACTTTCGATGTGGTGATGCAGGAAAATACAGCCATGCTCAGCGAAGTGGTGGTCACCGCACTCGGTATCAAACGTGAGGAGAAAGCGCTGGGATATTCTGTCCAGTCGGTTGCCGGAGACGGTTTACAGACGGTAAAGGGTGTCGATGTGGGAACTTCATTGACCGGTAAGGTAGCCGGCCTGCTTGTCC
Source organism: Proteiniphilum sp. (assembly GCF_034331125.1). NCBI lineage: Bacteria > Pseudomonadati > Bacteroidota > Bacteroidia > Bacteroidales > Dysgonomonadaceae > Proteiniphilum > Proteiniphilum sp. The sequence continues at coordinate 248,230 of NZ_JAXQGC010000058.1, forward strand.
GCAACAGCACCGAATTTGCGGAAGCTCCCTCTATCCAGATCCGTGGGGAAGAGCCGCTCCTCGTTATTGACGGTGTACCCTACGCCAATATGACATTACGTGACGTGCCTTCGGACGACATAGAGAGCCTCAGCGTATTAAAAGGAGCCACCGCCTCTGCCCTATATGGTTACAGAGGATCAAGCGGAGCTATCATGGTAACCACTAAAAAAGGATTATCCGCCACAGGCCTTTCTGTCCAGGTCAATTCAGGCACAATGTTCGCTGCAGGCCATTTGGCTATTCCCGAGTTACAATCCGATTTTGGCCGTGTCGTTCGGACCAATGCAGAGGGAAAAGCGGAATATGTCCGTACCGGCGACGGTTCGTGGGGCGCACCTTTAGACGGACGGGAGGTCATCCAATGGGATCCCGTATCGAAAACAATGAGACCGATGCCCTATCTTCCTATCGGAAAGGATAACTTCAGGAATTTCCTTGAAACAGGGTATATCCTGAATAACAACGTCAGCATCGCGCAACAGGGTGAATACGGAAGTTTCCGCACATCTGCCACATGGATCAACAATAAGGGACAATATCCTAATTCAATCTATAACAAACTGACATTCGGTTTGGGCGGTGACATGAAAATCGACAAGTTCCTCCTGGCAGCATCGATGACCTACAATAAGCAGTCCACACCCAACACCGGATTCAGTGGATATACGGGTTATGATCCCATGTACTCGCTCCTCATTTGGTCTGCTCCCGATTGGGACTTAAGGCAATACAAAGACTATTGGCTCATTCCCAATGAGGTGCAAAACAACAGTTACACGGCCGGCAATAACAATCCCTATTTCGACAGATACGAAAGGACGCGCAGCAGCAACAGGGACATCTTTAACGGGTCTGTTTCCATCGACTACAACTTTAACGATTGGCTCAAAGCAACAGCACGGACCGGGTTCGATATATACAGCGATAAAAAGGAAATAACCGTTTCAAAAGGGTCATTTCAGGGTGCGGGGAGTGCGACAGTGTTAAACGGTGGAACCGAGATTTGGGGAGAGTCCCAGAGAGGATCATTCAATACCGGTCTCGGAAGAGGATATAGTGTGAATAACGACCTGTTGATATCGGCCGATAAATCGCTCGGTGATTTCCGCCTTGAAAGTTTTATCGGGGGAACTATCTATTACAGACAGGATGACGGTATTGAAGCCCGCACCCAGGGAGGATTGACCATCCCCGCTTTCTATTCGTTGAAAGCATCCGTCAATCCGGCGGCTGTGAGATCTGTCATTTACAGGCAACAGGTAAACAGTTTATACGGAAGAGTAGGTTTCTCATGGAAGAGTATGGTGTATGCGGAAGCAACATTGCGTAACGACTGGAGTTCGACACTCTCCGAATCGACCCGTTCATACCTCTATCCTTCGGTTTCGGGTAGCTTCATCGCTTCGGAACTGCTGGCTGATTACAACTGGCTTTCATTATGGAAATTAAGGGGATCGTGGACTTCATCCAAAACACCGGCCGGAATATATGCCATCAATTCGGTCTACTCCATCACATCCAATGCGTGGGGTGATTTAAGTTCCGCCGCCTTCCCGACATCGATAAAAGGAACAGATGTACGTCCCGAATCAGCATCAACATTTGAAGTGGGAACCGCCATCAACATCTTCAACAACAGGGCCTCACTCGACGTCTCTTACTATCAGAAGAGAATGTATGATTTCCTCCGGTCGGCAGCCATCAGTCCTGCTTCGGGTTATACATCCAATTTTATCAATATTGACGAAGAGATTACCCGGAAAGGTGTGGAGATCGCGGCCAATGTGACTCCCGTAAAAACAAAAGACCTTCAATGGGATGTAGCACTGAACTGGTCTAAATATGCCCGATATTATACACAGATCGACTCGGTGCATTCCACCGACAAACCGTGGGTGGCCGTAGGAAAAAGGGCGGATCATTATATATTGAACGACTACCAGAGAGATCCGCAAGGAAACATCATCCACAACAACGGTTTACCGTTATATAACTCCTTCACATCACTGTATGGCTATGCCGATCCCGATTGGATTTGGGGCATAGGAACCTCTCTCCGGTACAAGGATTTCACCCTCGGAATCGCACTTGACGGACGTGTGGGCGGAATCGCGCAGACTACCACTGAAATGTATATGTGGAGGGCCGGTTCACATCCCAATTCTGTGGTACCGGAAAGGTTCCTCGATGCAAACAATCCCGGGACCGGTAATTATACCGGACAGGGAGTAAAGGTCGTATCCGGGGAAGCGACTTATGATACTTACGGAAATATCACCAGCGATACAAGGGTCTATGCTCCCAATGATGTGGCGGTAACCTATCAAAGTTACCTGAACGCCTACCATAAGGGTACGGCCTGGGGCGGCTCCCCCTCTCCGGTGGATGCCTATTCGACCACCTTCTTCAAGTTAAGGGAAATCTCTTTGACATACGACTTACCAAGAAATGTAAGCAGTAAGTTCAGGGCAAAAAGTGCGTCCATATCGGCTATCGGGCAAAATGTATTTCTGTGGGCCAAGCAGTTCAAATACTCCGATCCCGATGGCGGTTATGAGAACTTCAGCGATCCCTCGATCCGTTACTTAGGATTCAACTTAAAAGTGGTATTTTAATAAGCAATAAACCATATTTTAAAGAAACAGTATATGAAACGATTCAATAAATATATAACCCGCACGGGGGTTTCTATTTTGTCATTATTACTGCTTTTCGGCTGTAACAATTTTGACGAAATAAATACTAATCCCGATGACACGACCACAGTCAGTGCTTCGCTATTGGCCACCAACGTGATATTGCGTTATACCAGGTTTTCCGGAAGAGACGCCAAAGTAATGATTGGAGATAACGCGCTTCCCAAATACGTGGGATACGCCAATGAAGGGCAAATGGATCAGCAGTACAACAAAATCGGAGGAGGTGATTTTGGCCCGATGACCATACTGCCCAATATTGAAAAGATGATTGAATATGCAGAAGGAGGTATCATGGAGGATTCCTACAAGGGCCTCGGCGCTTTCGCCAAAGCATATACCTTCTACCGGCTTACCATGGAAATGGGAGATATCCCTTATAGTGACGCCGGACAAGGGGCACAAGGTATTTACAAAGTAAAATATGATCCGCAGGAGCAGGTATTGAAAGGCGTGTTGGACGAACTCCGGGCGGCAGATCAATATTTTGCGAACGGAACCATTTTTCAGGGAGATCCCACTCCTTACAACGGTAATCCGGTCAAATGGAGGAAAGCGGTCAACTCTTTTGCACTTAAAGTATTGATGTCTGTAAGCGACAAGGAGTCCATAGGCGGTATCAATGTGAGTTCCCGGTTCGCAGAAATTGTTTCAGCAGGAAATCTTATGGATGCTTCCACCGGATTTTACGGGCTTGCCTACTCTTCCCAAAACAGGCATCCTCTTTCCGGTACGAACGATCTTTTTACCAGCCGGACTATCCTCAGCTCCCTGATGATAGACAACCTGAAGCTACTGAATGACAGAAGGATGTATTATTTCGCCGAGCCGGCAGGAGCACTTATTGCAGATGGATATGGAGCATCCGATCCGGCAGCATACAGGGGTGTCGACGTAGAGATCGCGTATGCCCAAATGAATGCAGGGCACAGCGCCAACCTCTACTCACTGATCAATAAAAGATACCTGCAAGAAGAAGCTTCCGAACCATTGAGGCTTATCACTTTTGCCGAACAGGAGTTGATCCTGGCAGAAGCCGTGCTGAAAGGATGGATATCCGGAGATGCCAAAGCCTATTATGAATCGGGAGTGAAAGCTGCATTGACCGATGTAATGACACAAGCCAACGGCAACGCTGCACATGGCATGCCAATCACGCAGGAATATATCGACGCCTATTTCACCGGTGAAGCGGCGTTCAAATCTACGCTCGATGATCAATTGAAACAGATCTGGATGCAACGTTATATCCTCCAGTTCATGCAAGATCCGAAAAGCAGCTATTTTGAATACCGCCGCAATCAATACCCGGAATTCCCCGTCAATCCGGAAACCAGCCTGAATGAGAACAACAAAAATGGCATTCCCATGCGTTGGCTCTACCCGGCAAGTGAAGCAAGTCATAACAGGGAAAATCTGGAAGAGGCATTGAACCGTCAATACGACGGATATGATGAAATAAACAAAATCATGTGGATTTTGAAATAAACATTTAACTTTGATCGCTTGTTTTAAGAATTGTTCCTGAGCAATTTCAGGGATAACTTCAAAACAAGCGATTTTTTCACCATTATATGATAACCATTATACGATATTTAATGACAAACAAATTACTCTCTTTTATCCTTTTGGCTCCCTTTTTTATTGCCTGCGCCAATAAAAAAGTCGATACGCCCGATTACCAGACTATTATCACCCCTACCGGGACATGGGAACTGGTCTGGAATGATGAATTCAATTACACGGGACTATCCGACTCCACGAAATGGAGCTACGACACCGAAGGCAACAAATGGGATTGGGGCAACAACGAGTTGCAGCACTATACTGCTTACGATTCCCTCAATGCCTATGTGCATGATGGCCTGCTGACCATCACAGCCCGCATCGACAGCATGGGTGGTAAACGCTACACCTCTGCACGTCTTATCACCAAAGGGAAAGGAGATTGGCTTTACGGCCGTTTCGAGATCAGGGCAAAACTTCCCACCGGAGTGGGTACATGGCCTGCTATCTGGATGCTTCCCACCGATAATGTATATGGTGGATGGCCCGACAGCGGTGAAATAGATATTATGGAAAATGTGGGCTATGACCCCGATACTATTGTCAGTACGGCACATACCAAAAGTTACAACCATGTGCTGGGGACTCAAACAAGCGGATACATAGAGGTTCCCACCTGTCATTCCGCTTTTCACACCTATATCCTTGAATGGGAAGAGGACGAGTACCGTGTCTATGTAGATGACCAGCCGCAACATTACACCTTCAGGAACGAAGGCACCGGATTTGCCGAATGGCCTTTCGACCAGCGGTTTCATCTCCTGCTGAATCTTGCAATCGGAGGTAATTGGGGCGGACGGATGGGAGTCGATGACTCACTTTTCCCCCATCATTTTCAGATTGATTATGTAAGAGTATATCAAAAAGTCATTCCATGATACTGGGGGGGCGGTTAAAACCCTCTCTGCCGCATTGCTTCGAAGGTAAGCACGGCAGTAGATACCGAGACATTAAGTGAATCGATTTTCCCACGCATGGGAATCTTGATTCGCTTTGTTGCATTTTTAAGCCAGAAATCGGATAAACCCTCGGCTTCAGTGCCCATCACGATGGCCGAAGGATGTGTAAAGTCTGTTTGCTGATAGAACTCCGCGGCCTGCAGTTCCGCTGCAAATGAACGGATCTTATTAGCCTGCAGCCATACAAACGCCTCTTCGGAAGAGCAAATGGCCGTCTGTACGGTGAAAATCCCTCCCACACTCGAACGCACTACATTGGGATTATAGAGGTCGGTCTGCGGGTCACACACGATCACCGCATCCACCGCGGCAGCATCGGCAGTCCGGAGGATAGCACCTAGGTTACCCGGTTTCTCCACCGATTCAAGGAGTATAAGGAAAGGGTTGTGGGAAAGTATCAGGTCGCCCAGCCCATGCTGTTTCGGTTTGGCCAGCGCCACTATGCCGTCGGAATTCTCTCGGTAGGCAATCTTGGCAAAAACCGGCAGTGATATATCGAACACAATCTCTCCGGAAAGGGAATTGAGCAGGTCGGGGTATTTCGTCTTTTCGAACATCTCCCGGCAAACATACACTGCTTCGGGCCGGTAACCGCTCTGCAATGCCAGCGACAGTTCCCGTGCTCCTTCGATCATGAAAAGCTGCTGTTCTTTCCTTTCCTTACTTTTCGACAGCTTTACAATATTCTTTATTGCCGGATTCTGTAAGCTTGTAATCATCCCCTGTCCCCCACACTATTATTTTATCGCGCGAAGCGCATCATCATCAAAGAGTCTCCTTTTTCAACAGGAAAGTATCAATCACCTCTCGAAACGATTTTTTGGGAAGTGCACCCATGCCTATCTGCGGATCCTGATCCATGGGAATAAACAGGAACATTGGAATACTTCTCGCACCGAACATACCCGCCAGTTCTCTCTCCTTGTCGACATTGATCTTATAGACATAGATATCATCACCATACTCCGCCGCCAGTTCTGTCAGTATCGGTGATACTATTCTGCAGGGACCACACCAGTCGGCATAAAAATCGACTATCGCCGGCTTATCACCCTTATAACTCCACGCCTCCGGATTACTTTCGTAATCGAACACCTTCTCCAGGAAAGTCGCTTTTGTCAACTCTATCGGCTTGACCGTTTCTTTCTCTTTCGGTTCACTTGCGGAGACAGAAACTATCACCATCAACGCTGCAAAAAGTATTGTTATTTTCTTCATTTTTGTTCTATTCCTTATGATTTAATCTTATTTATACCCACTAACCACCCAGGCACTTACGCACCTTTCCACCTATCATATCAACAACAACGTATGGACTAAAGTTTTATCTCAACGTTTAAAACTGAGTACGGTCTTTATACCTGACCGCATTTTTGCTCGGCACGCCGAATTCTTTGGCGGTAATTTCATCGAGCACTACTTTCCATATCTTTACATTCCTGACGGCAGGGGCGGAATAGCTGAATTCCCTGTCGGAGTACTGACGCATGATGCTATTCAACGCCTTCACCTTTTCATCATAATCCTCTTCAAAAACCACCTTCCCGTAACAGATCACACTCTCCGCACGCATCCGGTAGCTACAGGCCACTTCTTCGTCCTGCCACACCAGACCGGGGTCGGTACAAAAAGTAATGCAGACCTGCGGATTTTTCTCTAAAATGGAGATGGAACGCCCTTCCTGTGCGGAATGCAGATATATCACCCCCTTCTCATACCCGAAATTCATCGGTAACACATAAGGTCTTCCGTTCTCATCCGCCATTCCCACGTAACAGAGCCGGCATGCACGGATTACTTTTTCAATGTGTTCCTCTTTCTCTAAAGGATAAGTTCTCATATAGCTTATAATTCTTTGCTCGATGTGGACGGCCCATCTACGGTAAGCACTCCATTCTCGTCGATATTCATCTCGTCGATAAAGACCACTCTCTCATCACCTGTCTTTTGGGTACGTCCGTGATAAACGCAATACATCTTCTTGTTGTCTTTCGACCAGACTATCATATTATGTCCGGTACCGGTCACATCTCCGCCACTGGCTACATTTTTCTCCAACACGGGATTATTTTCTGCCTTGACAAACGGTCCTAACGGATTATCGGCCACGGCGTAACCCACCGCATAGTTTTCTCCTCCGAAGAAATTGGCAGAGTACATCATATAGATCTTACCATTATGCTCAAAAGCAAACGATCCTTCAGTCCAGCGGCGATTGACCTCTCCCGACGTCACGGAACGGCTCTCCCACTCCGTCTGCGGGTCATCCATAGTGAACGGAGGTTGCAGAAGCAATACCGGCTCGCCTATAACGGAAGTAAAATCGTTGGATATCTCCACGCCGTAGACCCAGCTCTCCTCGATCTCGTCAAAGAGGTTCTGCCCACGCGCCCATGCAGCCACTTCACTCTCAACCGGATTCTTATAGCAGCAACGCGAATAATAGAGATAAGTCCTGCCACCGTGTTGCAGGATATTGGCATCGATAATAGGATATCCCGGATCGAACAGGGGGTTGTCGGATATCTCGGTAAAAGGGCCTGTAGGTTGGTCGGCCACCGCCACCCCGATACGGAAATTCTCCAGCTCATCGGTAGGATTCACTTTCCAGTCGGCGCTGAAGAACATATAATAACGTCCGTCGATTTCATATACTTCGGGTGCCCAATAGTTCTTTACTGTCCATGAACCGGGCTGGTCGCCCGAATAGACCTGTCCTTCGAAATGCCAGTCGACAAGGTTATCCGAACTATAGGCACCGAACCCTTTCCCCGCACCGCCCGTCCCGTACATATAATACTTCCCGTCGGAAGCGGAGAGGATAAACGGATCACCAAAAGCCACCGGTAACGGGTTCGAATAGGTGATGGTACCGGAAGAGGTTTTACCCGTATTACGGCAACCTACCAGCGTGCCGGCAAATATACCGGTCAACAGCAAAACAGCAGTTATTCCTTTGCACAGTTTCATATCATTATTCCATTTTTATATTTTCGGGACCTGTTTACCCCGGTCCCGCCTTCCAGGCGATTACTTCTCCGCTTGCACCAATCTCTCGCCAAACCGGTTTATACTCCATCTGCGTAGCAAAGATAAAATAAAAAAAGGAGAACCTGGTCAGGTTCTCCCTATCTATTCCATTCCGGATCAACCCGGCATGAAGAGTGTGTTACTATTTCACTTTATCCACGATAGCCTTGAATGCTTCGGGATGATTCATTGCCAAATCGGCAAGTACCTTGCGGTTGATTTCAATTTCATTCTTGTGCAGCGCACCCATCAGGCGTGAATAAGACATACCGTGTTCACGGGCGGCGGCGTTGATACGTTGGATCCACAAAGCGCGGAAGTTACGTTTTTTGTTTTTGCGGTCACGATAGGCATAGGTAAGACCTTTTTCCCACGTGTTCTTGGCTACTGTCCACACATTCTTGCGGGCGCCGATATAGCCTCTTGTTAATTTCAGAACTTTTTTTCTGCGGTTGCGTGATGCAACATGATTGACTGATCTTGGCATAATGTTACTTGTTTTGAATGATAGCGTCCCTGTCGTACAGGGCTCTTGGCGGCATACATCCTGTTACTAAATCTCTTTTTTGGAAACTTACCCGTGCGGATTATTTCAATCCCAACAGAATTTTAACGCTGTTTACGTCAGACTTGTGAACCAGACCTGTTTGCGTAAGATTTCTCTTTTGCTTTTTAGTCTTTTTGGTCAAAATGTGACTTTTGTAAGCATGTTTCCGCTTGATTTTTCCTGTTCCGGTAAGGGCGAACCTCTTTTTGGCACCGGAATTAGTCTTCATTTTTGGCATTTTGCTCTTTTTGAATTTGTTATTATTATTGTCCCTTTTACCTGTTATCCGGTAAAAAAGTTTGCAAAAGTAATGATTTTATTCTCGTTACGCAAGTAATTTTGGTGATTTTTTATTCTTATGACCTCGATACCTGAAATCCTTTTTTTGACAACTCCATATCTACGAACCGGGATTTCTCGTTCAGCGGGTTTTCATTCAGCACTTTTCTGATGCGCAGTACCGCCTCCTCATCCTTCGCCACCATATAGAGATATCCTCCACCTCCGGCACCCGGCAGCTTGTACCCCAGCGTATAATCCTTCACCATATCGATGATCCTCTCCACTTCCGGCGGATTTGTACCTCTGTCGATCGTTTTCTTCTGTTCCCAGGTTTTCATGATCAACTGTCCGTACCGTTCAAAATCTCCCCGCTGAATAGAGTTTGCCATATCTAACGCATGCACTTTCATTTCATGTAGTATCGACAGGTGCCGTGCCGAATTAAGGAACATTCCCCTTACAATCTCACCCAGAATATTCTTTGCCACACGGGTAATTCCGGTATAGTACAACAGGTGAAAAGGTTTATAAGCCTGGTCTGTAAAGAGAAAATCGGGAAGCCAGCTGATTTGGGGTGTCTGCAGGAAACCACGATCCGACTCCAGTAACTTTACTCCATGGAAGATACCTCCATACTGATCCTGCCATCCGCCTCCACTGGTCAATAGCTGCTCCAGTATTAATGTGTTCGTACTGATATCCTGCTTGTTCCATTGCAATCCGCAGAAATCATTCAGGGCACCCAGCACAGTAGACGCCAGGATAGAACTTGTGCCCAGTCCCGAGCCCGCCGGTATGGCAGCCAGTAACGTCAATTCTATACCTGCTCCGAATGCCTGCAGTTGTTCCGTCAACGTATTCCATCGTTCCGCCGAGAATTCCGGTAGGAACCCACATAAGGCCAGTGCGGCTTTCGGGATAGAGAAAGGAGAACCCAACTGATGGAATGCCCTCAGCCCATCAAAAGATTCCACCACTTCCGTTGCCCCCAGATCAATAGAGCGCAATACGATCCGGTATTCCTTAGATGGCTTCACATATACCTGCAAAGGAGGCTGCCCGTTCAGTTCTATCGCCACATTGACCACATTTCCGCCCGAGTAGAGCGAGAAGGGTGGAGTATCTGTCCATCCTCCCGCCAGGTCGATCCTCACCGGGCTTCTGCCCCATATGATCTGGTCAGGAAATGCCGACAATCCGGGTGAACGTTTTTTGTTGGACAAAGCCTCAATCATCCCGTTGCGCAAAAGGGAGAAAGCCTCCTTCTCCTCTTTGTCCGCAGCCCCGGTCTCTCCAAGGAACGCCAAAAGTCGCGACCTGAACATCCGGTTATGGATATGCTGCATCTCATCAGCCTCCGGCGGCAACAAATCGGGCAGCTCCAGTCCCATATGATGATACTCATTGGCCACATCACTCAGGTCTAATTGATAGAAGACACTCTTTTCGTAGTTCTTCTCCAACATCTTGTAATTCTTACGCCGGAAAATCTCACGTTGGGCATATAACCTGGCAATGGAAGCCCTTTCCATCAACTCGTCTGCCGAAAGGCGTTCAGACTCCATCCAGAGCCTCTTTCCCTCTCCGGAAAGATCGTCGCCGATCATCCATTTCAGCACTGTCTCCATCTCATCCAATTGTTCGAGGCATGGAAACAATTTACAGCGCTGGATATCCTCTGCATCACCCCCCAACACATCGGTGTTCAGGCCCCTCTGCTGTAGCCATTCAACCACCGGTTGTCCCATCCAACACGTTTGCGGATCATCGACTTTTCCTCCGGACCGGTCGTCCATTCCGTAGGGACGTATGGCATATGAGCGGGCGTCAACAGGTACCAAATCAATACATATACCTTCCGGCACATCTAATTGCCAATTGTTTTCCGGCACCCCGGTAATCACGCTATCCGCCTCGACAGTCCACCTGTTACCGAGACAGGAGCTCTCGATCCAGATATTCCGGTTTTTCTCGTTGAAATGAAAATCGATGATGGCATTCTGGGTGAAGATGGCAGGATTAGGTTTAATCTTCCGGTGCATGATCAACCGCTGGTCGAACACCTTATTTTGCAGCGCGAGGGTGGATGAGATCATCTCACGTGTGGTACCGTAATGGTAGAACTCACCTCCCTGCAAGGGAAGTATTTTCACGGAGAGCCGGTTGATTTCTCTGTCAATTTTCTTCGGATCAGTCCCTAATGCCAGGCCAAAGTCGCTATACAGGTCGTAGAACTCCAAAGAGCCCTCTTTCCCGTATGAACGCTCCCTCAGTAGTTGTACTGCCCTGTCGCTCAGCAGCCACATGCCGATATCCATCAGCATCAAATGGGATCGGGATAATTCCTCCAATTCCTGCAACGAAGGCTTCTGCATCACCCTGTCCAGCACCTCGGGCATATCCCTGCGTGCGGCAAATACCCCGTGACGGGTTGCCTGTGACGAATCCACCCATAGGCCGTAGCACACCACATCCGCTTCCGGTATCTCTTGCAAGGGTTCTTCAGAACGGATCAACACATCCCCGCTTGCAATAAAAGTCCGCAGCGAGTCCGGTGCCTGTTTCAGTATCTGTTCATACAGAGGCAGCTGCAATGAAATAAGATCCTGGCGCAACCGTTGTCCCCGTGCCCAGCGAAATACCGGTATCGGCAATCCGGTCTTGCCCGTCACCGCGTAGGAAGGGAGACGCCTGCTCTGTCCACCCGCGTGGATCAGGATCCGTTTTTCGTTGGAAAGCCATGTTTCGAAGTCCGCACCCGGGTTTTCATTCCGGTAACATTCCTCCAGAAGCCAGGTTGTACCGCTTCCCGAACCTAATCGTTTCCCTTTCGGGTCGGAGGTGCAGAACCACTCTTTCCCGCTCCTTTGATGAAGCGCGTGATAATTCTTTGTGGCGTTATGTGGCAGTGAAAGGAGTTTCTTCATTTCAAAAAAATCAGATAGATACAGTATAAGTCGTTCTCTGCAAAAATAATAAAAACCTTTAGATAATATCTGATTTCTTTGAGCACCATTAAAATTATAATAACTCAAAGCGTTTTGATATTCACGGTACGCCTGCTTTTCATTGGTACTCGTAATAATGGGCAAAACATACGGTGTATGGATTGTCTTTTCCTGGTAGCGGTCTATGATCTCCTGTAGACAAGGTTCCACCTTGATACTTAGCCGTATTCCGGTTTTTCTCCGGATGTAAGTCGCAACTCCATGCTGGATATCGGATTTTTGCAAATAGGCCATATCCACGAACGCCATTCCCCGCAAATAGAGACTGACTAAAAAGAGATCGCGGGCATAAGCCAAAACCGGGATTTCTGTCAGATCCAGTTTTTTTTAACTGTTTGATGATTTGTTTGCCCACCGCCCGTTTACGAGTGGTATCTATGCCCGTGTATACTTTCCGGAAAGGATTCCCGGCCGGGACCAATCCGTCGGACACAGCCGAATTATAAACCGCACGCAGGACACGCATATAAAATGAGCTGCTGTTCCGTTTTATTTTACGCTGACGGAGCCATTGTTCATATTCACTGATGAGTATTTCGGTACATGCGGGAAATGGTAAATATTGTTTGCCCAAGAATGCCGCAAAACTACGATATGCCCGCCGGTAATTAAGTGCCGTTCCATGAGCATTTTCCTCTTCTAATCTGCCTATACGTTTTTCCATGTATAAAAAAAAATCTTCTTCGGCAGGTATAAGCGCACGGAACGCAAAAGCGATATCGGCTACATCATAAGGAACGCCGACGGCCTCTTTCCGGGAAATGATGTCATGAAGAACGGCCAGATCGGCATTTATTGCCCTTTGTGCGGCCAACAGAAAAGAGACTTTTTCTCCGTTAATACGGACACGTGCATTCTGTGTATCCCATTCATGAGAATATAGTTTTATGGAAGATGTCAGTTGAACATGCTGTCTGCGATGAATAACCTGATAATAAATCGACCCGGCTTTGCCCGGTACGGTCGATACTCTTAATTTTACACGAATTGTTGCCATAGTACAATATTTTTTAATCCAAAAAATATACATGCAACAATCATACAAAACCTCTCTATAAAAGGTCACAAAGGGGTATTTTCGTCCGAAAAGGCAAAAGAGATGTCAACAGGGCATAATAAGAAATACAGATAAATCTGTTTTCCGACTGTGTTGCTTACCGAAATAGTTAGTACATTTGCCTATCCGGCCAATGACATTGATAACAATAATATGTTTATATACCTAACTCATTGAAAATATTTACTATGAACAGAAGAAATTTTATCAGGGGCGCATCTATACTCTCCACGCTGACTGTTTTAAAGCCTGAAATAGTTTTTGCCACAAACAACAATTCCACAGTAAGGATCGGATTAGTGGGATGCGGCAACCGTGCTGCAGGTATTCTTGGAAGTATGTCGGAAAATGCCAATATCCGTGTCGTTGCGTTGGCCGATCTTTTTGAAGACAAATTAGAGCAAGGTATTGCTTTTGCCAATACGCTCAATCAGAAAAGGAATTATGCTCCAGTCGGGAAAAACAACACCTACTCCGGCCATGACGCGTACCTCAGATTATTGGAGAACAAGGATGTGGATGCAGTCATTATCGCCTCCCCGGGTTATTCACATCCACAGATGCTGGAAGATACGGTTGCCGCCGGGAAACATGTCTATTGTGAGAAACCGATGGCCATAGATGCCGACGGCTGCCAACAGATTATAAAAACAGCACGGAATATAGGGAATCGTCTTTCGGCATTCGACGGCTTCCAGGTCAAGTTCGCCACCCCCTATGCCGAGATGGGCAAAAGAATAAAAAGAGGGGATATCGGGGAGATCGTCACGGTACAGTTATATTATTTTTCATCGGGAGCGCCCATCATTCCACATGAAGGGATGCCATACGACGAAATGCGTATCCGTAACCACTATCATTTCCATGAAATATCAGGCGGCTGCTATCTGGACCAGGCTATCCACATGATCGACACCTGTAACTGGATATTAGGTACTACCCCAATGTATGCCATAGGAGACGGTACCAAAAAGGGCGGACCCGATTTCGGGAATGCATGGACGAATTACCAGGTAATCTATAAATATCCGGGCGACATAAACGTGTCCGTACATTCTGCAAAATTCGGAAAAGTCTTCGGGGATGTATGTGCCCGGTTCATCGGCACGGAAGGTATCGCAGAAGCCCACTACAGTGGCGGCGTTTTCATTAATGGCACACACAAATGGGATTCGGGGATCGTACGTTCTGCAGCAGAGCTCACACCGGAATCGATCGCCCAAGGAGCGAGCTCCTCTTCACTCGACGATGCTGATCCCAATAAGGGAAAAGCATTTATCGACAGTATTACCACCGGGAAATATCTCAACCAGTTGGAATCGGGTTGTAACTCCACCCTCACGGCTATCCTGGGAAGAGAAGCTGCTTCGAAACAAGAGAAAGTGACATGGGATGAACTGGTTTACACCCCACATAGAATTGACCCGAATCTGGACTTAAAACAGTTTACAGGAAAGTGAACGTGAGAAAAATATTGGCAGGAAAACGGTAAAAGCAAGGAGGAAGAACAGTCATTATTCCTCCCCTTTGTTTTCTTTTTTGGCACCGGGTGCCGCCTTTTTAGGAGAGAGCATGATTGACATACGCTTACCTTCCATGATAGGCATATATTCTACCTTGGCATACTCTTCCAGATCGTTGGCGAAACGTAGTAACAATACTTCTCCCTGCTCTTTGAACAGGATAGAGCGCCCTTTAAAAAATACAAATGCCTTCACTTTTGAACCTTCGTTCAGAAAGTTCATGGCGTGTTTCAGTTTAAAGTTGTAGTCGTGATCATCGGTCTGGGGGCCGAAACGGATCTCTTTCACCGTCACCTTTACCGATTTAGCCTTCTGTTCCTTTAACTTTTTCTTTTGCTGGTATACAAATTTCTGGTAATCGATTACCCTGCAGACAGGCGGCTTTGCCGTAGGAGCTATTTCGACAAGGTCTAACTCCTGCTGTTCCGCAATTCTTAAAGCCTCCCTCGTGGGATAGATGCCTTCCTGCACATTGTCTCCTACTAACCGGACTTCCGGTACCCGGATACGCTCATTGATCCGATGTTGCTCTTTTGAGTCTTTTCTCATTCAAAAATTTTAAAAATTAAAAATGAATAATTAAGAATGAATAGTTAAGAGTCGGAATTTTAATTCTTAACTTTTAATTCTTAATTTCCACGATTCATCATTTCTTCCACTTCACGGGAAATTTCTTCGGCAAATGTACTCAATTTTACCGAACCTTTGTCTTCCCCACCCTGTTTTCTTACCGAAACTTCTTCATTTTCCACCTCTTTCTCGCCTACAATCAGCAAATAAGGGATACGCTTTAATTCATTGTCACGAATCTTACGCCCCACCTTTTCGTTACGGTCGTCTACCTCGGCACGGATATCGAATTTCTTCAACTCCTTCACCACGTCGAAGGCATAATCGTTGAATTTCTCGCTGACCGGGAGCACTACTACCTGGGTAGGAGTGAGCCACAGCGGGAACTTGCCGGCAGTATGCTCGATCAATACCGCCACAAAACGTTCCATCGATCCAAACGGTGCACGGTGGATCATCACGGGGCGATGCTTTTGGTTGTCGGCGCCGGTATATTCCAGTTCGAACCGCTCCGGCAGGTTATAATCCACCTGAATGGTACCTAACTGCCAACGGCGCCCCAACGCGTCTTTCACCATAAAATCGAGTTTGGGGCCGTAGAAGGCAGCCTCACCCAATTCCACTTTTGTTTTCAATCCTTTCTCTTCACATGCTTCTATAATGGCCCGTTCTGCTTTTTCCCAGTTTTCATCCGAACCGATATATTTTTCCTTATCGCCGGGGTCACGAAGCGATATCTGCGCTTCGAAGTTAGCGAAGTCCAATGCGTTGAAGATAATGAAGATGATATCCATCACTTTCAGGAATTCATCTTTCACCTGATCGGGCGTACAGAAGATATGCGCATCATCCTGCGTAAAGCCCCGCACGCGGGTCAGCCCGTGCAATTCACCGCTCTGCTCGTAGCGATACACCGTCCCGAATTCCGCCAACCGCAACGGCAGGTCTTTATAGGAACGGGGAAAAGCTTTATATATCTCGCAGTGATGCGGACAGTTCATCGGTTTCAACAGGAATTCCTCTCCCTCTTCAGGAGTTTTGATCGGCTGGAACGAATCCTTACCATACTTGGCGTAGTGCCCTGATGTCACATAAAGTTGTTTATGTCCGATATGAGGTGTGATCACCTGCTCGTAATCGAACTCGCGTTGTATTTTCTTCAGGAAATCTTCCAGGCGGAGGCGCAACTGCGTGCCTTTAGGCAACCACAAAGGAAGACCTGCACCCACGGTCTGTGAGAAATGGAATAATTGGAGTTCCTTGCCAATTTTACGGTGATCCCGTTTCTTGGCTTCTTCCAGCATCACCAGATATTCATCCAGCATTTTTTTCTTGGGGAAGGTAATGCCATAGAGCCGTGTCAACTGGGGACGTTTCTCATCGCCACGCCAGTAAGCGCCAGCAGCAGACAATATCTTTACCGCCTTGATATAGGAGGTATTGGGAAGGTGAGGCCCACGACACAAGTCGGTAAAACTTCCCTGGGTATATGTGGTGATCGTACCGTCTTCCAGTTCGTTGATCAGCTCTACCTTGTAATTTTCATCCCGGTCGGAAAACATACTGACAGCATCGGTTTTGGAGATACTCTTTCGTACGATATCTTCCCTGGCGGCGATCAGTTCCATCATCTTCTTCTCGATGGCCGGAAAGTCGGACTCTTTGATACTCACTCCTTCACCCGGATCCACATCGTAGTAAAACCCGTTTTCTATGGCGGGGCCTATACCGAATTTTATGCCGGGATAGAGTATCTGCAGTGCTTCCGCCATCAGGTGGGCAGACGAGTGCCAATAGGCATGTTTACCCTCTTCGTCTTCCCATTTCAGTAACCGGACAGAGGCGTCGTGTCCAATCGGTCTTGTCAGATCCCATGTCTCACCATCCACACTTGCTGCCAGCACCTCCTGCGCCAGTCGCGGACTGATGCTGTTGGCTATCTCCATTCCTGTCACTCCTTTTTCATATTCCCTGACAGATCCGTCGGGAAAAGTAATCTTTATCATAATTTATGCTCTATTAGCTGAATAAAAACGTGTATTCTCACGTTTAAGAATACAAAAATAGTGATTTTTGTTGTAGTAAACCACATTTACAAATTTACAAATGCAGGATTTTGCCTGTTAACCCACAAAGAAAAGCGGGCATGTTATTGCATCCGTTTAATGATACTATACGATTGCACAATCCCCAGTTCACCGGCTTTACGAAGATCATCAAGCCCGTCACGTGTTTCACCAATGGACAGACGCGATATACCCCGGTTGAAGTAGGCTTCAGCAAATTGAGGTTCCAGTTCAATCGCTTTGGTGTAGTCAGCAATAGCTGCACGGTAGTCTTTCTCAAGACTGAAAATCTCGGCACGGTTGTAATAAGCATACATAAAATTGGGATTCAGGCGGATAATCGCCTCATACTCCCTGAGGATCTCCTCATATTCAATCGATTTGGTAGAGATATCCGGTAATCTGGGTTTACCGGATATACCACTGCTGCCGGCAGATCCGGGGAGATCAATCCCTGTACTTCTGTCCATCATGATCGGATCGCTTTGCAGGCGGTCATATTCCACCTGCTTGGAACGGATTACAGCCCATGCAAAATGGGCGACCAACATTTTTGGGTTCAGCTCAATAGCCCGCCTCATATCTTTCAAGGCATTCTCATAATCCTGCACCAACATAAAATCCATTCCCCGCCCGAAATAGAGCGAAGCATCGCCCGGCTCCCTGTCGATCCTGGCGGAATAGTTATCGATTGAACGGAAGTGCGTCTGTACCTGAAGTTCATTCAACGGCGCATCCCTGTTTGTCATCTTCAGCAACCAACTTAATCCAAGCTCACTATTTGCCTGATCCATTGTTTCGGAGTAATATACGGGACGACGTACTTCAAAATCACGTTCATAATAAGTCAGCACGAACCGCGGTTCCGGCTCGATAGGAGCACTGATATTTTGCACTCTTCCCCTGCTCTGACGCTGGTATTTTGTGTTTTCCGATTCTCCCTTGTCGGCTACCACCAAGAGATTGAACTTCTCAATATCGCGGTCGGCCTGCTCACGGGTATCTTTACTTTCCGACCTTTCCCTTGCCTGTTTGAAAGGTTCAGGATCCGCGGTTGCCACCTTACGGGCTTTAGACTCTTCGGCCCTCGCAATCATATAATCTTGCTCAGATCCCCGCAAGTCATTCAGCTCACGCTTCAACTGCGAACGCATATAATAACCGGTAAAGAAATCGGGATGCTCTTCCAGCACGACATTGAGGTCGCTCAAGGCGCCGGCCTTATCACCCACCTCGTTGTGCAGCATCGCCCTGTTCAGGTAAGCGATAGTATTTTCCGGATCCAGCTCGATCACCTTGTCGAAATCACGTATCGCCCTGTTATTATCGGCAACCTGTGCACGCAGAAGACCTCTGTTAAAACGGGCAATAAGGTTGTTTTCATCCATTTCTATCACCCTGTCGTAATCAGCCATCGCTCCACGCAGATCATTCAGATGATACTTCACCAATCCCCGGTTGATATAATTTCCTTCAAAATAGGGATCTAACCTGATCGCTTCATCCAGATCGGCAAGAGAACTATTATAGTCTCCCTGTTGAAAATGAAGCAATCCACGGGCTGCAAAGGTCTGTGCAGTATATGGATCCTTCTCTATCGCTGTATTCAGGTCGGCCATCGCCTTCGTGGTATCCTCCATCTGGATATACATGTGTGAACGGGCAAGGTATCCTGGGGTATAATCCGGGAAACGTCGTAAAAGCACATCAAAAAACTTCTCTGCAATATCATATTGCTTCAGTTCAATATTAACGATACCCATATTGACCAGTGTAAGCCTGTCTTCGGGATAAAATTCAAGGCTTCTCTGGTAATCCGTGGCAGCTTCCTCATATTTTTCCTGATTCTGGCGTGCAGCACCCCGCAACTGATAAGCAGCCGTATAGTAGGGATTACGCACCAGGCAGTTACTTGCATCTTCTTCCGCTCCCTGGAAATCGTCGAGCATAAACTTAGCTACTGCCCTGAAATAGTAGGGGTCAGCCAGATAAGGCTTGGCCGTGATCACCTGGTTAAAATACTGTATTGCCAGCACGTAATCTTCAAAATATAACGCATTCTTCCCGATCATCATCACACGGTCGGTATTGACCTGCGCAGATGTAGTGAGTGATGTGAGTAAAATAAAGGCAGCAATGATCGTTTTCTTCATCTTTAATCTTTTCAATGTGCGAATATATAGATTTTTCCGCATTTTTTGTCCCGATTCGCCTATTTGAGTGTTTCTTTTTCAATTCGTTTAATGGAACTTATCCCATTTTGCATAACGAATGCTGTCTGTCTTACGATATACACTCTATAATCCTGCTTCCACTCTCCGTTTCCCGTATCGATAGCTTGACGGTATTCTCCGGTAATATTTGTTCCACCAGTTCCGGCCATTCGATAAAGCAGGTATGCCCGCTGTAGAGATAATCTTCATAACCGAAATCAAACACCTCCTCAAGTTTGTGGATACGATAAAAGTCAAAATGGTAAATCGGTTCTTCGTCCCCCCCTTTGTATTCATTGATAATGGCAAATGTAGGACTGGCAACAGTTTCTGTTACTCCAAGTTCTTTGCAGACAGCCTTGATGAAAGTAGTTTTTCCAGCCCCCATGCCTCCGTAAAAGGCAAAAACAGTGCGATCGCCCATTTGATCGATGAATCCCCGTGCTGCCGGTTGAAGTGCCTCTAAATTTTTTATTTCGATTTGCATCAGTTTAATGTGCTAATGTGAATAATATGCTAATGTGCCAATGAGAATAATGAGACTAATTAGTAATTTATCTTGAATTTTGAATCTTGAATCTTGAATCCAACGTTATAACCGGAATCATCATCTCCTCCATAGAGATACCCCCATGCTGAAAACTATTTTCATAATAGGACTGATAGTGATTATAGTTATTAGGATAGACAAAAAAATCATCATTCACTGCAAAAATATAACGAGTGCTCACATTTGGGGATGGCAATCCGGTATTCTCGGGACGAATAATATCAAATAGTACCTTGGGATCGTATCCCAGATTCTTTCCTAATTTATAACGGAGGTTTACTCCGGTCTCCCTGTCTCCGACCACCTTCATCCCTTTTTTCACCCTTATAGAGCCATGATCGGTAGTGAGCACCACTTTATAGCCTCTCTCTGCTATTTTTCCCAACAGAGCCGGTAAAGGAGAATGCAGGAACCAGGACCTGGTAAGTGAACGGTAAGCCGATTCATCGGCCGCAAGTTCCCTGATCATCCTCGACTCTGTACGCGCATGAGAAAGCAGGTCGATAAAATTGAATACCAATAGGTTCAGGTCATATTTCTCCAGCTCCGGAAATCGGGTGACCAACTTTTCACCTTCCAGATTCCTGTTGATCTTATGATAGGAGAAGTGGCAACTTCTCCCCTGTCGCTCCAGATGTGTCTTAACAAATAATTCTTCATGAAGATTCTTCCCTTCATCCTCCGATTCATTTACCCAAAAATCGGGAAACATTTCCGACAACTGTCTCGGCATTAATCCCGAAAAAACAGCATTTCTTGCATAAGGCGTGGCTGTAGGTAGAATAGAAAAATAGATATCCTCCCTACAGGTAAAAAACTCGCCTGCAATATCTTTCACAGCTTGCCATTGATCGAATCGGAAATTATCGATCAGTATAAAAAAGAGCTTCTCTCCCTTATCTATAGTGGGGAATACAAACCGCTCAAACAGGTCGGGGCTCATCACAGGACGGTCAGGATGATCACGGCCGTCTATAATCCACCTTTCGTAGCTTCTCCGGATAAATTTTGCAAATAGACGATTTGCCTCTGCTTTCTGTGCTGCCAGCATCTCACGCATCGGGCTCTGTGTCTGATCCAGCTTCAATTCCCAAAACACCAGTTTTTTATACACAGATATCCAATCGTTCGCCGTCCTGCAATCCTCTATTTCGGCAATCAGAAGGTTAAACAGATCCCGGTATTCCTGTGTAACCACTTCCGTCATACGTTCACCCTGTTCAAGTATTTTCTTTATACTCATCAGCACCTGACTGGGATTGACCGGTTTGATGAGGTAATCAGTGATCTTTTTTCCGATAGCGCGATTCATTATACCTTCATCCTCGCTTTTGGTAACCATCACCACCGGCATTTCAGGATAGGATGAATGAAGTTCCGCAAGGGTTTCCAGTCCTGACAAGCCAGGCATCTGTTCATCCAGGAAAACAATATCAAACCGTTGTGAACGGCATAGTTCAATCGCATCACGGCCGTTATTGACACACTGCATCCCATATCCCTTCTCTTCCAGAAAAAGAATATATGGTTTCAGGAGATCTACCTCATCATCTACCCAGAGCAATCGTGCTTTGACCATCCGTTTGAGTCCTCTTAATCTACTTGTTATCGAAGATTGAACTATTTCGTTAAGCTAAATGAGTATAGATAAGCTCGCTTATTTTTGCTATAGCAAGAATTGAAAATCGAGGAGCCTGCGACTCAAATAGTCTAATGAAATTGAACAAATGTATCTATTTCCACGGTAACTCACAATTTTTTTACTTTTTTTGGGACTCCATCCTGACTATACGGAATTTTATAGATCATCATTCTATTTATCGTATGAAAAAGCTTATATTTGTAGCTATTGAACTATTAGAGCAGAAATAAGACTTGCTTTGGTTTACCGAACGCAGATGAGGATCAATTTTAATAAACTATATAATTTAAATTTATGCAGATGCAAACAACAAGACTATCAATTGTTATCCTACTGGCCTTTTTGGCAGTAAGTTGCGGACAACAGTCCGGTGAGATTTTCAATGGTAAAGACCTGTCGAACTGGAATTTTGTCGTCGAAAACAATGCGATACCGGGAGACCAGGTATACACGGTGAAAGAAGGAGTGATCTCGATAAAAGGCGAGCCGCTCGGTTATATGTATACAAAAGAGAAGTACCGCAATTTCACGCTCGAGTTGGAATACCGTTGGGCGGGAGAAGCAAGCAACAGCGGAGTTTTTATTCTGATTGAAGATCCTGCGAATCCATTCCCCAGGGGGATAGAATGCCAGTTGATGGCCGGAAAGGCTGGTGATTTCGTATTACTGAATGGCTCCGACCTGAACGAGTACACGCTACCCGAAGGAGTAACGGAGCGACCAAAATTTCCTGTGATCGAGAAACTACATCCTTCGAGCGAAAAACCTGACGGAGAGTGGAACAAAGTACAGGTTACAGTAATAGACGGTGCCATCTCGGTCTATATCAACGATGTATTACAAAACGAAGCGACCAGCAAGGTGAAAGAGGGACACATAGGTCTCCAGAGCGAAGGTAAAGAGGTACAATTTCGTAATCTGGTGCTCAGGGAAGCATAAGAGAGTGAAAAGGTGAAAAGGTGAAAAGGTGGAAAGGTGGAAAAGAAGTGAAGAAGAAAAAAGACAGAATAGAATAAGAATAAAAAATAATTAACCACTTATAATCATGAATTTATCAGCTGCAACAAGACAGTATATTGACCTGGAAGAGAAGTACGGGGCACACAATTATCATCCTCTGCCGGTAGTACTATCCCGTGGGAAAGGGTGTTATGTCTGGGATGTGGATGGAAAGAGATATTTCGATTTTCTATCGGCTTATTCCGCGGTAAATCAGGGACACTGTCACCCTAAGATTGTAAGGGCCCTGAAGGAGCAGGCAGAGAAACTTTGCCTTACTTCCCGCGCCTTTTACAACGATACACTGGGGCCATACGAAAAGTTTATTCATGATTATTTCGGTTATGATAAGGTATTACCGATGAATAGTGGCGCCGAAGCGGTGGAAACGGCATTGAAACTGGCCAGGAAATGGGGTTATCTTAAAAAGGGAATTCCTGAAACGGAAGCAGTCATTATAGCATGTGAGGGCAATTTTCACGGTAGGACTATCTCTATTGTCTCCGTCTCCACCGATCCCGACGCCCGTGCCGATTATGGACCTTATACTCCTGGATTCGAGGTCATTCCTTACAACGATCCGAAGGCCCTGGCCTCTGCTTTAAAGGAGAAAGCAGATTCTATTGCCGGATTCCTGGTGGAGCCTATCCAGGGGGAAGCAGGCGTGAATGTACCGGACGACGGTTATCTGAGGAGTTGTTACGAACTCTGTAAAAAGCATAATGTGCTCTTCATTGCCGATGAAGTGCAGACCGGTATTGCCCGAACCGGTCGGAAACTCTGTTGCGATCATGAAGGGATCCGCCCCGATATAGTAATCCTGGGAAAAGCCGTCTCTGGTGGCGTACTACCCGTCTCAGCAGTGTTGGCCGACGACGAAATCATGCTTACCATCCAACCCGGCCAGCATGGCTCCACTTTCGGAGGGTTCCCTCTCGCCTGCAAGGTAGCAACCGCAGCATTGGAAGTAGTGGAAGAGGAAAAACTGGCTGAAAAAGCCGGATACCTGGGCCAGATCTTCCGTGAAGAGATGGAGAAGATAGGAAGTCCGTTCATCAGGCAAGTGAGAGGAAAAGGGTTGCTCAATGCAGTCGTCATAGAACCGTATAACGGCAAACAGGCGTGGGATGTCTGTCTGAAGATGGCTGAAAACGGGCTGCTGGCGAAACCGACCCATGATCATATTATCCGCTTTGCTCCACCATTAGTAATCACTGAAGAGGAACTGAAGGAGGCGATCGATATTATTAAGGAATCAATCAGATCACTGGAAACCAATTGATAAATGATTAGTTAATGTGATGATTAGAACTAAGAAGTTAGAAAGAAATGGAGAAGTCCAAGAAGTGGAGAAACCGGTAGGGCGGTGGATAAAGTGAAGAGTGAAAAACTAAAAGTGGAAAGGTGGAAAGGTAATTTAATTGAAAATTAGTAATTCTCACATCCCAAATCTCACATCCTACATCCCAAATCCCAAATTAGTCTTGGTTCTTGGCTCTAAAAATTAATTTTTATGCAGACAACATCCAAAATACTGATGGTTCGTCCCTTCAGGTTTGCCTTTAACGAAGAGACAGCACAGAACAACTACTTCCAACAGGCGGGGGAGTCCGGTTCTGTAGCCGTTAAAGCGCTTGAAGAATTTGATGCTTTCGTGAGCCAGCTCCATGGCAAAGATGTAGATGTGACGGTTGTACAGGACACACCCGAGCCATGGACTCCCGATTCGGTTTTCCCAAATAACTGGTTTTCGTCGCATATCTCCGGAGAATTGGTGCTCTACCCCATGTTCGCTGAGAACCGTAGACAGGAAAGAAAACGGGAGGTGTTGGACTTACTGACCCGAAAAATGAATCACCGCAAAGTGATTGATCTTACACACTGGGAAAAGGAGGACGAATTTCTGGAAGGTACAGGAAGTATGGTGTTCGACCGGGACAAACGAATTGCATATTGTTGCCGTTCACCACGCACTTCGGAGAAAGTGTTGGCGGACTTTTGCGCACGATTGAATTATGACGCCGTAGTATTCAATGCAACCGACAAAAACGGGAACCTTATTTATCATACCAACGTGATGATGGCAGTGGGCAACCAGGTAGCGATTGTCTGCCTCGAGTCGATCAAAGATGATAATGAACGACAGAAAGTGGTTTCCAGACTGATCTCTGGGGGAAAGATCATTGTCGATATCTCTTTGGATCAGGTAGTCCGGTTCGCGGGAAATATGCTTGAAGTAAAGAGCCGGAACGGCCAACCAATTATGGTGATGTCGGCTTCCGCCCGCAATGCCCTGACGGCATTACAGGAAACGATCATATCGACCTACAACACCATCTTGTCTGCTCCATTGTCGACCATCGAGACAAATGGAGGAGGATCGGCACGATGTATGATAGCCGAAATTTTTTATTAAAACAGAAGCTTTTACATTTTTTTTATTTACTTTGCAGAATGAATAATTTCGTCAAGCATATACAAATGCCATTCGCCAGTTAGCGGATGACGATGTCAGGCTTGTAAACGAGTTCATAATCCAGCATTTTTCAACCCAATTAATCAAAAACTATGTCATTCAGATCAGAACTAAAAGAATTCTTAATGCGCGGCAGCGTGGTAGACATGGCCGTGGGTATCGTGATCGGCGGCGCTTTCGGGAAGATCGTTACATCTTTCGTGAACGACATCCTTATGCCACCACTCGCATTGATCTCAGACCAGGGACAATTCGTAGACCTTAAACTTGTTTTAAGACAGGCAGTAATGGACGGCACAGAAGTGGTTACACCTGCCGTTACCTGGAATTACGGCGCTTTCATTCAGACGATCGTCGACTTCCTGATCATCGGTGCGGCCATTTTCATGGTGATCAAAGCAATGAATTCTCTGAAGCGAAAGAAAGAGGAAGTCCCTGCACCTCCTCCCGAACCGACCAAGGAAGAGACATTATTGACGGAAATCCGTGACTTGTTAAAGAACAAGTAGTTAAAAAGCATACCATGTTATCCGGAGCGAAGCGGGCCAATAAATTTACCAAAACTGAAAATCCGCAACGCCCCGGGACAGGGTAGCTGATAATCCGCAAAAGAATTACTGGATCTCCGGAAGGTATTTCCAGTAACGTTTTGGCATGTGCTGCCGTTGCAGTTTAAGATTGATACGCTCCTTAATTGTGATACTCTGAAAATATTCTTTCCACATTTTTTGAAAAAAAGCCTCTTCGTCAGAGAGCTTCTCATTGTCGAGTTTGCCTGATTTTAGTTCCACAAGGTCTTTTTGAGAGAAGGTTATCTCCTGCACTGTATGCGTATCATAGTATAGGCCTGTATTTCGCACGGTATCGTAAATAATCCAGGGTTGGCCGGCATAGCGCGATTTAAAATGCGGCACGATCAATGAAAGTACATTGTAACGTGGCGAGACCGGAGCAAACCAGATACCGTCGGCTGTCTCCTGAAAACGGACGAACTGGATCAGTTTATGGGCATCAGTACCCACTTTCCCGGCAATATCCTTGATTCGAAGTACGTCATCATCGCCAAAATTCATCTCAATACCCTGTGGATGATCGATATTTTTACGGATATACCGGAACAGCAGCATTGCTGTATCCGGTAGTTCCGACAACCAGACACTCAACAGCATATTTTGTGCGAATTTCGATATTTTTTTCTCCAGTCCTTTCCAGACCCGCTTCGATTTCTCTTTTTCGGTATCTACATAGTACTGTTCATCTATAAACAAAGGCTTCTGGTCGGATTCGGAGAGGATCAGATCGGGAAATTTCTTCTGCTCATACGCGAAAAACACGCACGAAAGCAATCCGTCGAAAGTATGGTCATATATAAAAAGGATCATTTCATTTTGGCATATTGGCACACTATCAACCTACTCTCCCCAATCGATTGAATACTGCAACAGTTCCGCGGACATTTTCTTCTGCTTTTGGGAAACCTGACGACGTACATACTGCGGCGTAAGTTCGTTGACGGTCTGCATCGGTAGTTCACGACACACTATAAAATAGCGGGCTCGTTTCATTACTACACCGATTTTCTTCAGTTGCTCTGAAGTCAGCCTGCCATACCGGCGCGAGGTGACGATCAGTTTAGCCGACTTGACACCGATGCCCGGCACGCGAAGGATCACCTCATAAGGAGCTGTGTTCACATCAATCGGGAAAAATTCGGGATGACGTAACGCCCAACCCATTTTGGTATCCACATCCAGATCCAGATCGGGATGGGTATCATCCACCAGTTCCGCAGCCTTGAACTCATAGAACCGCATCAGCCAATCGGCCTGATACAATCGGTTCTCACGTACCAGCGGGGGTTTGGCCAGCGCAGGCAGGCGGCTATCCCCGGAATTCACAGGAATATAACCCGAATAATAGACCCGCTTGAAAGAAGGACGTTTGTAGAGAGCTGAAGCCAATGTGAGTATCTGTTTATCATTGTCGGGCGTAGCGCCGATGATCACCTGGGTACTCTGTCCTGCCGGCACGAACTTAGGTGCCGAACGGAATTTTTTGCGATCCTCGGCACTTTCCAGCATCCCCTGCTGGATAAACCGCATGGGAGCGAATACGCTTGGGTAATCTTTTTCGGGCGCAAGCAATTTCAGGTTCTGCTCCGACGGAATTTCGAGGTTCACGCTCATACGGTCGACCAGCACTCCCGCCTGTGCGATCAACTCGCTACTTGCACCGGGAATGGTTTTCATATGGATATACCCGTTGAAACGATGTACTTCACGCAGGAGTTTCACCACACGCACCATCCGCTCCATCGTATAATCGGGATTGCGCATCACACCGGAACTGAGGAAAAGTCCTTCGATATAATTCCTACGATAAAATTCAATAGTCAATCCTGCCAATTCTTCTGCTGTAAAAGCCGCACGTTTCACATCGTTGCTCCGTCGATTGCCGCAATAGGCGCAATCATAAATACAATGATTGGTAAGCAGTATCTTAAATAACGATATACAACGCCCATCAGGAGTGAAGCTGTGGCAGATGCCCCATCCTGCTGCCGTACCTATCCCTCCCTTCACATTGTTACGCGAGGTGCCGCTGGATGCGCAAGATACGTCATACTTGGCAGCATCGGCAAGGATCTTCAGTTTTTCGAGCGTCTTTTCGTTCATTTTGTATACAACAGATTTTGGCATTTTTCTCAGAAAATGCTCTCCGGGATCGGGAATTGACAAAGTAAAACGGGTACCGCTACTTCTTACCCGATTGCAAAGAAAAGAAATAGAAACCAGATTGACGAATTTAAAATCTTAAAAAACATATCATTGTCAATAAGTTATTAACATATTGACTCCCAGGTAAAATAAGTATTTTGTAAAAATATTTTCCTATTTTTGTAACCGATCCATTAGAGTTGCAGTCCTATGAATGAAAGCAAATTATTATTCACTTTTAAAATGTAACAATTATGTGGGCAGATTTAATACCGGCTCTTGCCATTACGTGCACTATAGGTCTTCCGGTTGTAGCCGGATGGGTATTAGGATTACAGTGGATCAAAAGCCGCAACGCCGAGCGAATGGGGCTTATTAACCAGGGAATTATTCCACCGGACAGTCCGAGAAAAAAATCGGATCCTAACCGGTTGGTATCACTAAGAAACGGGATTGTACTAATCGCGCTTGGAATTGGGATCATGGTAGGATTTCTTTGTTCAGAATATCTCGTTATCGGTCGGGGCAATGAGTTTTGGATGACCGGAGCAAGTATTGTCTTCTTTCTCGGTATTGGCTATCTGGTCTATTTTCTGGTGGTACAAAAAATACCGGTCAGCCGGTTAAAGGAGGAAGCTGAACAGGAATAACCGTTTACGATGAACGAGAATCAACGTGTGCAACAAGTGCTTTCGGGCAATTCTTCCGCATTCGCATATTTTGTCGAGACTTATCAGGACATGGCGATTACCATTGCTCACCGGATATGCGGCAATATGCAGGATGCGGAAGATGTCGTGCAGGAGAGTTATGTAAAGGCATACAAGAATCTTCATAGCTTCCGTTCGGAGAGTAAATTCTCTACATGGCTTTACCGCATTGTCTACAATACGGCAGTCACCCAGACAAAAACACAGATATGGACGGATAGCGGGGAGATGCAAGCGGAAAGTACCCTCTTTCCGGTTGACAACAGCCTGCAGGTCGATATGGAAGAAACGGAACGCAAGGAGATGGTAGCCAATATTCTGCAAAAAATGCCTAAAGGAGACGCACTACTGCTTACGCTCTATTATATGGAAGAGAATCCTGTCAAAGAGATCGCCAAAATTACCGGGCTGAATGATTCCAATGTAAAAGTGAAATTGTTCAGGGCAAGGAAAATATTTAAGGAGTTATGGGTAAAACGCTATAAAGAAGCACTATTCATGGAGGAGACATGATGGAAGAAAAGAAACATACACAAAATGAGGAGCATCTTATCCGTGGGATGATGCAGGGTGCAAAACTAAAAGCATCCGATAATCTGAAATATCGGATCATGCAACAGATAGAGACCGAGCAGGCACTCACTCCATCGAAAATAAGCGACCGGAAAGAATCCGGCAATATACTGAAAGAATTCGGATCGATCTTCGGCACGATGTATGGCGTGTTGGCAGTGATGATTGCAGCAACATACTTCCTCTTCGGCCAGGAATACCTGTTCAGTCCCCAATTCCTAGGTACAGTGATCCTGGTTGCGTCCGTTTTCAGCCTGTTATGGTTGATTTCACGCCTTGATTCACATCTACAGAGAAAGAAAAAAATAGAGAACAAGTAAATCGGCCTGCATTCAATCAACCGCACTTAAATAGCATACAGGTAAAATTATTGCTTCATTAAAATTTCACGTGCTTTTTGCAGCATCTCGGGCGATTCTGCAGGCGGGTAACGCAGGTCGAGTGACCTGAACAGCTCAAGGATGATATCACCCACCGCCACACGTGCAAAGAATTTCTTATCGGCAGGAATCACATACCATGGTGCATAGGGCTTCGAGGTCTTCTCCAGCATCTCCTCAAATGCTTTTTCGTAATCATCCCACTGCTCACGAGCCTGCAAATCAGCCGTACTGAACTTCCAGTTTTTGTCGGGTTCATCAATACGGGAAATAAAACGCTCTTTCTGCTCCTCTTTCGATACGTTTAAAAAGAATTTAAGGATACGCATACCGTTGCGGTAAAGGTGTCGCTCTATCGCATTAATATCTTCGTATCGGGCATTCCAAAACTGTTGATCGATATTTTCTACCGAACCATATCCGGGGATACGTTCGTTAAGTATCCATTGCGGATTGACTTTTGTCGCCAGCACATTCTCATAATGCGAACGGTTGAAGATCTCTATCATCCCACGCTGGGGTAAAGCGATATAGTGACGCCAGAAATAGTCGTGTTCCAATTCGTTCTTGGTGGGTGTTTTAAAGCTGTGTACCCGACACCCTTGCGGATTGATACCCGACATCACGTGACGGATCACTCCATCTTTCCCGGCAGCATCCCGCGCCTGAAGGATGATCAACAACGAATACCGGTCGTCGGCATAGAACATCTCCTGGAATTTCTTCAACTCTTTGATGTTCCGCTTAATCTCCTCTTTGGCGGTCTTCTTGGTATATCCTCCATCTTCGCAGGTAGGGAAATCTTTCAGGGTGACTTCATCTCCCTCCTGCACACGGAACTTACTGTAATCGAAATTCATACCGCAATATTATTTGTTTTGCCCCACGTTACCGCCTACCCCTTTCAGTAGTCCCTGATAACGGTTATCATCGGAGATAATCTTCAATCCTTCCATAAAGATATCGTTTTCTTCATTGATGATCCTGAAAAATGCGGAAGAGTCATATAGATCCCTGGCCATCAATGCTTTTAATTGCTTAAAAATCAACGGGCGGGAAGAGGCGAATTGTTCTTCATCCCACTCGATATTCTCTTCGGAAGCTAGTTTCATCAATTTTGGAATCACACCTTCCGTTATCATATATTCTGCTTTAAACTTATTTATATCAGGATATTTCTGTAGTAACTCCCGGCGATGGTTGTCCACTTCCGCTATAGCGACCTTGTTGATCACACCCAATCCGTTTAATCTGCCGTGCAGCACAGTGCCGGCCGTCGTATCGATCGGTACAAAATAATCGGGCATAATACCACCTCCGCCATATACCGTGCGTTTATTCACCAATGTCGTGTACTTGAGGGAATCGGGGAAATGGATACTGTCGGCCTGGAACAGTTCACCGTGATTGTAACGATTCACAAAATCCATATTATATGCATCCTGGTCTCCATTCTCGTACGGTTTCTGGATGCTTCTGCCGGTCGGCGTGTAATACCTGGCCACGGTCAACCGGATCATGGTCCCGTCGGGAAGTGGTAACTGGCGTTGTATCAATCCTTTTCCAAACGTCCTTCTCCCGACTATCACACCTCTGTCCCAATCCTGAATGGCGCCGGCCAGGATCTCACTTGCGGATGCCGAGGCCTCATTGACCAATATCACCAGCTTTCCCCCTTTCAGTTCATCATCACCCGTGGCATTCATTGTATAGCGCGGCTGATTCTTTCCTTCGGTATAGACAATCAGTTTGCCGTCTCCCAAAAATTCATCCACTATATCATTGGCTGTCTGGAGTATCCCCCCTCCATTATCAGTCAGATCCAGGATGAGGTGGTCCATACCCTGCGCCCTCAACTCCTGCTCTGCCTGCCGGAACTCATCACCCGAAGTGATGCCGAAGCGACTCAGACGGATATACCCTATATCATCGGCCACCATATAGGAAGCATCGATACTGGTGATAGGGATCCTATCCCGGACAATCCGGAAAGGCATCAATTCCGGCACACCTCTGCGGAGCACTTTTACATTCACTTCAGTCCCTTTAGGGCCCCGAAGCATAGACACGACATCCTGGTTATTCTTCTTCACCCCGGCAATAAGCGTATCATTCACATAAATGATCTTATCTCCCGGCATAATACCGACCTTCTGCGACGGGCCACCGGAGATAACCTCCATTACATAGAGCGTATCGGTCAGCATATTGAACGATATACCAATCCCATCAAAGTTCCCCTGTAAAGGCTCATTCATGGCCTTCACCTCCTCCTTATTGAGATAGGTGGAATGCGGATCCAGTTCTTTCAACATGCCGCGTATGGCCGCTTCGGTCAGCCCTGAGGCATCCACATCGTCCACATACAGCCCCTGAATAAGTTGGAGGGTTCTCTCTAACTTGACACCTTCGGGTGACGGTCTGAATTGGGCATAAACACATCCGGTTAAAAACAGTGTACCTAAAACAATCGGTATTATTCTTTTTAGCATTTTTATTTTTTTGAGAGGTTTTATTCTTTTAATTCGATTCATCAGACAATCTCTATCCTTGTTTTCATTTAACGAAATAGTCCATTAAAATAACTCCATCCCTTCCGGGATAAAGCCACTCACATCGTACCCGTAACGCAGCAATTCCCTTACATGGGATGAACTGACATGGGTCAAGGCAGGTTCCGTAAATAGTACAAACGTCTCAATTCCCGAAATAGTTCGGTTCATGTCGGCTATCGTTTTTTCATATTCGAAATCTATTACCGACCTGATACCCCGTAAAATATATTGTGCACCCACCTTTTGTGCAAATTCTATGGTGAGGGAGTCGTAACTCTCCACCCTTACCCGCGGTTCGTTTTCGTATAATCCACGGATCATCCTGAGTCGTTGATCCAGGGGGAAAAATGACTTTTTCGCTTCATTAATCCCTATGGCGATCACAATTTCATCTACCAGCGATAATCCCCTTCTTACGAGCGACTCATGACCTATGGTGAAAGGGTCGAACGTACCGGGAAACAAGGCGATTCTATATTTAGCAACATCCATCTGAGACATATTTATTGGGGATGTGGGATTTGAGATGTGGGATGTGGAAATTGATTAATTACCAATTACTAATTACTAATTACAAATCAACCAATCACCTAACCACCTTTCCACCTTAATCAAGCGACCTCATCTTCTTCAACAACCAGATTTTCAATAATAAAAGATTGGCGTTCAGGAGTATTTTTGCCCATATAGAATTCGAGCAATTCTTTCAGAAGGTCTTCTTTACGCATGGTTACCCTATCCAGTCGGATATCCTCACCGATAAAGTTACGGAATTCGTCGGGCGATATTTCACCCAGCCCTTTGAATCGGGTTATTTCGGGGTTGGGTCCCAGCTCTTCAATAGCACTGAGGCGCTCTTCCTCCGTATAACAATAAAGAGTTTTCTTTTTGTTACGCACCCTGAAAAGAGGTGTTTGCAAAATATAGACATGCCCCTTTTTGATCAGGTCGGGGAAGAACTGCAGGAAGAAGGTAAGCAGCAGCAGGCGGATATGCATCCCGTCGGTATCGGCATCGGTAGCAATGATCACTTTATTGTACCGCAAGCCGTCCATATTTTCCTCAATATTGAGTGCCGCTTGCAGGAGGTTGAATTCCTCATTCTCATACACGATCTTCTTTGTCAACCCGAAGCAGTTCAGGGGTTTTCCCCTTAGGCTGAATACCGCCTGCAGGTTGGGGTCACGGCTTTTAGTGATGGAGCCGCTGGCTGAGTCCCCCTCAGTAATGAAGATGCAAGTCTTATCCCTGTCATCCCCTTTGGCATCGTTGTAATGGATACGGCAATCTCTCAGTTTCTTATTGTGCAGATTGGCTTTTTTCGCCCGCTCGCGAGCCAGTTTGGTCACACCTGCTATGGCTTTACGCTCTTTCTCCGAATCAAGTATCTTTTTCTGTAGTACCTCTACAGTATCAGCATTCTTATGCAGATAATTATCCAGTTCTTTTTTGAGGAAGTCGTTAATATGTTTGCTCACTGAGATACCATTGGGTGTCATCTCCTTGGAGCCGAGTTTCGTTTTTGTCTGCGACTCGAACACCGGCTCTTCCACCTTGATACTGATGGCTGCTACCATACCGTTACGAATATCAGAGTACTCAAAGTTACGGTTGTAGAACTCTTTGATCACACGTGCAGTCGCCTCCCGGAAAGCAGCAAGATGGGTTCCTCCCTGAGTAGTATGCTGTCCGTTGACAAACGAATAATACTCTTCACCGTACTGGTTGGTATGGGTAATTGCCACCTCTATATCTTCACCGAAAAGATGGATAATAGGGTAAAGTTCTTCGGAGGTAAGGTTTTCGTTCAGCAAATCTTCCAACCCGTTTTTCGAGCTGAATTTTTTATCGTTGAAAACAATGGTCAGGCCGATATTCAAAAAAACATAATTCTTCAGTAACGGCTCAATATGTTCGTCGCGGTAATGATACTCTCCAAATATTTCCACGTCAGGGGTAAAACTCACATAAGTCCCGTTTGGATTTGTGGTCGGCACAATCTCCCTGTCATTCGAGAGCACACCCTGCACAAACTCCACCGCCTTCATTTGACCCTCCCGGAAACATTCCATTGCAAAAGAAGAAGAGAGCGCATTTACAGCTTTAATACCCACACCATTCAATCCCACAGACTTTTTAAATGCCTTGGAATCATATTTGGCGCCGGTATTCATTTTGGAGCAGACATCCTTCACCTTTCCCAATGGTACCCCGCGGCCATAATCACGTACTGTCACGCTTTCATTCTCGATGGTCACCTCGATCGTTTTTCCGTATCCCATCATGAACTCATCAATGGCGTTGTCCAATACTTCCTTCAGCAATACATAGATACCATCATCGGACGAAGTACCATCCCCCAGCTTTCCGATGTACATTCCGGGACGCCGGCGGATATGTTCCTGCCACTCTAATGTGACAATATTCTCTTCCTGATAGTTATTTTCAATTACTTGTATTTCTTTTTCTGTTTCGTTCACTTTTCTATTTCCTCTTTCATAAAATTAGGCGTTTTGAGTCGCCTTCGCTCCTTTATAAATTTTTTATAAATGCTCTCCGCCTTTTGTGTTGCTTTGTTTCCAGACTATTCCACATGGAATGCACTTTACTGTTTATTTCCAGTTCGGGGTTACTCTCGGCATATTCAAATCCCAATCGGTTGGCTGCCGGGATAAACTCGTTGAACATTAGCGCATTCAGCCCTTTACCCTGATATTCGGGATCTACCGCCACCATTAACAAGTCGAGCACGTTGGTATCTTTTCCTTTTAACGCTTTGTAGAGGTGATACCAGCCGGTAGGCACAAATCGGCCTCTGGCTTTTTGTAATGCCTTGGCAATACTGGGAAGGCCTATGCCCACCCCTACCAGTTTATTGTCTTCCTGGCGAATCACCAATGTGAGGAATTCCAAACGAAGCATCGGGATATACATATCGACGTAATAATCAATCTGCCGGTCGGTCAACTCCACATATCCATAAAGATCTTTATAGGCACGGTTGATCAACTTAAAGATATCCCTCGCGTAGGGCAAAACATCCTTCTTACTCTCGAGATGCTTCACATCAAGCCCGAAACGTTTTTTTACGATCTCCGAGGCGCGCAGGAACCGCTCCGGCATCTCTTTGGGAATGGTGATAAGAAATTCAACCCAATCCTGATCCTTCACATACCCTATACGCTCCATATGACCTATATAGTAGGGATAATTGTATATGGTAGAGAGGGTACTTATCTGGTCGAATCCCTCTACCAACATCCCTTCGTGGTCGAGATCTGTAAAGCCGAGCGGCCCGTGTATCTTGTCCATCCCCCTCGACCGGGCCCAACTCTCAGCCGCACCGAAAAGGGCATCCACCACCTCACTATCATCAATAAAATCCACAAACCCGAATCGCGCATTCCGTTCGTTCCATCTCTCATTCGCCTTATGATTGATGATAACAGCAATTCGGCCTACGATCTTATCATCGCGATATGCAAGGAAATAGATCGCATCACAATGATCGAATGCCGGATTTTTACTCCAGTTGAGTGTGGCTCTCTCATCGTAGATCAACGGAGGAACAAAATATTCATTCCCTTCATAGAGATCGATACCGAATTGGATGAATTTCTTCAAATCATCTTTCGTTCTGACTTTATTGATTATAACTGACATGTTTTGCTTTCTGTAAATATGATTTTTACACCGATGGCAAAGATAGTGATTTTTTTATTGAAAGATCAACAGGATTTTTATTCTTTCAACTTCTCCTTATATATCTGCCATCTGTCTATTACATCACGTACATAATTGATCGTTTCATCTGCCCTGAAATAACCGTTCTTACAAACCGGATCGCTGTAATACTGCTCTAAACGTTTCAATTGCAGATAACGTTCCACATTCCCTTCCCAAACCTCTTTATCACCACCGTATTTTTCGGTGAGCGCCAATGCATCGAATACATGGCCGAGGCCTCCGTTATAAGCAGCTAAAGCCATTTTTATTCTCTCATCAGGGTTATTTATAAAACGGAAAATGTGAAGCAGATTTTTCAGGTATTCCGTACCTGCACTTATGTTTTTCTCAGGATCAAAAAGTTGCTCTCCTTCTGCACCCAATGAAGCGGCAGTAGCCGGCATTAATCCCATCAGTCCTGTAGCACCCGCCCATGATTGTCCTTCCGTCTCGAATCTGGACTCCTGATAGGAAACCGAAGCAAGCAGCCGCCAGTCGATTCCCGACTCTTTCCCATATCGTTTGAAATAGGAATCAAAAGGGGAAATAACCCCATGGCCGGAAATCTCCCGGAAAGAGGGTCTTAAGAAGACGGAATATCCTTTTGTTTCTTCAAAATAGCGTTTGATGATCCGTAGAAAAGCAGTCCCGGAAGAGCGGCTCTTCATCCAGCTGTCCAGCGAATCAGCAAGCAGAGGGGTATCTTTTCTTACCACCCACGAAGAGCGCTGGTCGAAGCTGACCGGAAGATCCACATTCAAGTTTCCGAAATAGGTGTGATTGAGCATGGCCAGGTCATCGTCAGCCACTGTATAGGCGATCTCTCCCCGCGAAACCATCCGGATCAGATCTTCCACAACAATAGTGTCACTGTCTACCCTATCGATCAGAACACCTCCTCCCAGTTCGTCATTAAGGTTATTTATCCTGTCCAGGTATTTCGACTTATCGATCACTGTCACCCGCTTACCGATCAAACCTGTTACATCGGTCAGCAGAGTATCGCCCTGTCCCGCACGTTGTACCAGCACCTGATGCGATATCTGCTGGAGCCCGCAATAAAGTACCGAGTCTTTCAAAGCATTTGTGACCGGCATACTGTAGGCAATCAGATCGGCCTCCTTATTCTGTAGCATTTGCAACATAGCACCTGTATTTCCGGCGACTATGATCTCCGGGACTAACCCGTGATATTTGCAGAAATCACGAATCATATCGTAATGGTATCCCATGGGTTGATCCCGGTATATGAAATAGGAAGTGGATGTATTCAGAGTCAGTATGCGTAATGTATCCGACTCTACAATCTGAGGAAAATCGTACGTCCTCTCCTGTCTGCCCAAGTTTCCGCATGACAGGCACAGGATAACGGGAAACAGTAAAAACAATAGAGCTTTGCTCATATCCTGTTTAAGTTAAAAACCGGGGCAAATATAGTGAAAGCCGGGAGAAAAG
Organism: Proteiniphilum sp.; assembly: GCF_034331125.1. Lineage (NCBI taxonomy): Bacteria > Pseudomonadati > Bacteroidota > Bacteroidia > Bacteroidales > Dysgonomonadaceae > Proteiniphilum > Proteiniphilum sp. The sequence continues at coordinate 285,572 of NZ_JAXQGC010000058.1, forward strand.
CCAAGCTTGCTTAGGTTTTTCCGAGGCGCATCCTATATTATGGAAATTTAGTGAAAGCCGAGAGAAAAAACAAGCCGCCCTTGTAGAGGCAGCTTGTCCCGAAATTAAGAAAGATCAAATGACGGGTGGTTTTATTCATACGCTATTTCACCGTGTTCGGAGATATCGAGCCCGACAGATTCGCTTTCCTCACTCGCCCTGATGCCGACTATACTATCCACAATCTTGAATAATATCCATGTCATGACCGCACTGAATGCAATCGTAGCAACAGTCGCCACGACCTGTATCCATAACTGGTTCCAATCACCGTAGAGCGCTCCCTGTGCTCCCCCTTCACCAGTAATCGCCTGTGTGGCAAAAATTCCGATCAGAAGGGAACCAACGATTCCCCCGATACCATGTACTCCGAAAGCATCCAATGAATCATCGTAACCTAACTTGGGTTTCACATATGCCACCATAAAGAAGCAAACCAAACCGGCCACCAGACCAATGACAAAAGCGCCCAATACGCCGGAAGAGCCGGCAGCAGGCGTAATGGCGACCAGACCGGCAATAACGCCCGTACAAAAACCAACCACAGTCGGCTTCTTGTTGATAACCCAGTCGAGTACCGCCCATGTCAGCGCCGCAGTTGCTGCGGCTATGTTGGTAACCAGTAAAGCACTTGCAGACAAGCCGTCTGCTGCCAGGCCGCTTCCGCCGTTAAATCCCAGCCATCCCAACCACAGCAAAGCCGTACCGACCACCACGAACGGCACATTATGCGGAGTGATGGGGGCGGCTCCTTTTACATTCCATCCCTTCCTTTTACCGAGCAGGACAGCCATCACCAATGCTGATATTCCTGCATTGATATGCACCACAGTCCCTCCTGCAAAATCGATGGCACCCATTTCACCTATCCAGCCGCCGCCCCAGACCCAGTGGGCCAGCGGATTGTAAACCACCAGCGCCCATAACACGGAGAACAGCAGGAAGCCGCTGAATTTGATACGTTCGGCAAATGCACCGATGATCAATGCAGGCGTAATAACGGCAAACATTCCCTGAAACGACACAAACAAAAGTTCAGGAATAGCATAACCGTCAAGCAGGTCATTGATCCCTACGCCTTGCAGGAATATTTTATCGAAACCACCCACAACAGCATTCAAACCTCCCTCCAGCGAAGTAAAGGCCAGGCTATAACCAATCGCTACCCACTCTATAATGATTACAGCGGTCAGAATAAGACACTGCATCAATACACTCAATACATTCTTCCGGCGTACCAGACCTCCGTAGAACAGGGCCAGCCCGGGAATGGTCATCATCATTACAAGAATAGTGGCTACTATAATCCAGGCAGTATCACCGCTGTTCAGGACAGGTACCGCATCGTCCTGTGCAAAAGCAATAGCAGGTATGGCAAATAATGCGCAAAACATCATTATATATTTTATTATTTTATGCTTCATAATCTGTAAAAGTTATTTTTTAATCATTCTATCTTTTGGGAGTTTTAAGCATCCTTTTGCTCTTTGTCATACAATGACTCATCGCCACGGTCACCTGTACGGATCCGGATGGATTGCTCAATGGTTGACACGAAAATCCGGCCGTCTCCACTTTCACCCGTATAAGCGGATCGTAAAATAGCGTCGATAGATTTTTGCACATTTACTTCCCTGACCACGAAAGAGAGATAAATACGCTCGATGGCATTGACATCGTAAGCGATCCCCCGGAAAATAAGACCCTGTTTTGCTGTTCCCTGACCTTTTACTCCCCACCATGAAAGGAAGTCTATGTCAGCCTCATGCAAGGCAGCCCGAACCTCGTCGAACTTTGACTTGCGGATAATTGCTTCAATTTTCTTCATAAATGTTTGTTATAATTAATATATTTAGTGTAAAGAATAGATTTTATCAAAAACTCATACCGAAGACCAGGAAGACATCCTTCGTATCAGGATTCAGAATTGCCTGGGTAAAAACCGGAAGTGAAAATGAATCGGTGATGGTTATCTCTTTGCTTGCTTTTATCGACGCATTGATCAATGCGAACCCATCTGAATAAGCGCCTTCCCAGGGAGTTGCACCCAATATCAAATCCACATTGACACTCCCGACCGGAAGGGAGTAGGATGCTTCGAAATAGCTGGAATAATCATCATCCCCCGCAAAATTGGTATTCCATGCTAATGAAAGGGGAAAAGATTCTCCGAATGAGTAACCCAATGTGGCTTCAAAAACATGCTCCGAATAATCAAAATAACCGCTGCCTTCACCGTCCGGAAGATTCCGGGGAAAGAAATAATCGATCACCAATACCGAAAAATTGCCAATGGAGTAACCGGCATACAGGTCAAACTCCCTCCAGCTACTTTCAAAACTGGTCGAACCCCATGCCCCAATTGAAAAATTGCCTGCCGAAAGCGAAATACCCGGTTGTACCGCGGCCGGACCACAATACTGGCCACGCCAGATATACGAACTTACAATATCGGCCCCGGCTGAAACTGTCACTTCCTGCCCTCTGATCCCACTTACAGCGCTTGATACTGCGAACATCACAATGAATAATTTCATTTTCTTCATCCTTTTAGCTTTTTTAAATGAATAACCGTCAATCTTTAATCTATAAGTAACCAAAACCTAAAACAAACAATCTTTTTGAAATCAAATACGAGGAAATAAAATCTTTTTGACAATATTAAAGCGCAAAGATAATCAAAAAGATTATAAAACAAATAAAAATAAAACATTTTGACTAAAATATATCAAAAAATATAGCTATTAGTGCAAAAACAAAGGGATATTATCATCAAAAAGACAATTTATCAATTCATAATCAAATGTTTAGGAAATAAGGAAAAAGATCGCTATTTTTGCAGGGAATAGGACATGAGAGTAATGACAATGAGTGTGTCATTGAGAGTGAGCCATTGAATTGAGAAGTAAAATATTGAAAATAAGATTAATATGTTACAATCAAAAATCAAATCCGATGAAACCCTGTCCCTTGATCCTTTTATTAGCTCTAATACTGGGTGCCACAGGTATAGCACAGCCACAGCAGCCCGGGGATTGGCGTAAACTTGTGGAACAACTGGCCGAGGAGGGCATGAATGAAACTGCCATCGAGAACATGTATGAAGAACTATTGCAACTCGAAAACAATCCCATAAACCTGAACACGGCCACCCGTGAGCAACTGGAAAATTTCCCACTGCTCTCCATGGAAGAGGCAGACGCCATTTTCCGTTTTTTAGAAAAAAACCGTCCCGTTTATACCTTGTTCGAATTGAGGAACGTGGCACTTCTTGATATCAGGACCGTAGAGATGATCCTACCCTTTTTCTATGTAGGTGAAACGGAAGGTAAAGCAGCCCGCCCACAGGTGTCCGATGTCCTGAAAAACGGCCGTCACGAACTCCAGTCCCGTTTTGACAAAACGCTGACGCAACGGGCCGGCTACGGTGAGTTTCCGGACAGCATCCTTGAACGGTATCCCAACCGTAAATATCGCGGTGAAGATTTTTACACCTCCCTCCGTTATTCTTTCCGTTACCGGAACAAGGTGCAGATGGGGATTACAGCCGAAAAAGACGCGGGAGAGCCTTTTTTCAAACCGGATCATCCGAAAGGATATGACCATTATGGCTTTCACCTGATTATAAACGATATAGGATGGCTGAAAACAGTCGCGGCAGGAGATTACCGGCTCTCTTTCGGCCAGGGCCTGGTGCTGAACAACGATTTCATGATCAGCAAGTCATGGAGCACCGGCAATATTGCCCGGCGGACCCTACAACCCAAACGCCACTTCTCCACCGCCGAAGACGGTTATTTCAGGGGAATTGCCGCGGTGGCGGAATTCGGGAATTTCGCCGTCACCGGTTTTTATTCCAATAAAAAGATCGACGCCAACCTGTCGGACGATGGTCACATCACTTCGTTCAAGGTAGACGGGCTGCATCGCACCCCGCTTGAAATCGAGAAGAAGAGGAATACGCGGGAGCAGGTGACGGGAGGCAACATCAACTTCCGAAAAGACCGCTTGCAGATAGGTATCAGCGGTGTATATTACCAATATGACAGGATGTACAATCCCACACTCCGGGATTACAACTTTTACTCTCTGAGAGATTTTTCCAACTTCAACGCGAGCATCGATTACTCCTATCAACTCCCCGGATTGATATTCGCAGGTGAGACATCCTTTGCAAGGAATGGAGCGGTCGCCACATTGAACACCCTGCAATACCGCTTCTCCGGCAACCTGTCGTTTTCACTGTTACACAGGCACTATCCTATTTCTTACAATGCCTTTTATGCACAGGCATTCTCGGAAGGGAGCGACGTGCAAAACGAGCGAGGATTGTATATCGGCACTGAATTCCGCCCTTTCCCAAAATTCTCGGTAACCGCCTATGCCGATTTTGTCCGCTTCCCATGGCTGAAATATAATATAGATACGCCATCGAATGCAGTCGATCTTTACCTTCTGGGAACCTACACTTTCTCGCGTCAGTCGTTTCTGGAAGGGCGATACAAGTACAAACAAAAGGAGAAGAATACCGCCTGGCCGGATGAGAAAAGCCGGTCGGTTCTCCCCTACGCCACCCATAAATTCCGTCTCAGGTACTCCCGCGATCTGCGGAGCGGGTGGAATTTCCGCACTACCGCCGACATGGCGCGTTACAAGGAGAAGCATTTCCCGGCCGAGAACGGATTTATGCTCTCGCAAAATATCGGTTACCGGGGAAAAGGCGCGCTAACCGGAGATGCCTACCTGGCATGGTTCAACGCCGACACTTACGAGGCACGGCTCTATTCCTACGAACGGAACCTGCTGAACAGCTTTTATATGCCCTCGTTTTACGGGAAGGGTTGCCGACTGGCATTCTCCGCAAAATACGCAATCACGGATAACCTCTCTTTCTCCGTGAAATTCGGACATACCCGTTACTTCAACCGCGACACCATTGGCAGCGGCACCGAACTGATCGACGGAAAACGCCGTTCCGATCTTTTTAGTTATTTAAGATGGGTGTTTTAGGGATTGGCCCTGTTCATTTACCTTAACGAAATAGTTTGTACATTTGTAGGCAAAATCAGACAAGGCATGCCCACACCCCTTCTTCAAATTGACCGGCTGACCAAAAGTTTCGGCGACTTAGTATTATTCAACGACATTTCTTTCGGCATCGCCGAAGGGGATAAGATAGGATTGATCGCCCCCAACGGATCGGGTAAGACCACCCTGTTGAATATCCTTGCCGGGAAAGAACCGTACGACGATGGGAGGGTGGTATTCCGCAACGATATCCGGCTGGCCTACCTGGAACAATCGCCTGCTTTCGATCCTGAAAAGACGGTGTTAGAGACCTGCTTCAGCACCGACAATGAGACAGTGAAGCTGATCGCCCGTTATGAAGAGGTGATCTCCTCCGGAAACCAGGAAGGATTAGACCATTTGCTTGCCGGAATGGACCTGCATAACGCCTGGGATTACGAGCAGCGCATCAAACAGATACTGACGCAATTAAAGATTACCGATTTTCAACAGAAGATAGGGGAACTCTCGGGCGGACAAGTGAAACGGGTGGCGCTGGCCAATGTGCTGATCAGTGAACCGGAACTGCTGATCATGGACGAGCCGACCAACCACCTCGACCTGGAGATGGTGGAGTGGCTGGAAGAGCATCTTACCCGCAACAATATCAGCCTGCTGATGGTCACCCACGACCGCTATTTCCTCGACCGGGTCTGCAACCAGATAGTAGAGATTGATGATAAACGGATTTTTTCTTATAAGGGCAATTATTCCTATTATCTGGAAAAAAGGGATGAGCGGGTCACGACACAAAATGCCGAAACCGAAAAGGCCAGGAATCTGCTGAGGAAAGAGTTGGACTGGATGCGGCGGCAACCACAGGCCAGGGGCACCAAAGCCAAATCGCGTATCGATGCATTTTATTCGCTCGAAGAGAAAGCCCAGCAGAAAAAGGATGGGCAAAATATCCGCCTGGCCGCAAAGGGCAGCTATATCGGGAAAAAGATCTTCGAGGCAAAAGAGGTCAGCAAGCGGTTCGGCAACGTCAGGATTACCGAAAAATTCAACTATATCTTCACCCGTTATGAAAAGATGGGTGTCGTGGGAAATAACGGTACAGGAAAATCCACATTTGTGAAGATGCTGCTGGGAGTGGAAGAACCCGACAGCGGCGGTTTTGATATCGGCGAAACGGTCAATTTCGGCTATTACAGCCAGGATGGATTGCAATTCGACGAACAGACAAAAGTGATCGATGTGGTACAGGCTATTGCCGAAGTGATCGACCTGGGTGACGGCCACCGCCTGACCGCCTCCCAATTCCTGCAACACTTCCTCTTCCCGCCCGAGAAACAACATAATTATGTATATAAACTCAGCGGGGGTGAAAAACGACGACTCTACCTCTGTACGGTACTGATCAAAAATCCCAATTTTTTAGTACTGGACGAGCCGACCAATGACCTTGACATTCTTACGCTGAATATATTAGAAGAGTATCTTGCAGGCTTCAAGGGATGCCTTATCGTAGTGTCGCATGACCGCTATTTTATGGATAAGGTGGTAGATCACCTGCTGGTATTCCATGGCAACGCACAGATTCAGGACTTTCCGGGGAACTATACGCAATACCGGGAATGGAAAGTGGCAGAAGAGAAAAAAACAGCAAAAGAGGAAAAAACGGCTGGCGGCGGCCCCAAAACCTCCACTTCAGTACCGGAAACGCCACCCCACCGGAAAAGGCCTGAAGAGAAGAAAAAACTTTCGTTTAAGGAAAAACAGGAGTTCGAATCACTCGAACAGGAGATAGAACAAATGGAAGCGGAAAAAGAACGTATCACCAACGAACTCTCCTCCGGAAACCTGTCCACAGAAAAACTGATGGCCAAATCGAACCGCCTGTCCGAACTGATCGATCTTATTGATGAGAAAACAATGCGCTGGCTCGAACTCAGCGATCGCGATCAATAATACCGATAGTTTTTCACCTTTAAGATAACGCTATATTGTTTCATTGGTATTACTTTTGTGCGCGATTTGAAAACAAAAATGGAGTACAACGAACTATTTGCCCGTACAGAACTGCTGATCGGCAGGGAAGCAATGCAGTCGCTCGCCACAAAAAAAGTAATACTTTTCGGGGTGGGCGGTGTAGGCAGTTGGTGTGCCGAAGGATTGATCCGGAGCGGAATAATGCACCTTACTATTGTCGACTCAGATAAAGTGGCCGTTGCCAACAGCAATCGTCAACTACCTGCTACTACCCAAACAATTGGACAGTTGAAAGTGGAGGTACTTAAAAAGCGGCTACAGGAAATCAACCCCTTCGCCACTATCAATGCAATCCCGGAAATTTACAGTGCCGGCTCATCCTCTTCATTTCAATTGGAACAGTATGATTATGTGATCGACGCTATCGACTCACTCGCACACAAGACGCATCTGCTCACCGCAGCATCGGAAAGCGGAGCCACTGTCTTCTCCTCTATGGGTGCAGCACTCAAGATAGATCCGCAACAAATCAGGGTAGCGGAGTTCTGGAAAGTACGTGGATGCAAGCTGGCATCGGCATTACGTGACCGCCTGCGGAAAGGAGCAAAACTACAAAAACCGATCTTGTGTGTCTACAGCGAGGAACGACTCTCCAACATAGGCACAGAAGCCCTGCCCGATGCCGATGAGAAAGGCAGTTTCCGTAAAGCGCAGACCAACGGCACCATGGTGCAGGTGACCGCCGTCTTCGGCTTCACCCTCTCAGGCCTGGTAATTCAGGATATCATGAAGAACGGGAATTCCGGTAACCAATCACCATTCCTTTAACTTTCGATGGCAATGGATTGAATGATCCTATCCGCAACCTGCTTCGCTACCTCATCTTTTCTTTTCATAAAAAAGGAGACTTGCCATGCATTAAGCTCCGACATAAGAATGATTACAACACAAATAAGATTTCATACGATTGATATTGTGTATAAATCCAGTGGCGGAATTAATTATTATTTCCGAAATATTGAAAATATTCCTTAATCAATAATCTAAAAAATATGGATGAGAAATTGAAGTACCTATCAATGGAGTTTACAGGCAGATAGAAGCAACGGTTTTCCATTATTTTTTACTACTTTTGTGTCTCTAAAACAGCAATATCAAGATATGCATATCGAGAATAATCTTCAGGATGTCATTATCCGCGCAATAAAAGAACTTTATCACGAAGACGTGGAAACGTCGCAAATCACGCTTCAAAAAACAAAGAAAGAGTTTAAAGGGCACTACACGCTCGTCACCTTCCCTTTGCTAAAAATCTCCCGGAAGAAACCGGAAGAGACGGCACAGGAAATAGGTTCCTGGTTAACGGAAAACGCAGATATCGTCTCCGGATTCAATGTAATCAAAGGATTTCTGAATCTGGAAATTACGGCAGAAGCCTGGCTCCGGTTATTGGAACAGATCGACGGAGAACCTGATTACGGTTTCACACCTGTAGCGGATGATGCACCACTCTATATGATAGAGTACTCTTCCCCCAACACCAATAAACCATTGCACCTGGGGCATGTGCGAAACAACCTCCTGGGACATTCGTTGTGCGAAGTATTGGCAGCTAACGGAAAACGGGTGGTAAAAACCAATATCGTGAACGACCGGGGTATCCATATCTGCAAATCGATGCTGGCCTGGCAGAAGTGGGGCAACGGCGAAACGCCCGAATCTTCCGGTAAAAAGGGGGATCACCTGATCGGCGACTATTATGTGTTGTTCGATAAAAAATATAAAGAGGAATTGGGTTCATTACAGGAAAAAGGCATGTCGAAAGAGGATGCCGAGGAACAGTCGCAACTGATGGCGGAAGCCCGCGAAATGTTACGCAAATGGGAAGCCGGGGACGAAGAGACCGTCAACCTGTGGAAGCGGATGAACGAGTGGGTATATGCAGGATTTGACGAAACCTACCGCCGAATGGGAGTATCATTCGATAAAATCTACTATGAATCGGAGACTTATCTTGCCGGAAAAGAAGAGGTACTGCGAGGTCTGAATCAAGGACTTTTCTACCGGAAAGAAGATGGATCGGTGTGGGCCGATCTCACTCCCTACGGGCTGGATCACAAGCTGCTACTACGTGCCGACGGGACATCGGTCTATATGACGCAGGATATCGGTACAGCCAAATTACGGTTTGACGACTATCCCATCGACACCATGATCTATGTGGTGGGGAATGAACAGAACTATCATTTCCAGGTACTTTCCATCCTGCTCGACATGCTTGGATTTGAATTTGGCAAGGGACTCGTGCACTTCTCTTACGGCATGGTGGAACTACCCGAAGGAAAAATGAAATCGCGTGAAGGGACAGTGGTCGATGCCGACGACCTGATGACCGAAATGGTGGAAACTGCCCGTGAGACATCGAAAGAATTGGGTAAACTGGATGGTATATCTACCGAAGAAGCGGATAAAATCGCAGAGATGGTCGGTATGGGCGCCCTCAAATACTTTATACTGAAAGTAGACCCGAAGAAAAACATGACCTTTAATCCGAAAGAATCGATCGATTTTAACGGGAACACAGGGCCATTCATTCAATACACGCACGCACGTATACAATCCGTCCTGCGCAAAGCCAGTGAACAGGGCATCACTATTCCTGAAAGACTGGAGAACACCCTCACCCTTTCCGGGAAAGAAGAAGGGCTGGTACAGTTACTCGCGGAATTCGATGCGGTGGTGAAACAGGCAGGCACCGAATACAATGTCTCTCTCATCGGGAACTATGTGTACGAACTGGCAAAAGAATTCAACCAGTTCTACCACGATTTCTCCATCCTTCGTGAAGAGAACAGCTCATTACGTGATTTCCGGTTGTTATTGTCAAAAAATATAGCCCTGACCATCAAAAAAGGAATGAAATTATTTGGCATAGATGTACCCGAGCGGATGTAATACTAACTGAAGAATTGATGCAGTCGGAAGTCCGGGATCTGCCATATCGGAAGCGCTATGAGCAAAACAAAGATTAATAGAAGCATACTCCTTCTTACCATTCTGTTTTTCTGGAACACAGGAGGCGTGCGGTCACAACTCTATCCCGATTCGGTTTACTCCGACCGGCCAACTCTTATTCACCGGTTAGAAATAGGAGGCCGTCCGGGTTACATCATTCCCACCAACAAATTCCTGAGGGGAGAGAATGAGCAATCCCGACCGATCAGGTATGCCTTTTCCTCTCACCTGAAATATGCTTTTCAGTTCCATCCCGACAGCCGTACCGGACAGATCTACCGCGGTGCTTATCAAGGAATCGGGTTTGCCTATTATAACTTTGAAAATTCCCGTGAGATCGGGAACCCGAAAGCGGCCTATCTGTTTCAGGGAGCTACCCTTGCTGAGATCACCCCTCGCCTGTCGTTCGATTATGAATGGAATTTCGGGCTGTCGACCGGATGGAATCCTTACGACTATGACAAAAATCCTTACAACGGAATGGTCGGATCAAAGGTCAATGCCTATATGAACGTAAACTTTTATTTCAGGTATCTTCTTTCCCGGTATTTCGATCTTATTTACGGCGTCACTTTCACTCATTTCTCTAACGGAAATACCAAATTCCCTAATGCAGGATTGAATGCGACAGATATAAAAGCGGGTATCACCTATAATATCAACCGACAGGTAAACTACCTCTCACAAGGCTTGCCCGGTTATACCTCTCTTATAAGGGATTTCCCCCGCCATATCAGTTACGACGTAGTATTATTCGGCTCCTGGCGGCGCAAAGGGGTCGTCTTCGATGGGGAACCAATGGCTTCGCCTGACAAGTATACCGTGCTTGGATTCAACATCAATCCCATGTACAACCTGGGATACAAACTGCGAGTAGGAGCATCGTTGGACGGGGTATATGACAGCAGCGCCAACATATATACCGAAAATTACATCATCTCCTACGGCGACCCAAATCCCGGATATACATTTTATAAACCTGCGGCAAATAAACAACTGGCGCTGGGACTTTCCGCACGGGCAGAATATGTGATGCCCTATTTCGATGTGGGAGTGGGTATCGGGGCCAACCTGTTGCACGGCGGTGGTGACCTTAAAGGGTTTTATCAAATATTGGCTTTAAAAATAAAAGTCACGCGTCACTCGTTCATTCATATCGGGTATAACCTGCAGAATTTTGATACGCCTAACTACCTGATGTTAGGCCTTGGCCTGCGGCTAAATAACCAACATCCGCGGCATTAAATGAAGTGGAAAAGTGATTTGAATTAGCAATTACCAATTACTAATTACCAATGGATCAATGCGACATAAGTCCGAGATCCCAAATTTTTCATTTTTCACTTTTAGTTTAAGAAGTCTTGATTCATGACTCTAAGAGTCTTAATTCTAAATAAAATGAAACTAAAAAAACTGATCACATCTTTTTTCCTGACAGGCAGTATAGTATTGGCCTGGGGGCAGAATCCCGCATTAAAGACGCACTATAATTCTCCCGCTACAAATTGGGAAAATGAAGCTCTGCCGATTGGCAACGGCCACATAGGTGCAATGGTCTTCGGGGGTGTCGACGAAGATGTTATTCTTGTGAATGAAAAAACATTATGGTCAGGCGGACCGGGTAAAAATCCCGGTTACAACGGCGGGCACCGGAGAACGCCTGCTGAAAACCATCGCACTTTGCAACATATCAGAAATACTTTGCAGGAGAAAATGACGGATTTCACAGCTACACAGTCCGCAGGAATAGATGCAAACGGAAAAGTTATCGCACATGATTATGCTCCTGAAGACGACGAGTTGAAAAGCCATATCCTAGACCTGACAGGGAACAGAGACGATTTTGGATCCTATCAGCAATTGAGCAACATCCATATTGGCTCGAATCCGGCGACATCTGCCGGTTATTCGCGGTACGCGCGCGAACTGGATATCGATAATGCGGTTGCTAAAACGACGTATCTCCAAAATGGAATAAATTACACACGTGAATATTTCGTCAGCCATCCCGACAATATAATTGTCATTCGCCTTACGGCTGATAAAAGAGGTTCACTTTCACATACATTTTATTTCACATCACCGCAGGAAAGCATCCATATGAACGTGACAGATAACATAATTACTATGGAAGGGAGGCCGGCTGACCATGGTGACGACGGCTTGAAGTTTGTCCAGCAAATGATAATCATCCCTACGGGTGGAGCGATAAGTAATGACGGTAACCAAATCAAGGTGGAGAATGCCGACGAAATATTGCTGATCTCCTCGGCCGCAACCAATTACCATCAGTCGATGAACGCTGATTTCAATTATTTTTCCGGCATTAATCCCCGCAACACAGTTGAAAACACAATACATAAAGCAGCTCAAAAAACCTATACCCAATTGTTGGATACACATATTCGGGATTATAAATCACTGTACGGCAGGATGAGTATTTCATTGGGCAATGCGGCTAACATCAATAATAAGACTACTGATGAGTTATTAAAAGGATATAAAGACGGTACCAATACACCCGCAGAAAATTTATACCTCGAGCAGTTGTATTATCAATTTGGACGCTATCTATTGATTTCATCTTCCCGAAAAGGCTCATTGCCCGCCAATCTTCAGGGGATCTGGGCAAAAGGATTAACCCCTCCATGGAATGCCGACTATCATACCAACATTAATGTCCAGATGAATTATTGGCTGGCCCAACAAACCAATCTGTCCGACTGCCATATACCGGTCATTGAATATACCAAAAGCCTTGTTTCGCGGGGAAGACTTACCGCGCAACATTATTATTGTAAACAAGACGGAAGTCCGGTGAGAGGCTGGGTCATTCATCATGAAAATAATATCTGGGGTAATACCGCCCCCGGAAACTGGTACACAGCATTTTACTTTCCGGCTGCCGCTGCCTGGATGTGCCAGGATATCTGGGAGTATTATCAGTTCAATCAGGACATAGAATTCCTGAGGGACTACTACCCGATCATGACAGATGCCGCATTATTCTGGGTAGATAATCTCTGGTGCGATTCCCGCGACGGAACTCTTGTCGCGAATCCCTCTTATTCACCTGAACATGGCCCCTATTCGCTTGGCGCATCAGCCGATCAGGCCATTATATGGGAACTGTTCGATATGGTAATCAAGGCAAGCGATACATTAAAATATGATACTCCGGAATTACAGGAGATAAAGAAGGCAAAGGATCAGTTGGCCGGACCCCGGATCGGTCTTGCCGGACAACTGATGGAATGGAAAGATGAGTTGCTGATGGACATTACGGGCGACAATGGGCATCGGCACGTCAACCATTTACACTGGTTGCATCCGGGAAGCAGGATCGTATCAGGCAGAAGTGCGGAGGAGGACCTATATGCAAAAGCGATGCAAACCACACTGAATACGCGTGGCGATGGGGGTACAGGCTGGAGTAAAGCGTGGAAAATAAATTTCTGGGCGCGACTGCATGACGGTAACCGTGCTCATAAACTGGTGCAGGAAATATTGAAAGAATCTACACTGACAAATCTGTTCGATACCCACCCGCCCTTCCAGATCGACGGGAACTTTGGTGCTACTTCAGGAATGACCGAGATGCTCGTGCAAAGTCACGGTGGTTATATCGAATTATTGCCTTCACTCCCTGATGCCTGGACCAGCGGCAGCTTTAAAGGGATCAAAGCCCGGGGAAATTTTGAAATAGAAGCAGAATGGAATGATGGAAAAATCACATCATTGAAGATCACCTCTGAGTCGGGAAACGATTGCGTGGTGAAATACAACGGGAAAACATTTTCTTTCCCAACCACCGCGGGAACTACCTATGATTTGAGCAATAAAACAAAATTTTAATCATATGAAACGAGCATGTAAACTATTCTTTTTTATTTTTATTGTGATTGCATTGTCGCCCGGATGTTCTTCGAACACACAATTTGCTGCAAAACCGCAGGAATTGGTCGATTACGTCAATCCCTATATGGGTAATATCAGTCATCTGCTTGTACCCACGTATCCAACAGTTCACCTTCCTAACAGCATGTTACGTGTATATCCCGAACGGGGTGATTATACCGGCGACTTGTTGAACGGTTTACCGATCGCGGTTACAAGCCATCGTGGAAGTTCGGCATTCAATTTAAGTACTTTCCAGGGAACCGAGTCGGAGTTGAAACCGGTTATTCCTTACAGTTATGACAGGGAAAAAATTACTCCATACGATTATTATGTCTACCTCGATGAAGAAGAAACAAGCGTCTATTATGCCGTCTCCAATCAATCAGGTATCTATGCACTGAATTTCGACCGCACAGATCCTTTGTTTGTGATTCTCAATTCCAGAAGAGGTGAGTTGAAATGGGACGGAAAAGCATTCTCGGGTTATCAGCAACTTCAAAACAACACCCGGATTTTCGTCTATATGGAGCCCGATGTGCAACCTCAAAGTGTAAAGAACGAAACAGCATCGGGCACAAATGCCCATATTGTATTATCTTACCCGCCGAACACCATGCGGTTAAATTTACGTTACGGAATTTCGTTTATCGATGCCGAACAGGCAAAGAAAAACCTTGCCCGGGAAATACCGGATTTCGATGCAAAAGCCGTAGCGGAAAAAGGACGAAAAGTGTGGAACGAAATATTGGGAAAAATTAAAGTGGACGGGGGTTCGGAAAACGACAGGGCAGTTTTCTACACCTCACTGTACCGAACCTACGAGCGGCCGGTTTGTATATCGGAAGACGGACGTTATTTCAGCGCTTTCGACGGAAATATCCATAATGACAACGGAACACCTTTTTATACCGATGATTGGATCTGGGACACTTACCGTGCCACACACCCGCTTCGTGTCTTGATAGAGGCCGATATGGAAAGCGATATCCTCAACTCTTTCCTACGGATGGCGGAACAAATGCCTGAATTTTGGTGGCCTACTTTCCCCGAAATTACGGGCGATAGCCGCCGGATGAACTCCAATCACGGCATTGCCACTGTAATTGACGGATATATAAAGGGACTGGAAAATATCGACCTCGCAAAAAAATATCCGGCTATGCGAAACGCCATAATGAAAAAAACGTTGGCTCCCTGGTCGGCAAAGCCGTCAGGCGAATTGGACCGGTTTTATCACGAGAACGGGTATATTCCCGCACTAAGAGAGGGAGAGAAGGAAACGATCCCCGAAGTGCATGGTTTTGAAAAGCGCCAACCTGTAGCCGTAACGCTCGGAACAGCCTACGACCAATGGTGTCTGGCACAAATTGCCAAAGAATTAGGAGAAATGGAAGATTATGCTTATTTCCTGCAAAAGTCATATAACTATCGCAATTTGTATAATGCAGAAACGGGTTTCTTTCACCCGAAAGATAAACAGGGCAACTTCATTGAACCTTTCGATTACAAATTTTCAGGTGGAATGGGGGCACGTGAATATTATGGAGAAAACAACGCCTGGACCTATCGTTGGGATGTGCAACACAATGTGGCCGACCTGATCCATCTGATGGGAGGACGTGAAAAATTTATTCAGAATCTCGATCAAACGTTCCGTGAACCGCTTGGAAGAAGTAAGTATGAATTCTATGCCCAGTTGCCCGACCAAACAGGAAATGTAGGACAATTTTCAATGGCAAACGAACCGTCGCTACACATCCCCTATCTTTATAACTATGCAGGAGAACCCTGGAAAACGCAAAAGCGCATTCGCAAACTGGTAACTGAATGGTTCAGGAACGACCTGATGGGTGTTCCGGGTGATGAAGACGGCGGAGGGATGTCGGCTTTTGTGGTGTTTTCACAAATGGGATTCTATCCGGTAACGCCGGGTAGTCCGACTTACAATATCGGAAGCCCGTTTTTTGACGAAGTAACCATGCAGTTGGGCAATGGCAAAACATTGCGTATCGTTGCCCAAAACAATAGCGAGAATAACAAATACATTCAATCGGCACGGCTGAATGGGAAAGAATGGACAAAACCCTGGTTTAGTCACGAAGACATCAGGAACGGCGGGACATTAGAGCTTGTGATGGGCGATAAAGCCAACCGATCATGGGGCACAGCCCCGCAGGATGCACCACCCTCGGAAGGAATTAAAAACAACTAAAACAGGGTAAAGATGAGAAAAACAGTGGAGGTAAAGGGGAGCACTGCACTATTCAAGGAGTCGGATAATCTGCCGTAGGTAAAGTGGCAAAATTTGCCGGCATATAAATTTACAAATTGTATAAGCATATGATAAAAAATCAATACAGTTAAAATTATTTAATAACAGGATATCAATCCGATAAAAAAGAGTACCTTTATTTCATTCAATCCAAGGCAATGTCCAGGACAGTTATTGTTGCCGGAAAACAACTGACTATTAACCCTATAATTCAGATAAAAATGCCTCGATTAGTAACACTCTACTCTCTTCAATGGGGAGATCTATCATTGGAAAACGTATGTGCCAAAGCGAAAGAATTTGGCTACGACGGGCTTGAATTAGGATTGCCTGACCATTTGGATGTACGACAAACCGATCCGGAATATTACAAAGGCATCAAAGATCTTTTGGGAAAGAATGGGTTACAGCTACACACAATTTCTTCCCATCTGGTAGGACAAGCGGTATGTGACCGGATCGATGAACGGCACAAAGGAATTTTACCCGCTTACATCTGGGGTGACGGTGATCCCGAAGGTGTCCGCCAACGTGCTGCCGAAGAGTTGATATTAACGGCAAAAGCGGCCCGGTCATTAGGTGTAAACACGGTGGTAGGATTTACAGGAAGTCCAATCTGGCATTTGCTTTATTCATTTCCGCCTGTTACCGGATCTATGATTGATGACGGCTATAAAGAATTTGCCCGCCGTTTTATCCCCATTCTCGATGAATTTGAAAAACTGGATGTCCGTTTTGCATTGGAAGTCCACCCTACCGAAATTGCATTTGATACATTTTCAGCCCGTAAGGCATTGGAAGCTGTGGATCATCACCCTGCTTTCGGCTTCAATTACGATCCGAGCCATATGGGATACCAGGGTGTGGATTACGTGGACTTTATTTACCAGTTCCCCGATCGTATCTTCCACGTCCATATGAAGGATGTGTACTGGAGTGATACTCCCAAACAAGTAGGCGTGTTCGGCGGGCATGTACCTTTCGGCGATCCCCGGCGTTACTGGAATTTCAGAAGTGTGGGTAGAGGCAAGATCAACTTCGAAGAAATTATCCGTGCACTCAATGCTATCGGTTATCAAGGACCACTTTCAATAGAATGGGAAGATAGTGCCATGGATCGTGAACACGGTGCGCGTGAGTCCTGCGAATTTATCAAACGGATCGATTTCCAGATGTCAAAACATGCTTTTGACGCATTTTTTGCAAAATAACCATCAGCTATATCATTGTATATGAAGAGGAGAAAATTTTTAACAAACGCAACAGTACAAATTGCTAATTACCAATGGATCAATATGACATAAGTTTGAGATCCCAAATTTTTCACTTTCACTTTTTAATTTTTAATTTAATAAGTCTTGGTTCTTGTGTCTAAAATAAAAAATCGTATGCAAAATCAATCAAAAAAAGTAACACGAAGAGAATTCCTGGGTTTATCCGCATTGGGATTAACAAGTCTGACCATATTACCGAGTTGGACAATGAATGGGGTTAGAATAGCACCGAGTGACAGGGTGGTTTTGGGCTTCATTGGTTTGGGGAGGCAAGGTATAGGCGACTTCCACGCCTTCACCCACTGTCCCGGCGTACAGGTGGTTGCCGGTTGTGATGTGGATTCTATCAAAAACGATCGTTTCAAACAAGCTGTCACGGCATGGCAAAAATCCAAAGGCATGCCCGAAAGATGCGATACATACGAATTCTATGAACAACTCCTCGAACGTAAAGATATTGATGCTATTGCCATCGCCACTCCCGACCATTGGCATGCACTGAATGTAATCCACTCTTGTCAGGCCGGCAAAGATGTTTATTGTCAAAAACCATTGTCGTACAATATTTCCGAGAGTTTAGCTGTAGTCAAAGCAGTTCGTCACAATAACCGCATTGTACAGATAGGCAGCCAACAGCGATCAAGCAAAGAATTTCAAACAGCTATCTCCATGGTAAGAAACGGAAGTCTCGGATATGTAAAAGAAGTACATGTGAGAGTCGGTGAACCGCCTGCACCTTTTAACCTGCCGGAGGAACCGGTACCGTCTAACCTGAACTTCAACCAGTGGCTTGGCCCGTTAAACTTTCCGGTAGTGCATTACAATCACAAAATGTGTCCGCCTATCACTTACCCTGAACTCAAAGAAACGGGCGACTGGGCAGTATGGCGTTACTACAGGGAGACTGGCAACGGATTCATCGGTGACTGGGGCGCTCACCATTTCGACATTGCACAGGCAGCATTGGGCATGGATGGATTAACTCCCGTGGAATACATACCTGCCGGATATAATGGAACGAAATACGCCACAATGAAATATACCAACGGACAGGTAGTAACCGAACAACCTTTCCGTGAGGACAAACCGGATGATAAAGGTATCAATTTCATCGGCGAAAAAGCGTGGTTGAAAGTGGCAAGAGGCTATATTGAATGTTCTGATCCGAACCTTCTGCAAAAATCGGAACAGACTTTTGCCGCCGGAGAATACGAAGTGAGTGCCCCGCATATGCAGGACTTTATCCACAGTGTGAGGTCCCGGAAAGAACCTATCGCACCTGTTGAAGCAGGCGCTTCTACCAATATCTTCTTCTGTAATGTGAATATCGCCCATGAACTCGGACGCCCGGTAAAATGGGATCCGGTAACCAGGAGATATTTCGATGATAAAGAGGCGGAAGCCCATCGTTTATATTACTACGAATATAGGAATCCTTATAAACTACCCTACCGGGATAGGATGATTTGATAATGAGTTAATGTGATAATTGGAACCCTAAAAAATGAATCGTATGCAATCTTACAGGAAAATAATCATCGCTTTTGTAGCAGTAATGCTTTGCGTAGCCAATATCAAGGCAACCAATAACCTGAAAATAGCCGAAAACTCGTTGCACGGTAAAAAAGTGTTGTACGTTTACGGCGGCTGGGAAGGCCACGAACCCGAAAAGTGCCGGGATATATTCGTACCCTGGTTAAAATCGGAAGGTGCGGAAGTTTTTATATTCGATCAACTCTCCTGCTATGAAGACTCTGCATTAATGGCCAATATCGATTTGATCATACAACATTATACACAGGGAGAAATATCCGGTTCACAAGACAAAGCATTGCGTAATGCTGTGAAACGGGGAGTAGGGTTAGCGGGCTGGCACGGCGGGACAGGAGACTCTTTCCGGAACAACGTTGATTTTCAATATATGATTGGTGGACAATGGGTTGCCCACCCGGGAAATATCATATCATACACGGTGAATATCACCGACAAAGAAGATCCTGTTACCAAAGGATTAAACGATTTTGACATGAAATCGGAACAATATTACATGCATATCGACCCGAACATAAAAGTGTTGGCAACGACCATATTCTCGGGAGAGCACGACTATTGGATTGAAGGAGCCGTAATGCCCGTAGTGTGGAAAAAACAGTACGGCAAGGGACGTGTTTTCTATTCTTCACTGGGACACGTCGCCAGCGATTTTGATGTACCCGAAGCACTCGAGATCATGAAACGCGGTATCAGATGGGCGGCAGAAAGCTTAGAAAAAGAGCCCGAAAAATTGGTTTCACCGATTTATAAATAAAGTGGTTTTTTCCATTTTCTGTACTTCTCCGGTCATTTTGTAGGGTAAAGGGTAAACATTTCCCTTACTATCTCCACCACCCCATTGCTGGGGAGTATTTTCAGTCGGTGCTACCACTGTCCATTGCTTTTTATCGGCCCGGATACTACCAGTGTCATAATTATGGTCGGATGTGGCAACCTTATGATTCTCCCATTCTACGCCGTTCCAGTAAAAAATTACCTGCCATTCTTTCAGACCATTATCCGGGCCGGGGTGGTGTCCCTTTCCCGATACATAAAAAACTAAAAAAATAAAGATACACCCAGTAAATAGTATTTATTCATATACGTTCATCATCTGACAAATCACAAGACAACCAAACTAATCAGTAGTCCAATCCTACTTGAGGTATTTCGCCAGGAATCCCAGCATGGTACTGTAAAAGTCCATACGATTCTCTTCACGATAGAAGCCGTGCCCTTCGTTGTATTTCACCATATAGGGAATTTCCAGACCTTTCGCGCGTAGTGCCGTCACAATCTGATCCGACTCGTTGATGTTCACGCGGGGGTCGTTAGCACCCTGTACCACATAGACCGGCTTGGAGATCTTATCGATTTGATACACCGGTGAAGCTTCACGGGCAATAACTTTCTCTTCGGGATCATCCAGGTCATACCATATCTGCTTCACCATTTCAGTCAGGGGTTTCCAGTATTCCGGGAACGACGAAAAGAAAGTTTCGATATTGGACACGCCCACATAATCTACGCCACAGGTATAGAGATCGGGCGTTTTTACAAGTCCCATCAGTGTAGCATAGCCACCATGGCTACCGCCATAGATCGCAATTTTACTTTCATCTGCCCAACCCTGCGCAATGGCATAACGTACACCATCTTCCACATCATCCATCACTTTCCTGCCAATCTGCTTGAAACCGGCACGCAGAAACTCTTTACCATATCCGCCCGAGATACGGAAGTTCACTTGCAGGGTAGCATAGCCGCGGCTGGCAAACAATTGCGTTTCGGGATTAAATCCCCACGAGTCGCGGATTCCCTGCGGACCGCCATGCGGATTCACAATCATAGGTACTCTTTTGCCTGCCAGTGCTTCTTTCGGGAGTGTGATATATCCGTGGATCGTCAGTCCGTCACGGCTCTTAAAGGTGATAGGACGCATTTCCGCCATATCCTCTTCCTTCAGTTGCGGCATCAGGTCGTATAACAGGGTAAACTGTTTTGTTTTTACGTCGTACTCATAGTACTTTCCATACAACTTATCGCTTTGCAGGATGATCAGGAATGTGTTTTCATCGTCGTCATAATCAGCAATACCATATATCTTTCCGGGGAAGTTCTTGTTCACTCCGGCATCGATTTCCTTGTAGAGGTCACTCACCGGGATAACTTCCGATTTTTCTCCCTCGTAGCTGAAATAATCAATTTCGTAGTTGCGTTTACGAGAGAGCCCCATACCGGCTACATCATATTGAGGGTTTGAAAATACTTCTTTTATTTCACGGTTGTTTTTCAGGTCGTAGAGAACGATACGGGTTTTATCTCCGTCGAGGTTGGTAACCACATAGGCATCATCGGGATCGGACGTATTGTAATTAAAGGCGATGATCGAGAAGCTGTCGTCCCAGTTCATTTTTTTCTTCAACTCGAAATCTCCTGTTTCCGTATTTTTATAATAAAACTCCATTTCCACTCCGTTTACCATTTTGGTATAGGCACGCAAATTGCCCTCTTTGTCAAAATCATATCCCTGGATAGGATTAGCGACATCACTGTTTTCGTAGAGTTTTTCCAATTCACCCGTTACCACATTCAGTTTATAAGGCTCGAATATCTGCGGATTATCTTTATTCATCGAAATGATAATGTAATCTTTCTGATCTTTCAGGAGAGAGATGATTCCCGCCCTTACACCTTCAAAGGGAGTAAGATCACGGCTATTTCCCCCATCGATATTTGTCGCGTAAATATGGTAGTTTTCATTTCCCCCGTTGTCCATCGCATAAAACAAACGATCGTCGTTAATCCATCCGTATCCTTTGATCGGTTCCTCTTTTTCTTCGATGGCACGAATCACCTCTCCGGAGGCAAGATTTTTTATATAAACATGGTTTTTAAGTCCATCCTTTTCTTTGTACGACAGATACTTTCCGTTTGGTGATAACTGGAATGCCGATGCATTGGGCCGGGCAAAGTAATCGGCCACACTGTATTTATAATCTCCCTTATCGAAGTCGACCAGTTTACGCAATGCTTCTTCATTCGTCACCAGATCGGGATTCCCGGGAAGTTTACTTTCAAACCGTCTTAAAGTAAGCGGGAGAGTCATTCCGGCCTGCTCGTAGTTTCCGGTAATACTGTCTCCCTGCAGTTCTCCATTATAAACGATCTGCGCCGCAGTCACTCCCAGTTTGAGCCGATTATCCAACAGTTCTGCCACATCTACCGGTATGCCGGCCGCCCCCTGCATAGGGACGTCCATTGTACCGGATAAATTCCCGTCTTCCCCGGTAAGGTGGAAAATCAGTTCCAGATCTATCCCTTGCACCGAAAGGGTGCCTTTCCAGTCACCTGCAATAGTTTGTGCATTCAGACTCATAGTTGTTACAATCACGGCGATCAATGCGCCAATTCTTTTTATTATGTTCATATAATTAATTTTAATACAAGTAAAACAAACAGAATATAAAGTTGTTGAAAAGAATCTCATATTCCGGTACAAATGTAAAATGATCTATTTGTACCGGCAAATAATTTTACTCTTTCTTCACCATTTTTATTCCGCATCAAAAGAGAGCTTTCCATCCCTATGAGCTGTGAGGATGGATTTTCTTTCTTCACAGGGTTTTCCATCATGATTAGCTGCTCATATTCTGTTTATTAATCCAAATTTAAATGATGAACAAAGGGGATTTTGAACAAACGCCCGTTTTCCTTGGGACAAGCGATCCCGATTTCCACGTACCTGTGGAACGTGTGTACGCTTCCGCCAATATCCTGCGGGAAATGGATGCCTCTGTCACCGAAAAAGTATATGCCAACCGTGGACATACCATTTCCGAAGACGAAATTGAACTGGTAAACCGGATTATCTTTTGATATGAAAGTAACCCGCATTTATACCGATACTAACGGAGACTCCCGGTTTGAGGATATCGAAATAGACTTGTTCGACCGTGGTGAAATTGGACGCCTGTCTGAAAATATCGAAGTGAAATCTCTGCAATTCAGAACAGTCCCACCCGATTACGACTATGATTTCCATCACGCTCCGCAACGCCAGTATATTGTTTTGTTAGACGGCGGAGTGGAAATCGAAACATCATTGGGAGAGGTACGTCAATTTCAAACTGGCGAAATTCTTTTGGTGGAAGATACAACCGGTAAAGGACACCGTACTAAAAATTTAGAGAAAAAGGAACGTAGATCAATTTTTATCCACTTAGCCTGAAACGAGTATGATAACCGTTCTCACCCGGGAACGTTTTCGGTAAGCGAATACAGAAGAAAAACTTGTTTTCCTCTGTTGAGGTAGAATTGAAAATCGAGAAGCGAAGGCGACTCAAAACGACTAACTTCAGTGAACATGACAATATGGGAGTTCCATACGACCTTACTATTAAAAATAAATATTGTCGTATGGAGAACTGTTTTCCTGAGTATTCAAATTCTTAAAGAAACGATGTCACCCTGCGTAAGAATTACTTTGTAAACTGAACTGTTCTCCCCTCTGCAGCACTTTGTTTCGCCGCGTCCAATATTTTCACGACAATCAGGTTGTTTTCCAAAGAAGAAAGGTCTGTGACTTTCACTTTGACATCTCCCCTGATCACATTTGCGAAATAGTTAAATGGCTCTTTTGCTTCCAAAGGAGATTCGGTTACTTTTTCTTCGCGCTTTGGAGTAGAACGCGCTAAACGGTATTCCAGATCATGGCTATTGAGCACACTTACATACCCATCCTCTCCGTAAATAGAGAGGTCTTTCCTGTCTATAGGCCAGTTCCACGATCCTTGAATCACGGCCTGTGCGTGCGGATAAGTCAGAATAATGGTTGCCTGGTCATCTACTTCGGGATAAACCTCCGGCTTGATCGTCTGTAGTATTGCCGTAACAGTTTCAGGTTCCTCATTCTGCATAATCCAGGTCATCAGGTTGGCTCCGTAACAGCCAAAATCGGTTACCGCCCCTCCTCCATTCTGGACAGGATCAGTAAGCCACTCCAAAAATTCGGGAGAGCATCCGATCTCCACAGGCCCTTTATGTCCGTCATTGATAATGACTTTATTAATATCTCCGATTTCCTGCTTCAGGACAGCCATTTCGAAAGCCTTGTAATGAGCTGGATACCATGTTGTCTCGTAGTTGGTCAAAAGGTGAATATTATTTTCCCGGGCCAGTTTTTTCATTTCTTCAGCGTGTTCGGTACTCACTGCCAGCGGTTTCTCTACCATTACATGGATTCCTCTCGGTGCACATACCTCTACGGTGCTTAAATGATCATAAATCGAATTAAAAGCGACCACTCCTTCCGGTTGGGTCTCTTCAACCATTGTAGCCAGGTCATCGTACACTATGCCCATATCAAATCCATACTGAACCGAAAGGGCCTGTGCTCTTTTCTTATTGGATTCAGCAATACCGACAATAAGGATATCGGTACGTTCCTTATATCGATTCAAAAGGCCGTGTACATGATCATGCGACAGGCCGTCAATTCCGATCCGAACAGGATTACTCGATGGCGGCGTATCAATGAGTTGCTTAACAAATAGGCCGGCAAAAATGATAAGGCTTATTAATAAAATAGGAAATTTCATATAATACACCTTTAGACGTTTCATAAAATTGTGAAATATTGATCAGCTCGGAAAGCAATTTCCCGACCTTTTGAGTGCTTACACACAGGCAAATGTAATAAAAATTATTTCACGCAACCTATAACTGAGGCAATATATTACAATATCTTACGTTTTTGTCCTAAATATACAACATAAGAGGTATTTACATGCAATTTCCAATAAAAGAATATCCATTAAAGTCACACGCATTCTTAATCTGCAGAACAAATATGACCATCGAAGTCATTCTACCACATACCAGTTGTACCCGTCTGCAGGAATGGAAATTTTTAAAGTGACAGAATAATCTCTGTTCAATTTATATTTTTTCCCTTTTGATACACCTTTTTCCTTTATGACGGCACTCTCCGTCAAGCCTGTATAATACAACGGGATGGAGATTTCTTTTTCGACAGGCTCATTTAAAGGATTATAAACCAAGACAAACGCTTTTTCCTTCAAAGCAGGATTCACATGCATGATTCCGTCCCAGTCTCGTCCGTCAGGCCGTCTTAACCCAACTTTCACTTACATTTCCACGCAATCCTGTCCAGAATGAGTCAGGACGATC
>NZ_JAXQGC010000059.1:0-36329 GCF_034331125.1 Proteiniphilum sp.
AATATAAGCTTTTTTATTTGCTTAGATAGTGGTACAAATTACGGGGTATATTATATATTACCATGTTCTTGAGTTTGAATAGTTGTCTTGCTCGTTCATACGATTACTTTATTTACTTATTTATATTATATCTTTATCATTTCCAAGTCCCATGTCGTTATTTTGATATTCATATTTATCATTTTACTATTTTGACCTAATAGCCATCTGACCATGATAAATTATTCATAAGGAAATTATGTAGGTTTCGAAGTAATCGTATATATTTCTATTATTACTCCATAGGAGTCCTTTTAATAAGGACGATTCTATTTCTGTTTTGTATACCAAAAAAACAGAAAAAAATAAAAATTAATGTTTTTTAAAATAAAAAGAGTATATGCGAGCAAGCTTTATTTCTGCACTCGCTTAACGAAATAGTTCACTAAAAGTTAGACTATTTCTTCGCTCGGCATAACCAAAGCAAGCTTTGTTTCTGCACTCGCTTAACGAAATAGTTGATGTGAAAACAGAATAAATAGTATGGTTAATGCTTCCGGAAAATCCTCTTCTGCTACTTGTTGCCGTAATTTTTCCATCGTCCTGTACAATAATTTACGTGCTGACTCCTCACGGATATCAAGTACATCAGCTATTTCCTTATGTCCAAGCCCTATCATATATTTCAAGTAGACTATTTCGCGTTGACTGGGGGTTAATCCGTTTAGAAGTAATGCAACTTTTTTCTTTAAAAATTCTGCCTCTTCGCTGTCTATTATATCATCAAGCACAGTTATCTGTACAGTAAAAGATTCAGTAATGGAATCGAGGGCTTCTTCTTTTATACTTTTCCTGGACAAGTCTATAAGACGGTGTTTGAAAGACTTAAAAATATAAGCGGTAATATTCTTTATATGGCCTAAATTGTCTTTAGATATATAGAGTTTATAGAATGTATCCTGTATAGCATCTTTACACGTTTCCTTCTGAAAACCCAAGCTAATCCCATATGAATATAAATCATCCACATGGTTATTGTATACAAAGGAAAAAGAAGGTTCATCTCCTTTTTCTACAAAACTCCTCCAACTTAAATCAATAGAAACCATTTAATACGACCTGGATTTTCTTTATTTGGCATTTAGTAACAAATTAACGTCATTTTTTCTTTGTGAGCAAATTTTTAATTAGAAAAGCTAATCCAGATTTATTTCAGAGAACTCTTTATAGGTTAGTATCTTGGTTTGATTATGGAATTGTAGAGACAGTAAATCTTTATCCCCCGTGATTATGAAGTCGGCAGAAACAGTATCAGCAAAAGATAAAAGATACAAATCATTTTTATCTCTAACAGGAGAAATGGCTTTCTTTTGAACTGGAAAAAAATAACAATATTTTTCCATTAAAAGATAAGTTTCCCGTATGTCCTCGTCTGTTATATATTTTCGTATTTTTGGTCTTGAGGCCACAAAGTTAAATTCAGTCATCAATTCGTCACAGA
Source organism: Proteiniphilum sp. (assembly GCF_034331125.1). Taxonomy (NCBI): domain Bacteria; kingdom Pseudomonadati; phylum Bacteroidota; class Bacteroidia; order Bacteroidales; family Dysgonomonadaceae; genus Proteiniphilum; species Proteiniphilum sp. The sequence goes on from NZ_JAXQGC010000059.1 coordinate 1,481, forward strand.
TATAAATTTGTATTTCAGTATTTGTAAATAAAGTCTTCATAATCGATAACTTTTTACCGATTAGGAATGAAATCCACAAATTAGTATCTATAATGATTTTCATGTCTATTTCATACGATTTATCTCCCGTATCTTACAGCCTCTACTTCTGAAAGAATTTCTTCATCAGATAACCGAACATCTTTCGGGCGAGAAGCAATATATTTTTTCAAAGTATCTTCTTTTACTTCGAATGACCACCCCATTTTATCTGCCAATTCTCTGAAGAACCGCATATCGGCTTTCGGTATGATTAAACGTACGTCTTGTGATATTTTACCCATAATATATTGAATTTATTTACGACTTGACTTAGACAAAGATATTCTTTTTATCAAAAATAGACAAATAATATAGTATCCGATAGATAGTTAAAAAGCGTGCCCGGCAAAACACGGGACACGTAAATTTAATTATAAAACCAAAAGTAGTATGAGCTTTTAGCCTGGAGCAGAGTCAAGCAGCAAGTGCAATTTACATTAATTGTTTGTAAAACTCAACTTTTGGTGTGCTGAAGCTTAATTTTTCTCTTGGTCGATTGTTCAATTTATGCTGTATTTGCTTTAATCTCCCCGGGGGATAGTCCTTGAATGATGCCCCCTTGGGGATGTATTGCCGGATGAGTTTATTAGCATTTTCAATCGCTCCTTTTTGCCACGATGAATAGGGGTCTGTAAAATATACGGGGACTCCCAGTCTTTTAGTTATCATTTCATGGGCGGCGAACTCCGTGCCGTTATCCGTGGTGATGGTCTTTATTATATCCTTGTAGGGTAGCAGCATGTTAGCAAGCACTTTTGCCACCTCCTTGGAGTCCTTGCCCCGGGGCAGTCCCCTGGTCATTACAAGGTTCGTTTTCCTTTCCGTTACCGTCAAGATCACCTCCGATTGATTGGCTCCTATTATCGTGTCCATTTCAAAGTCACCGAACCGGCTCCCGTCGGCCTCCACGGGCCTTTCCCGGATGCTTCTCCGGTTGGGGATGCCCTTGACTGACCCCACCGGCCTCTTGCGGTGCTTGAGCTTGTGGCGGCAATGCGTGTAAAGGTCACCCCCGGCTATTTTGTCCTCCCGGAGCCACTTGTAAATGGTCTCGTGGGAAACCCGGATTTGCTTGTATTTCTCCAAATATCCGCTGATCTGCTTGGGAGACCATTCATCACGGACAAGCCGGAACACCTTCTGTTTAATCCACTCCGGGGTGTCCCTGTTCCCGGGCAAACGCTCCTTTCTCTCTTGTGCCATCTCGTGAGCCAAGCGCCAGGAGTAACCTCCATGTTTCTTCTTGTTACGACCCAGTTCCCTGGACACCGTTGAAGGACTGACCCCTATGGACTCTGCGATGGTTCGCTGGCTGTCACCATTTTTTATACCTAAATAAATCGCGTACCTTTGTTCTGAAGTTAACTGTTTGTATTTTTTTCTCATAAGCAACATAATAGTTAATTTTAGGGAGACTTCGGTCTCCTTTTTCTTTTATGTTGCCGCTTGACTCTCCTCGGGGGCTTCGCGCCCCCGGACGTTAGGCAAACCCCCGCGGTGTTTTTCATGATTGTTTTGAAGAAATCATTTCAAAAACAACACCCGGGTGTTGCACTTCTAAGTTGAACTTAGGTGGTCAGTACCTCGACTGAGAACTCTTTATAGGTTAGTATTTTGGTTTTACCTTATCTATTTTTAATTTTTATTTAGCCCTTACCTAATTCTTATCTGATTCTAATCCATAAGAGCGAAGTAAGAGTAAGATAAGAGTGAAGTCCCTCTTAAATACGGCTGAAACACGAAAAAATAATGTCAATAATTTATATTTACCGAAATCCCGGCATAGTAGAGTGCACCATATAGCGGAGCATAGATAAACGCCGCATCATCGAGTTGTTTCTCATCCTGAATATAATTGAATATATTTTTTGCCCCGGCATACATATTGAATAGTCCGAAACGTTTAGAGGCCCGTGCGTTGAAAGTCATATACGGCTCCGTCTCTTTGATCTTTGAATTCCCTGCCGTCTCGCTGATATAATCAATATACATTTTGCCCTGGTAGATGCCGTACAAGGTGAACATCCAACTCCTGGGCGAATATTCTATTTTCACACTTCCGGTAGTCGATGGAAAGCGGGGAATGTAGCGGCTGATATCCGCATACCCTGTTTCTGCCCAGTCTCCCCTGTTGTTATTATACTTTCCGCTATTCAATGCAAAATCCACACCTAAATTCAAATTTCTGGCCGGATTCACCATTACCATAAGCTCTATTCCTTTTACTACGGCGTCATCAATATTTTCCCATTGGTAAGTATACCCCAGTTTCTTCACCTCGTCGTCGGCATCTGCGAAATCGATCTTATTTTTCAGGAAGGTATAAAACAGGTTGGCACTGACCTGAAAATGGTCGCCGTAATAATCGGCGGAGAAGTTGGCGCTGCGTGATGTCTCGGCTTTCAATTCGGATGATTTCCATACACGGGGAGAGCCGCTGCACAGGTGCAGGTCTTCCGAAAACCCGTAAGGTGCCCTAAAACCGGTGCCGGCATTCGCCCTGAAGGTTATTTGCCTGGTCAGCTGATATTTTAGTGCCAGGCGCGGATTAAAACTCGTTTCATCAAATTCTGTTTTAGGGAAATCGCCATCAAATACTTTCCTGTCGGAAGTATATTCTTCTCCCGACGAATGATGATCGATACGTACACCCGGTACCACCGTCAATCTGGATGACACATTCCATTCATCCTGAATGTAGGCTCCCACTTCACGGGCATGCTTATGGGCTATTGACTTGTAAGCATTTCCGTAGTACTCGCTTGTTTCATCTACCACTGTATACATGCCTGTCTCATTGAGATCGGTAGTATAGTATTGCACACCAAAAATCAGGTTATGATTCTCCAGCCTCGATTTAAAACTCAATGACGACACCCGGGTATTCTCTTTTGCGATATAAGGGCGCATATCCAACACATTGGGGGTATCGCCATCATGAGTATCCATATAATCGCCTAGAAAAGAATCATTGGTCGCCTCCCTGTTATGATCGACATAAGAGGTATTAAACTGGAGTTCAGAATGTTGTCCGATGGGTTTTATATAATTTACTTCACCCTCGTAACGGTTGGTCGTAATATTTTCGGTACCATCAGTAAAGGGATTCTTGTAGTAATCATCGGTAATGATTCCACCGGCCCGTTTTTCATTGATGCCTTTTCCCCGGAAAATAAGTTTATCGTCTTTAAAGAAAGGATTATCCACATAAAGGCTGAATCCCACATTGTGCAATTTCGATTCCACCCGGTCAGTTATCCCATCTTTCTGTTTCACCTCTTGCCGGCTATCCCCTTCACCGGTTTCATCAATCACTCCATGATCAACTTTTTGTGCATACACGTTCAAACCTATATTGCCTTTATCATTCCGCATGGAAGAAGAAATATTATATGCGTTGGTGCCATAATTCCCGAACTGGATATCGGCGGAGATGGAAGGGATAGCCGACGGTTCACGGGTAATAATATTGATAGCACCGGCTACTGCGCTGCTCCCGTAAAGGGCGGAACCGGCACCTTTCACCACTTCTATACGATCGACATCACCGGTTCCGATCTGTTCCAACCCGTATACACTGGCCAAACCGGAGTAGATTGGCTGTCCGTTTATCTGTACCTGGGTATGTTCAGCCCCCAACCCCTGCATGCGTACCATGGAAAAATTACAGGACTGGCACTGGTTTTCGACCCTAAGGCCCGGAACCGCTTCCAGTGCTTCAAAAATATTCTGGGCGTTTTTTGTCCTTAACGATTGGGAAGTAACCACTTCTGTACGGATAGGGACATTCTTTACGAAGTGAGGTGTCCGCGTTCCGGTGACAACCACCTGCTCCAGGTTGAATAAATCCTCCTCCAGTTCAAAATGGATTGCATTATCTTTTCCGGCGTCTATCGTCATATTGATTTCCTGAGGCCTATATCCCACATATTGGGCGACAATAGTCTGTTTTCCTTCGGGAATATTTTTCACCACAAATGTCCCATCGGAACGGGAGGATGTCCCCTGTGTTGTCCCCTTCACGAAAATTGTAACGGATGGTAACCTTTCATCGCTTTTCTTGTCCAGTACGTATCCCGAAAGCGTTCCCTCGCTCCTTTGTGCTTGTGGAAAAGCATTGGACACATACAACAGCATAAGTAATAATAAAAATAAATGTGTAGTTTTCATTTTGTTATGTTATTTACTGCGTATAATACCTAAAAAAGAACGCAAAATTACCAGTAATTATAAATTATATCAATACCCAATAGTTATAATTTTTCAGAAAAAAATAATCATTTTTGGTCATTGCAGTATCTGATGGAATGATGTTACTTTGTGGAAAATTCAATAATTGATAATATGAAGTCAATCGCTATTATTTACGGTTCAAGTACCGGCAACACGAAACATGCAGCTCAATTAGTCGCTGAAAAGTTGGCCGGCTATTCACCTGTTTTAAAAGATATCGCTGATGTCTCATCTGAGGAACTTCTCGAGCCAGATATACTTATTCTTGGTTGCCCGACCTGGAGTATAGGCGAGTTGCAGGATGACTGGGATACATTCTTCCCGCAGATAAGCAAACTTGATTTGACAGGGAAAACCGTAGCTTTCTTCGGAGCCGGAGATGCAGAAGGATATCCCGACACCTTTGCCGATGCGCTCGGCATCCTTTACGATGAATTTGCCAAGACAGGTTGTACTTTCGTGGGAGAGGTATCTACAGAAGGGTATACGTTCGATGATTCACAGGCTCTCCGGAACGGAGTTTTCGTGGGATTACCGCTGGACGAAGACAACGAAAGCGATCAGACAGACAGCAGGGTCGAAGCCTGGGTGAATTCCCTGAAACCACATCTGGATTGATTTGCATACAACAATTATTTGGTATTAGACCAAGATTAGTAGGTAGATATAAGTCCTTATAAAGGATTCTCTCTTTTAAATTATTAGTCATGTACAACACACTATCCCTAAAAACCCCACAATTTTTCGTGGGGTTTTTAGGGAGCTTTTATTTGTCCTTGTAATGTCCTTCTACGGATAATATCAGTACGGTTATGGTCTCATCATAGATATCATAAATTAGCCGGTCTTTTCCGCTAATTCGCCGGGAATATGTTACTGTATTTCCCGCAACAAGGGGTTCCGGGTGCCCGGTTCCACTCCTTGGGTGTTCCATCATCTCATCTAATAACTTCACCAATTTTTTGTAAAGCATCGGATTTGATTTCTTATACTTGGCGACCACCTTGACAGCTTCCTTTGAGAACTCAATTCTATATATCATAGAGAATCTAAGAAACTATGAAGTTCTTCCTTTGTTTTGAGAGAAATCGTTTTACCTTCCCTGTATTGTCTTCTACCTTCTTCAATCCTTTCCTTGAGTTCAGGAGTAATAACAAAATCACTATCATAAACAGGGGTAAGTATGTAGGCCTGTTTCCGGCCACGTTTGAGGATAATTTGCGCTCCCTTATCTGCGAGTTCGAAATATGTCTTTTGTTTTTCTCTAAATTCCCGACTTGAGATTTCTATGACTTGTCCCATAATTGAAAAATTTAATTTGTACCAATTTTGGTACAAATATACTCAAATATTTATACCAACCCAATCTAAATTACATCAAGAAATAGAATTTCTTGATGCTAATCTTGTAACCTCTTCTTTTCTGAACGATACAATTGGTTAAGTCGTACATGGCACACTACAGTAAAAACCATGTAACAAAATAATTTTGCTACACGGTTTTTATGTTTTGTTACGCAACTGATGCTGCGTATTACATTGCTTATCGTATATGGTTACGGATTACTTATTCTGCACTTTCGTGGCTGAAATAAAAACCATTTGTAAGTTGGGCTGCCCCCTGGTAAGAGCCTTTCCTTGCAATAACAGTTAGTTCATCCCCAACTTCGACACCATGGATAGACAGCATATTATCTCTATCGCTGCCAGTTGCGCCATAACCCGGAGAACAGCCATACACATAAATCTCACTGTCGCCCTCTTTTAAATAAAGTCTACCATATGCCGCATGGGCAATCGATGTAATTTCACCGGTCACCATATAGTAATCTGTGCTGGAATCGGGTTTGGTCAGCACCTCGGCAATGGTAGCAGCAGTTACAGGAATAACGCTTTCCAAAACGGCTCCACCCACTTGCGGAGTACCTTGATATGCGGCACGTTTACCGACAATAGTAATGATGTCACCCACTTTCAATCCTTTGTCCGGGAAATCCTCGATACCATACACATACGTTTCGCCGGAGAAATCCGTCAGGTATAAATTGCCATACGTTTCATGGCGAATATCGGTGATCGCACCTGTCAGGCGATATTGCGTATCACCCACTTCAGCCGCGAGAAATTCAGCCACCGTTGCATCCACAATCGCACCTGTCTGACTCAGCGTTGTTTCTGTAGTATACTCTTTTCCCCCGTCGTCTATGGTGCGGAATATGATGGTAGTGTTACGGTCTCCGCCGGGATTTGCAGCAGCTTTGAATTTCACAACTACTTCTTCGCCTGCCGATTCGACCGAAGAAATTGACAACCACGACTTGGCATCTTCAGGAATATCTACCGATACGCCCAGCCCTTTGCAAGTAAGGTATGCTGTAAACTCACCCCCTTCAATAGGAAGCACTTCATTCTCAACAGAATCAACCTTTACAAGTGACTTGTTGATCTCTATCACCGTCACATCCACTAATTCAATGATGCTACCGTAAGTAATTTTTGGCCCTTCAACGGTTATTTCATCTCCCACTTCAAGACCCCAACTCAGGAAGTTTTGCTTTCCTCCCTTCGCATCGAGCGTGCCGTAGATGTAGAGCGTACCCGTTTCATCGGTCAAGTACCAGTTACCATATTGAGTATTTGCTATTGCAGTGCAAACCCCCGTAACACGGAAAGTTTTCCCGTCCGGACCGTCAATCACTTCTTCGACTGTGGCTTCAGATATCTGTGGTAAGCCCTGGATGATATTAATTCTCTGCGTTTTGCCGGCACTGTTAAGTAAAACTTCCGCAGTGCGGCCATCGATAGTCGATGGAGCCGTAAATGTAAGTTCTGTCTCACCGGCGCTTCCTGTAGCTGAAGAAATCGTCAGCCATTTAACAGAGTCTTCCTTGGTAACGACTTTCTCTGCCGTCCAGCTGTCCTGCGCCGTTACAGTAATGGTTGCAGAACCACCTCCCTCGGGAAGAGACACGTATGACGACGATACCTGAATTTCTTTCAGCAACGTCACAGAATCTTCATCGTCACAGCTTGTCATCAGGGCAACTGTTGCAATGAATAACGGGAATAAATATTTTAGTTTCATTTCCTTTATATTTTAATTAGTTGAAAATATACTTGATACCAATGGAAGCATACCAGCACTGGCCCAATGAGTAGCTTGGCGTGAATGTTTTGGTATCACCATGGATGGAAGCGGGTGTAGAGAATGTAGCCACACCGTCGGCATCCACCCCTTCATACCTGAGGATACGAGCCTCCGAACCAATTTCAGGATTCAGATATTTAGCTACTCCCCAACTGGAATTGAAGAAGTTCATCACATTTTTGATATCAAAGCTAAGTTGCAGCTTATGTGTGTCTTTGCCTGCATTTACCACAAAATCGTGTTTATAGCTAAAATCGATGCGATGTACCCAGGGAGAATAGACGCTGTAAGGCTCTGCATATTTCCCCTGTTGATTTTTCAAATAACTATTGCCATGTACATAGTCCATAAAACGGGTTTTATCGCCTTCCGACACAAAGCGGAACTGATTGTCTGCCACTTCAGCGTCAGTGGGCACATAGATTGCATCGTAGTTGTAACCGTCACCATTGATATCGTTCACCATCATGTATGAGTAGTTGGCTCCACCGCGCCATCCTTCATAGATAAAGCTATAATGATTACCGCTCTTATCGTGTGCCGTAAGCGAAGCTACCAGACGATCGGGGGTATTGTATTGGGAATTGTGCAATTTGATGTGGTTGGGGCCTTCTACCGTAGGAACATAAGTAAAAGCAGATTCGGCATTCGATCCGGGCATACCGGTTACATCTTTGGCCACTGTGCGTGTGTAAGCAGCCATTACGCTGATTAATTCCGTGGGTTGCGCATTCAAAGTGATGTTGGCCGACCAGCCATAACCGCGGCTTGTATTTTGCAACACAAATGCCCTGGTAGCGATACGATAATTATCGGGATAAATCGGACGGTTGTCCACACCGTTGAAACGGGCAAAACCACCTACATTTGGAGTACTCCAGTCAGACATAGAAACACCGTTGATGGTTTTGTTAAAGATTCCTTCTACCGTCACAGAGGAGGGGAAAGGCGTCGGGAACGCATAATCCACAGCCAACGAGGTTTTCCATACCTGTGGCATTTTGAAGTTTGGATCTACGCCCGAAATAGAGGAAGGAACCGTTCCGTCTTCGGGTGATATGGTTGTGGGATATCCCAACGAGGCCAGTTTATCATAAAGGGCAGCGATGTTGGCGTTGCCGTTGGCATCGGTCACCAAGCCGCCGGCAAACTGTCCCATATCAATATACCTGTCCCCTTCTTCGTCCTCCGTGAACGAACCTGTGTAACCTTCAAAGACCTTGGTATTGGCATTTATTTGTGCCTGATATTGCACCATTCCTCCGGTAGTAGGCATATTGGTAAAGAACACAAGCGGCAAATTACCGGAAAAAAGACCGGTACCACCACGCAGTTTCAGGCTGTTATCTCCATAGGCATCCCATACAAAACCTACACGGGGAGAGAATATGATATTTGCCGAAGGCCATTTACCGGTATCGATATGACGGCCGAAATAGTCGATTTCGTAGATCGCATTGTTCGTCATCAAATCCTTATTGTTAAAGAAGAGTCCATCGATACGAAGACCGTATGAAAGTTTGAATTTTTCGTTCACACTCCAATCATCTTGCGCATACACGCCAATTTTGTTGGTTCTCACACGTGCTGCGGGATTTTTTTCTCCGTCGTAACCATAGGTCAAGTTTACGATTTCAGGTGTTCCTCCGTTTAGGAAATCGTCAAGGCTTGTGTAGCGATAGTACCCGGTACCGTTACGCATATAAGCATTATCGGCCATCTTGTATTCATATGCGACACCTCCTACAATTTTGTGATTGCCTAAATAATAAGTCAACTCATCTTTAATGTTCCATACATTATTGTGTACACCGTTGTTCCAGGTGAAAAGCTCATACCCCAAAGAGATATAGGCTTGTTCATCTTTCAAAATGTCAATGAAAGGGAATTCTGTTGAATTCGTCCCGCGGATATCGTCAAGCTTTGAGAATGTTGCCAGGAACTGATTAGAAAGGTTGTTGGACAATCGGCTGTTCAAGTCGAAAGAGAATGAATGAACGAGGTTGTCCTGCGAATACATCGAGTTGGCATAAGACATGGAGGCTTGTGACATTCTTGCCTCCGACACACGGGTACCCCCATCCATGGAAGTAGCATTAGGGGGTCTCCATGAAACATTTTTTGTGTAGTTATAACGCAAAGCCAACCGATGTTGGTTGGTAATATTCCAATCCAGACGGGCAAGGAGTTTGCGGTTGCTTTCATCTGCCGGAAAATTGGTGTAAGATCCTGTTTCATATCCATATCTATCCCTTACAAAATCAGAAACCCGCTGAAGATCGTTTTCTGTGGTGCGGGAGATATAACTGTCCGGGACGGCCCTACCATCCGTGGATGGCTTCCAACGATTGACGATGGTGGGTATTTGAGCCATTTCACCGTTTACGAAGAAGAACAATTTGTTCTTGATAATGGGACCACCAGCTGTGAAACCGTAGGTGGTATTACGGTCTTTTTCACGTGCTCCCCCGATTTGTTGATTTCTGACAGCATCACCGCGCATGTTTTCATTTCTATGATAAACATAAGCGCTGCCTTTGAAGGTATTGGTACCGGATTTTGTAATCGCATTTACGCCGCCACCAATAAAGTTTGTCTGACGTACATCGTATGGCGCGATGACAACCTGCAATTCTTCGATCGCTTCCAAAGAGATGGGGTTGCCTCCACCAGGCAGCGCGTCACTCAAGCCGAAGTTATTGTTGAAATTAGCGCCATCCACGGTAAAGTTAGCTGTACGACCATCCGTACCGGCAAAACTCATACCATTCCCTCCATAAGGTGAAAGACGGGTAACGTCCATAATACTACGGTTTACTGTAGGTAAATTGACGATCTGGCTGTTAGTGATATTCGTCACAGCACCCGTTCTCTCCGTAGTGAATTTTGTACGGGTTGCCGTTACTACAACTTCATCCAGTGATGTTGTTTCTTCCGAGAGTACAACATTCAGTGCATAGTTTTCACCCAAGCTCAACGTAATGTTGTCTGTGGTGCTTGTACCATATCCAATGTAAGAAATTTCCACGGAATAAGGTCCGCCTACACGCATACCGTTTAGGTTGAAACGGCCTTCCATATTGGTAACCGTTCCGTAAGTCGTTCCTGAAGGTTGGTGTGTAGCAATCACCGTTGCACCGATCACAGCTCCGTCAGCATCCGTAACACGTCCGCTCATGCTGGAGGTAGTCACCTGGGCCTGCATCACAGTAGCCATCATTAAAGTAAGCGCTACAGATAAAAACTTCAATTTCTTTACCATAAATTCAATGTTTAAATTATCAATTGTGCTTTTAATAAAACTAAAACTACCACAAAAGTACGATAAATTTACCTAAAATCTGTTACGTTTTTGTTACTTTATTTTGCCTTTTTATGCACTCGATTGCCATCATAACAAAAGGGTTAAAACAATATCACACACGCAGATACCAAAAAGTTAAGGTTTGACAGAAAAAAGCCCTTTTACCTTTTCTTATAACAAAAAATAAGGCGGATAACTTTCAATTCCTATTTCCAGTTATCCGCCTTGATAGCGTACTAATATAATCTATTTTAAGATTACATCATGCCACCCATTCCGCCGCCACCCATCGGAGGCATTGGAGCCGGATTTTCTTCTTTCTTATCGGTGATCACACATTCGGTTGTGAGGAACATACCGGCAATAGAAGCCGCATTTTCCAAAGCAACACGGGTCACTTTCGCCGGATCGATCACACCTGTCTCGTAGAGATTTTCGTACTGGTCGGTGCGGGCATTGTAACCAAAATCGGCTTTGCCTTCACGCACTTTCTGTACAACTACGGCACCTTCTTTTCCGGCATTCGATACTATTTGGCGAAGCGGCTCCTCGATAGCGCGTTTCACGATCTCGACACCGGTGGTTTCATCTTCGTTCTCGCCTTTCAGGCCTTCGAGGGCTTCAATAGCACGCACATAAGCCACACCACCACCGGGAACGGTTCCTTCTTCTACGGCAGCACGGGTAGCTGACAAGGCATCCTGTACACGGTCTTTCTTCTCTTTCATCTCCACTTCGGAAGGTGCACCCACGTAAAGCACTGCTACACCGCCGGCCAGTTTAGCCAAGCGTTCCTGCAGTTTTTCACGATCGTAATCGGATGTGGTTTTCTCGATCTGTGCACGGATCTGCCCGATACGGTTGTTGATGGCTTCTTTTTCGCCCACACCATTCACAATGGTAGTGGTATCTTTGTCGATCGTCACTTTTTCCGCGCTACCCAGCATATCGAGCGAAGCATTTTCCAAAGTAAGACCTTTTTCTTCGGAGATCACCACACCACCGGTCAGGATAGCAATGTCTTCCAACATCTCTTTTCTGCGGTCTCCAAATCCGGGAGCTTTTACAGCAGCCACCTTCAACGATCCGCGCAGACGGTTTACCACCAAAGTAGTAAGTGCTTCAGAGTCGATATCTTCAGCAATGATCAACAGCGGTTTTCCGGTTTGGATTCCTTTTTCCAGGATGGGAAGAAGTTCTTTAATAGCAGAGATCTTTTTATCATGGATAAGGATGAGCGGGTTTTCAAAATCCACCTCCATCGCTTCCGTGTCGGTCACGAAATAGGGAGAAATATATCCGCGGTCGAACTGCATACCTTCCACCACGTCTACATAAGTGTCGGTACCTTTCGACTCTTCCACGGTGATCACGCCTTCTTTGCTTACTTTCTGCATGGCTTCGGCAATCAGTTTACCAATGGTTTCATCACCGTTTGCAGAGATTTTGGCAACGTTTTCAATTTTTTTCAGGTCATTACCTACTTCAACAGCCTGGCTTTTCAGGTTCTCCACTACAGTAGCCACAGCTTTGTCGATACCACGTTTCAGGTCCATAGGATTGGCGCCTGCAGTCACGTTTTTGAGTCCCACACCAATAATAGACTGGGCCAAAACAGTAGCAGTAGTTGTTCCGTCTCCGGCATCGTCATTGGTTTTAGAAGCGACTTCTCTCACCAGCTGCGCTCCCATATTCTGGAAAGCATCATCCAGTTCGATCTCTTTTGCTACTGTCACACCGTCCTTAGTGATCTGGGGAGCACCATATTTTTTATCAATAATTACATTTCTACCTTTGGGGCCGAGTGTAACTTTAACGGCATCCGCCAATTCGTCCACGCCCTTTTTCAGAAGGTCGCGGGCATCCATGTTAAATTTAATTTCTTTAGCCATTTTATTTCGATTATTTTTGTTTATTTTGAATTAGATTGATTGGATTGAGTTGGATTGATTGAGATTGGATTAGATTGAATCAGATTGAATTTCGCTATCAATCTCCTTTCAATCTGCCATCTATCTACCATCTATCTAAGTCAATCTTTTGGGTTACTGTTTATCCGATGATCCCTAAAATGTCAGACTGACGCATGATCAGGTGTTGCACTCCATCGATTTCAATTTCAGTGCCTGCATATTTCCCATAAAGCACTTTGTCGCCTTCTTTGACGACCATTTCTTCGTCTTTTGTACCTTTTCCCACAGCTACTACTTCGCCTTTCAGCGGTTTTTCCTTTGCCGTATCGGGAATGATGATTCCACTCACTGTCTTCTCTTCTGCAGCTGCCGGTTTTACCAGCACTCTGTCTGCCAATGGTTTAATATTCATACGTTCTACTAAAATTGATGTTAATATAATTAATGTTAGTTATCTAATTGACATTACCTCAACTGCGAATTCTGTGCCAAATTTATTCGCTCCCTTTTTCTGCCAAAAAAAACTACCGGCTCGAGTAGAAACTGACAAATTTTCTGCCAAAATTTCAGTCACCCGCTTTACATTATACCTTCGCAGTTGCAAAAGTACCCCATATGGCATATTTAAGAAACCATCGTTGTTTTCAAATCTTATTGCGCTATTTACCCGTTTCTTGTTACCTTTGCACGAAAATGCGGAAAAGTGACTAAGTGGTTAAGTGACTAAGTAAAAAGGTGGAAAAATGAAAAAAATATTTCTGTTTCTGTTTGTCCTCGTGACATTCGCTGTGCAAGGGCAGCCATATACACGTATCGTGTCACTGGCTCCCTCGTTCACTCAAAGCCTTTATTACCTGGAAGCACAGGATAACCTGATAGGTTGTACAAGCTATTGTGTGGCGGCTAAAGGTGACAACAAAGAGATCGTATCTTCAGCAGTGAAAGCAAACGTGGAAAAGATCATCAGCCTGAAACCCGACCTGGTATTGGCTTCGGGACTGACTAATCCCAAAGATATTGAATTATTGAAGAAATTTGGTATAAAAGTAGAAATTATTCACTCTCCACAATCTTTCCGGGAAATCTGCAACCAGTTTATACACATGGGTGAACTGGTAGGCAAGACTGAAAAAGCCAACAGGCTGGTAGAAGAAAGCGAGCAGACAATCAAGAAAATAGTAGAAAGGAACAAACAAAAGACAAAACGGAAGATGTTCTTCCAAATCGGAGCCAACCCGTTGTTCGCGGTTACCCCCAATACGTTTATGGATGATTATATGACATTACTTGGCATTGAAAATATTTCCAAAAACCTGATACAGGGTGCAGTCTCACGAGAATTTGTCATTGCCCATAATCCCGATTATATTTTCATCGCCACTATGGGTATTGTAGGGGAAGAAGAACTGAGAACATGGAAAAGGTACTCCAGCTTGAAAGCAACCCGGAACAACCAGATACATATAATTGATTCCGATATTGCCTGCCAGCCGACTCCCATCACTTTTGTACAGACAATGGAATTAATGGACGAATTGATGAGTGAAAAGTGAAAAGCTAAAAGTGAAAAATGAGAATAAATTCACCTATGAAACGAGCATGAAAATGATTTCACCCAAGTTCATGATTAATGCGAGTTCCATACGATACATTTGAAAATAAATATTTTAATCGTATGAAAAAATTAGGATTAATACATATATACACCGGTGACGGGAAAGGAAAGACGACTTCGGCTGTAGGTCTGGCCGTACGTGCTTTGGGTAGCGGATTCAAGGTATGTTACTGTTCTTTCCACAAACGTCCCGAAAAATACGGTTATGCAGAAATGGAAAGCCTCAAAAAACTCGGTGCAACCGTACTGAATTTTGCCAAAGGACACCCACATCTTGATAAGAGCATCGACGGCGAACAAATCAAGAAGGAAGTTCCGGAAGCCATCGAAATCCTTAGAGAGAAAGTGGCCTCCGAGCATTACGATCTCCTTATCATGGACGAGATTCTTATTTCGGTACGCGATCAATATCTGGATGAATCGGTACTCCTTGATTTTATAAAATCCAAACCGGCCAATATGGAACTTGTAATGACAGGTAGGGCTGCCACGGATAACATAATGGAACTCGCCGATTACGTCACGTTCTGTAAGAAACTGAAACATCCTTACGACCGTAAGATACGGAGCCGGAAAGGAATTGAATATTAAATAACTGTGAACTGTTTCCGAAATACAGGTTAAGCTAAAAAAGAATGGGACAAAAACAATGGGTTTGGGGTATATATGTCTTACTGCTTTTGGTGGGATTATCAGCTGTCTCCCTTCTATCCCTGGGAACAGGAGAGATTTCGATTCGAATCAGCGACCTGCCTGGCATTCTTTCTGAAAAGGAGAGTATGGAATACGGTGTATTGGCATATATCCGTATTCCCCAAACATTGCTCGGGCTAACCATTGGCGGAAGCCTCAGCCTGGCAGGTGCCATATTACAAGGAATTTACCGTAATCCGTTAGTAGAACCTTATACACTTGGCATCTCCGGTGGTGCATCGCTAGGTATCACCTTTGCAATTGTTGCCGGACTCCATCTGCTTAATATCCTATTTCTGCCGTTAGCCGGTTTCCTCGGTGCTTTCGCAACCATCTTCCTGGTATATACCCTCAGCCTCGGAAGGGGTGGGCTCAGTGTCAACCGGATGCTACTGACCGGGGTGATGATTAGCTTCATCGCCTCTTCTTTGATGATGTTCCTTATGTCGATCACTTCTTCGGACAATATCCATGGTATTGTTTTCTGGATGATGGGATCGCTCAATGAAACGAACAGCACCTTGATCACAGTAATGATCGCTCTTTCACTCTTCTGCCTGATCATATCATACCTGTTCGTAATGCCGCTTAATGCTCTCCGACTAGGAGAAGAAAAGGCCAAACACTTAGGATTTAACGCAAACAGCGTAATCCGTATCCTGTTCGTCATCACATCGCTGCTTACCGGAGCATGTATTGCCGTGGCAGGTGTCATCGGATTCGTCGGACTGGTTATCCCGCACATTGTTCGCCTGTGGGTAGGTACCGATTACCGCATACTGCTTATCTCTTCTTTTCTGAGCGGCGGCATATTCCTGATCCTGTGCGATGTAATTGCACGTACTATCATCTCGCCAAACGAGCTGCCTATCGGAGTAATTACCGGTATTGTCGGCGGCATAGTGTTTATCATGTTATTGAGTAATTCGAGACGGAAAGAACTCAGACGATATGATGATTAGTTAATTTTTAACTTTTCACTTTTCACTTTTCACTTTTCACTTTTAATTTTTAATTTTTTCATAACTCATAATTAATAGAATGCCTCCTTTCCTCAATATACAAAACCTCTCCTGCGGATATAACAGCGGCTTCCGGGTACATGACATTAACCTGAAGCTCCCCGAAGGGTCGTTTGCAGGTATCATCGGGCCCAACGGATCCGGGAAAACCACACTGTTCAGGGGTATCTCAGGGACATTGTCGTTAAAAGAGGGAAATATCCTGCTTGAAGGAACTGACCTATCGGAACTCACATGGAGGGAAAAGGCGCAAAAACTCGCCATTGTCTCGCAATTCTCCGAAACAGCAGAACTATCGGTAGAAGAATATGTACTGATGGGACGTCTTCCCTACCGTCAACCATTCCAGTTCTTCGACAGGAAAGAAGATATCGAGATAGCACACCATTATATGCATCTGACCAATACCTATCGTCTGCGCCACAAATCGATGACGGAATTGAGTGGTGGTGAGCGACAAATGGCCAATATTGCCTGCGCCTTATCACAACACCCTCGCTTATTGTTACTTGACGAACCGACATCACACCTTGATATTACCCATCAGATGCAATTCATGAACCTGATCCAACGACTGAACGAAGAGATGAAACTCAGTGTGATGATGATCTTACACGATCTCTCACTTGCTGCCGAGTATTGCGACTTCCTGCTGATGATGAAAAACGGGACAACCTTTTGCCAAGGAGCTCCCGAAGTGGTGATTACCTATGAACATATCGAAAATGTATATGACACGATAGTGATCGTAAAGACTAATCCCATATCAGGTAAACCGGTAGTCTTTCCCGTATCTGAACAGAGGTTACGCAATGGAAAAAAATAAATTATTCCACCAAACAAACCGATCTCCGAATAAACCCTCCAATATTTCATTTCCGAATCCCAAATAAAAACAGTACTTTTGCAGCGCTTTCGGGCACAATGGAATTCGGTAGTTTGCCATAAGCGAAGAAGCCGAAGCTGTACCCGCAGCCGTATGTTCCCTATTTATAGGGTTATCCGACATTTTCAAATGTAAAAGTCACTGTCCCGATAAATCGGGATGGGAAGGCAACGGATAACCGGGAACGAGCCGGAAGACCTGACCGAAAGCATCAGCCATGCAAGCTTTCGGGATAAAAGCAGCGTTGAGATTATTTCCGGCATTTAAATTCTCCCGCATTTAAATTCTCCTTGTATCCGGAATTTCAAAACACTCTCTCCCTCGAAAGTTTATGGTTCAAACGAATGTTTAACTGTAAATTTTTCAACAATGAACAAGAAATTTTTCACCGGTATTTTTGCCTTGCTTTTCACTGGCACACTCCTCTATGCGCAGGATTCTGCCGAACAAACATATGACCTGGAGGAAGTAGTGGTCACCGCTACTCGTATGGGATTACCTTTAAAGAGCGTTCCACAGAAAGTGGAGATCATCGACAGTAAAAAAATAACCACCGTACAGGCTGACAATGCGGCCGACCTGCTTAAACGGACTGTCAACCTTGACATCATACAATATCCCGGCTCTTCATCGGCCATAGGTATGCGTGGGTTCAGCCCTTCCGCCCATAACCGCAACTACACATTGGTGTTGATCGACGGCAAACCGGCCGGGACAACCAATCTCACTTCTATCCCAACCGATTTTATCGAGATGATAGAAGTAGTGAAAGGCCCCTACTCAGTGCTCTATGGATCGGACGCAATGGGTGGCGTGATTAATATCATCACACGCAAACCCGGTGATAGCCGGACTGGCAATATCAGCCTTAGCGCCGGAAATTTCGGGCAGACCAACTTCAACGGATATGCATCGGGAGGCATTTCCGATAACGTTTCTTTAGCACTCGGCTTTTCAAGGAAAGCACAGGATAAAGATTATCGTATCGGGAAAAAGAATCTGATTTCTTTATCGGAAAAAGAGGAATTGATCCTCGACAAAAAATCGTATGGCGATATCATGACCAACAGCCAATACCAGATCAACCAATTCATGGGGAAATTGAATATTGGGTTCAATGACCTCTGGAGTGCCGATCTGTCAGGCATATTCGTCACTTCAAATGACATTGAAATGCCCGGTAACTATTGGCATTCTGAAGGATTGACCAAGAAAGACTTCGACCGGGCCAATATCTCAGTCGATGTCCGTCGCAATACGTTCAATAACACATTGCTTATCTCCCCCTATTATTCTGTTTATAATGAGAGCAATTACGACAACAACACCGATAATGCATTTATCAACTACAAGGAGTCGGTCAAACAATATGGATTGAAGTTAAGCGATACACATACCTGGGGTGATTTCCAATTGATCGGAGGAATCGACCTGGATGCACTGAACGTCTCCTCCGAACGGTTTACAGATAAAATGACACAGACGGATCCTTACCGTCCCGATCATAATAGTTTTGCTTCATCGGTATTTGTACAAGGAGCATACACAAAAGGCAATCTATTTGTCAATGCCGGCCTACGCTATAACTACACCAAATTCACACTGGAAGCAGATGATTTTCTCGGTAACGAAAAGAAGAGTAACAATTATTCCAACTTCAACCCTTCGGTCGGGATCAAATATTTCCTTACACCTATGCTGAACATCCATGCCAGTGCAGGAAACGCTTTCTATATGCCCGACGCCTATAAGATGGCCGGACAATTCGAGGCGGGAGGCATGAAATACAAAGGAAATGAAGACCTGAAAGCTGAGACATCAACTTCATTCGATTTCGGGATGAACATATCCAATAATGAATGGTTGAATTTAGATGTGTCCTACTTTCATGCGTTTTATAAAAATAAGATCGTGAACGAGACAAAATTTGATGAAACGACCAACGACATGCATTTCACCTTTGCGAATGCCACAAATGGGCGCATGAACGGGCTGGAACTTATGTTCTCATCCGATATAGCCAAAGCGCTTGGATCGCAAAACAGCCTGGAACTATATGCAGGTTTCACCCATATGTTCAATAACAAATTTGATGAAATAAGAGGAAAAGGCACACCTGATGAGAAGACGCTGACCAAAGATATACTCTACGTACGCCGCAATACAGGGAACTTCGGTATTACATTTGATACCAACCGCGGTTTTGTAACCCGGCTAAACGCACGCTATATCGGAAAACGGCTGGAACAGGACTGGATGTTTGCCTATGACGAAAATTGGAATCCTACCAGCCTTCGTCCCGATATAAAACCGGAAGATTACTACACCAAGGGCGATTATGAAACAACCGATCAGGTTCTTCAACATTCGGCACATCTGGTTTTTGATTATTCTGCTTACTATAATGTAACCCCGAAAGCACGTGTCGGGATATCAGTATCCAACCTGCTCGATGAAAATTACACCGAAAAAGACGGATACAATATGCCGGGACGTAGTATTATGGGGTCGTTCAGCTATTCATTCTGAAGAAATTAGGTAAATTTGCATCTAAACATGGTGCAAATTGATTTCGCGCACTAAAAAACAACTTAGTGTAAAATAAAACAGAAAAATAATGCGGGAGATTATTTTCATTACAGGCGGACAACGATCAGGCAAAAGCCGATTCGCACAAAAGTTGGCGGAAGAATATTCCTCCAGCCCGTTATATCTTGCCACGGCCCGCCGCTGGGACGATGATTTCGAACAACGTATCCGTCGTCATCAGGCTGACCGGGGTGAACAGTGGGAAACCATCGAAGAAGAGAAATATTTGCGTTCACTCTCACTTGCCGGTCGAACTGTTCTGCTTGACTGCATTACACTGTGGCTGACCAATATCTTCCACGATAACGACTATAATCTCGACGCTGCACTGGAAGAGGCAAAGTCGGAATGGAACGGTTTCATTCAGCAGGATTTCCGGCTAATCGTCGTCAGTAATGAAATAGGAATGGGACTTCATGCTCCCGATGAGGCTTCGCGCCATTTCACCGATCTGCAGGGATGGGTCAACCAGCATATTGCCGCATCGGCCGATAAGGCATACGTGATGGTATCCGGTATTCCATTGCAACTGAAGTGAAGAAAATGGAAAATTCTAACTTCTTTATATGATTAAAAAACATGAACATTGAAACTACACTGCGGCAGAAGATCGACAGCCGTACAAAGCCGGTTGGTTCGCTCGGGAAACTTGAAGAGATTGCTTTTAAGATCGGTAGGATACAACAAACACTGACCCCCGAACTGCGTAATCCGGCCATATTGGTCTTCGCTGCCGATCATGGCATTGCCGACGAGGGGGTAAGCCCCTGCCCGAAAGAGATCACCCATCAGATGGTAATGAACTTCGTCCATGGAGGCGCCGGGATCAATGTGTTCGCACGCCAGCACGGCATCAACCTGAAAATTATCGATGCCGGTGTCGATTTCGATTTTCCGGCAGGATCAGGTGTTATCGATGCCAAATTAGGACGTGGCACAAACAATATGTTGTATCAGCCTGCCATGAGCATAGAAACCTGTCACAAGGCGATGGAAAAAGGAGCAGAATTTGTCCGTCAGGAATTTGAGAATGGCTGCAACGTGATAGGTTTCGGAGAAATGGGCATCGGAAATACTTCACCGGCGTCGCTGTTACTGCATAAATTTACGGGCATCCCCCTCGATGATTGTGTGGGACGAGGTGCCGGTCATGATGATGCAGGTGTCCGTCATAAATGTGAAGTACTTCAACGGGTTGCCGAAAAATACTATCCCGCTACTCCGGTCGAAACACTGGCTACATTCGGCGGCTTCGAAATTGCAATGATGTGCGGAGCCGTACTTGAGGCTAAACGGTTAAATATGTTGATCGTCGCTGACGGATTTATTGCGACTTCTGCTTTTCTGGCTGCATACGAAATTCAACCCGATATCCTCGAAAACGCCCTCTTCAGCCATTCATCGGATGAAAAGGGACATATATTGATGCTCAAGTACCTGAAAGGCAATCCGATCCTACATCTCAACCTGCGGTTAGGAGAAGGAACCGGAGTTGCCCTGGCTTATCCCATTGTCAGGTCAGCATTGATCTTCCTCAATGAGATGGCCGGTTTCGAAGAGGCCGGTGTACATGATGTCAGAAACAAACATTTCCATTCATCGACATAAAGTGGAAAATAGCCTATTTTAGCAAACCGGAAAGATGAAGCAGCAAATCAACCTCTTTTTCCATGCACTCTTCTTTTACAGCCGTATTCCGGCAGGTAAAATCAACTATTCGGAAGAAAACCTGACGAAAGCATTCCGTTATTTTCCATTGATTGGTATCATTGTGGGTGCAATTGGAGGAGGAATATTTTTACTGTCCCGGTGGATATTCCCGGTACCGGTCGCCCTTGTTATATCCGTAGCTGTAATGGTGATCGTAACCGGGGCCCTCCACGAAGACGGCCTATCGGACTTTTTTGATGGATTTGGGGGAGGACGCGACAAGGAACGTATTTTGGCCATCATGAAAGAGAGTACTATCGGCGCTTATGGAGTCATCGCCCTTATCTTACTGTTTGTGTCAAAGCTTACACTGCTCCTTTCTATCAACCCATCCCATATTATTACAGTATTAATTGCATCACATGCATCAAGCAGGATGATGCCGATTTTTCTGATAAATAGTTCCCATTATGCACGCACGGGAGAGAGTAAGGCGATGCATACCCGCAGGAGAACAGATAAGGTGACATTCGTGATTGCACTTATATTTGGCCTGCTACCACTGGTTTTCATATCCTGGAAAATTATTCTGGTTGTTATTCCGGTTTATGCAATGATCGTCATGGTTTTGAAAAAATATACGGAGAGGAAAATAGGTGGTTTCACTGGTGATGTATTGGGCGCATTGCAACAATTCTCGGAACTCGCGTTTTATCTTGTTTGTGCTGCATTATATCCGATCTCATGAAACTCTATCTTGTCCGACATACACGTGTGGATGTACCATCAGGTATCTGTTACGGGCAGACTGACGTACCATTGGCCGATTCGTTCGAAACCGAAATGGAATCAATCCGGTCGAGATTATCAGGGATACAGTTCGGACATTTTTTTTGCAGTCCGTTGAGCCGATGTGTAAAACTCGGCACATCATTGGAGTATCCATTACTCCTTGACGACCGGTTGAAAGAATTGAACTTCGGTGAATGGGAGGGCCAAACATGGGATAAAATCTTCGAATCAGAGAGAGGTGGAAAATGGTTTACCGATTATCTGAACGAAGCCTGCCCAAATGGAGAGTCATATCGGGACATACTGCAGAGGGTGGAGAGCTTTATTGCAGATTTACCAAAAACAGATGCCAATATACTGGTTATCACACATGCAGGGGTTATCCGTGCATTCAGGGTATTACTGAAAAACTGGCCGGTAAAAAGAGCATTCGACAAACCGGTTGCCTATGGGCAGGTCACGATCATAGAGAAACAACCATAGATTATACAACCGTCACTGGAAATATTGCCATATAATGAATAAACTTCGTCCCGTTATGTTTGTCGGCACCGGCTCCGACGTAGGAAAATCGGTAATCAATACCGGTTTCTGCCGTATATTCCTTCAAGACGGTTATTCCCCTGCCCCATTCAAGGCGCAGAATATGTCGCTCAACAGCTATCCGACCGGTGACAATCTTGAAATAGGCCGTGCACAGGCTGTACAGGCGGAAGCATGCGGGATCAACTGCACAGTGGAGATGAACCCCGTCTTGCTGAAACCGACCGGTAACTCAACCTCGCAAGTGGTGCTCAACGGTAAACCCGCAGGGAATAAATCGGCACGGGAATATTTCAACGAGACTGACCGGAACTCACTCTTCTCGGAAGTAATGCGTTCGTTCGACAGGCTGGCCAGCCGCTATAATCCAATAGTGATTGAAGGAGCCGGTAGTATTTCAGAAATCAACCTCCGGGAGAAAGATATCGTGAACATGCGTGTGGCACTGCATACCAATGCCGCCACATTTCTGGTCGCTGATATTGATAAGGGCGGAGTGTTCGCCAGTGTGTACGGAACACTTCAATTGCTTCCCGAAGCCGAACGCAATGCCATCAAAGGGATTATTATCAATAAGTTCAGGGGAGACATCACCCTGTTTGACGATGGCAAAAAGATATTGGAAGGACTCACAGGAAAACCGGTAATCGGTATTGTCCCCTACTGTAAAGGGCTTTTTATCGAACAGGAAGATGGTGTTGTCATCGAAAAGAAAAAAACAGCTTTTGAAGAGGGAAAAATAAATATAGGAGTAGTATTGTTGAAGCACTTATCAAACTTTACCGATTTCAATATGCTGGAACTGATGCCGGACGTGAACCTTTTCTATTCGGACAATCCGGAAACCTTGTCGCAGGCTGATATTATTATTATTCCCGGATCAAAAAATACGCTGTCCGACTTGAAAACATTGCGGGAAAAACACCTCGACAAGGTTATTCTGGCCCATCACCGCAGCGGGAAACCGGTATACGGCATCTGCGGCGGTTACCAGATGATGGGAGAAGAAGTCCGCGACCCCGATGGTGTGGAAGGAAATATCCCGGTGCTACCCGGATTGAACATACTCCCGGTTATTACTACCCTTGCTGATGGGAAACAAACGAGACAATGCCGGTTTTCATTTATTGAAAGTGATATTTCAGGTGAAGGATATGAGATACACGCAGGACATACATCTTCCAATCGTCCGCTCTGCCGTATAGAAAACGGTGAAACTGACGGTTATTTCCTGAATGACAAGACCTGGGGAACCTATATCCACGGCATTTTTGATAATGCATCAGTTATTGAACGGGTGCTACGTCAGATAGATCCCGATATTTCCGCCACCGTCAATTATAAAGCCCGTAAGGAAGAGGGATATAACCGGCTCGCCGATGTGATCCGGGAGAATGTGGATATGGAGTATGTTTACCGGTGTCTGCGGTAATATGATAGTACGCTTCGTGCAGATAATGCCTTCGGCAATAATTGGTAATTAGTAATTCATAATTGGTAATTAAAAGGATATGCAAACAGGACATGGTAACGACATATATGATTATGCGGATATAAGATGTGACTTCAGCTCTAATATTCCTTACCGGAACGCATCGGAGACCATTGCGGATTATCTGAAAAACTGCATGGATACCATCTGTAATTATCCCGATCCAAACAGCCGTAAGTTAACATCTCAATTGGCAGATTTTCACGCTGTATCTCCCGATAATATATTGGTCACAAACGGTTCTGCAGAGGCGTTTTATTTGCTCGCACACCTCTTTCAACACCGGAAAAGTGTAATCCCCTATCCTGCCTTTTCAGAGTATGAGGATGCCTGTCGCACTTATCGGCATGAGATTTCGTTCCTCCCGATAGGATCATTGCAGGATACCCCTCACTTTGAAGTTGATATGGCCTGGTTCGGCGTACCGAACAATCCCGACGGAACGATTGTGAGTAACGATACTATTTCTCGTTTTTGCAGCGAAAACCGCCATACCTATTTTGTCGTGGATACAGCTTATGACGAGCTATGCCCGCGGAACGAATCGGTGAAAGAGTTGCAAGGCAGATTCAAGAATCTGATTATCGTACACTCGCTTACAAAAACATTCGGCATTCCCGGATTACGCCTGGGGTATATTGTTGCCGACCGACAGATAATCGATGATATCCGGTCATTGCGTCCTCCCTGGTCGGTAAACGCATTGGCCCTGGAAGCAGGAAGTTTTATTCTGGAGAACCGGAACAGGCTGTTGCCGGATGCCGCTTCACTATGTGCCGAATCAGCACGGTTACAACAAGAAATCAACGCGTTACCTCAATTCGAAGTGACCGCCTCACCGTCCAATTTCTTTTTGGTAAAGATGACAGAAGGAACTGCAGCGGAATTGAAGCAGTTTCTAATCGACAAATCCGGGCTGTTGATCCGCGATGCAGCCAACTTCAGAGGATTAACACCACAACATTTTCGTATTTCTGTACAGGACGAAGTGTGGAACCATCAGCTTATTAAAGCATTGAAATTGTTCTATACAAGATATTGATATTATTTTGTACCATTTCTTTATCACATACCAGGATTTTCTAATTCCGCTATTGGGCGGGTTATTGCTGGATGCTTTTATCGGCGATCCACACCGTTTGCCACATCCCATCCGGCTGTTTGGCAGCATGATTGCCTTGTGTGACCGGCAGTTTAACCGGGGAAACCATCAAAAGAGGAATGGCGTACTTGTCGCTTCAGGACTGGTATTATTGGTCTTTCTATTTTTATTGGGGTTAGAACGGATACTCACTCCCTACCCTGCCGTCCTGCTTATCATCAACACCATTCTCTTTTTTTATGCGGTCAGCAACCGGAGCCTGATCTCCGAAGCGGTGAAAGTGGAAATACTGGTTGTGAAAGGTGATATTCCGGCAGCACGAAAGCAACTGGGCTGGATTGTGGGACGTGACACATCTCAACTTACAGCAAAACAGATCCGCACGGCAACACTCGAAACACTAGCCGAAAACCTCAGCGACGGAGTGATCGCACCCCTGTTTTTCTATGCACTCGGCGGTATCCCTCTGATGATGGCATACAAGATGGTGAATACTATGGATTCCATGATCGGGTATAAAAATGAGAAGTACCGCGATTTCGGATGGTTTGCCGCCCGCATCCTCGATGATGCAGCCAACTTTATTCCCGCCCGGCTTACAGCTTTATTAATGGTGCTGTTCCCACCCTCAGGACGTGGATTCCGCTTTATCCGCAAGTACGCCGGATGCCACTCAAGCCCCAACTCCGGTTATCCGGAATCGGCGCTGGCCGGAATTCTCAACTGCCGATTCGGCGGTCCAAACGTGTATCATGGCAAATTAGTAGAAAAACCCTATATAGGAGAGAACGACCGGGATCTCTCACACGCCGACGTGCTACGAGCCTGTTTCATCAATATACGGGTTACCCTGACAATGACGTTGATAATTATCCTGTTTCTCTTTTATTGAATAATCTCACCGTTTAGTTACAAACTATTTGGTTTTATATTATTTTTCGTACCTTCGTCATATATATTTAAAACGAGGAATGAATATGACAAAACGGTCTTTTACTTTGGTTATTATGTACAGTAACCGGTTTAACAGTACTGGTTTCGAAGTGATAAAACCTGTACAGAGTATATCTGTATATATTTACTGAGAGAAATTGTATAACATTTTCCTGACATCAGGAAGATGATCCCAAATGAAATGAAAAGAAAAAAGAATATACTAACATGTCACAAAAGAAAAAAAGCAACCGGAATATATCTCTGATAGTTATATTGATCGCAATAGCCGGTCTGGTTCTCTATTTTTCACAAAAATCCGGCTCAGAGACCGAGGCAGGAACGCAATCCGAAGCAATAGACATTCCATTCCGTAAGCAGGGAGAACTGTTCTTTACAAGCCAGCAGAATGGCGACACACTGGCAATGATCGATATTGAAGTGGCCGATAACGACCAATTACGGGCACGCGGATTGATGTACCGGCGTACCCTTCCGGAAAATGCAGGGATGCTATTCATTCAAAGTCTGGAAGAGATGCAGAGTTTCTGGATGAAAAACACTTACATCCCGTTGGATATCCTTTTTGTAAATAGGGATAAAGAGATCGTGACCATCCACGCCAATACCACCCCGTTAAAAGAGTGGAATTATGCATCTACGAAGCCTGCAATCTATGTAGTGGAGGTAAATGCAGGTTTCTCAAACCGGCACGGTATCAACATCGGAGACAGGATAGAATTCGTCATCCCGGAATAGCACCCTCCCTACCCCATTTCATTTCCTTACCGTCGGAATCATATTTTTTCCGTTTGGCTGTAATCCGCTCTATGGCAATTCTGTAGATATTGGTTAGTTTCATTCCTGATGTGACGGCCATATCGAATAATGCCATTTTATCAGGAGTATATTTCCGGCAGATCATCTCCAATGCCCGGCGTTTTCCTTCTCATTTTTATTCTTCATTTTCACATATTTTTCCAGCCACTGATCCTGTTCCCACAACAGATGCAGTACATTTTCCCGGGCAGCATACCCGTGGCTTTCCTTTGGCAGGAGCACCAGGCGGACGGGAGCACCAAAGCTCTTCAACGCCTGGAAGTAGCGCTCACTCTGCATCGTATGCGTACCGGAATTATTGTCACTCTCTCCATGGGTAAGCAATAGGGGCGTTTTCATCTTATCGGCATGCATAAAAGGAGACATGGTGTTATAAGTTTCAGGGGCCACCCAGTAGTTCCGTTCCTCTGCCTGAAAACCGAATGGTGTGAGAGTGCGGTTGTACGCACCGCTACGGGCAATACCGGCAGCAAAGAGGTCAGAATGGGTCAACAGGTTCGCCGTCATGAATGCGCCATAGGAATGTCCCCCTACAGCAACTCGCTCCCGGTCTATATATCCCAGTGCATCCACGGCATCTATCGCCGCTTTGGCATTGGCAACCAGTTGTTCCACAAAAGTATCGTTCGGTTGATCATCACCCTCTCCCACGATAGGAAAGGCCGCATCATCCAGGATCGCATAGCCACGTGTCACCCAGTAAATAGGATTTCCATACGACAGGTAAGTAAATGAATTGGGGTTGGCAGTAGTTTGTCCCGCGCTGTTCCGGTCTTTATATTCGGTAGGATATGCCCACATGATCATCGGCAGTTTTTCCTTTTTCTCCCTGTCATAACCGGCCGGCAAGTACAATGTACCGGTAAGTTCGACCCCGTCTTCACGTTTATAACTGATCACCTCCTTATAGACGTTCTCAATGCTCTTGAACGGATTTTCAAATGCAGTCAACGGTTCCGGTGCACGTTTATTCCTGATATTACGGATATAATAATTGGGATACTCAGTCCGTGACTCGATCCGGGTGATGATTGTTCCTTTTTTACTATCGACAAACGTGACCAGTTCTTCAACCTTGTCGGTATAGGCAGACTGATAGATCCGTTTCTTTTGTAATGTCCTCAGATCCAGTTCGTCTATAAACGGGAACTGTCCGTCAGCAGTAAAACCGTCTGCAAAGAAATAGATCGAGTTTCCATCCATTTGCAGTGTATAGGTTCCCAAAGCATTCTTTGCTGTTTGCGGATAACCGGGGTCATCATACACGTTCTGGTAGTTCCGGTCGACAATGATACGAGGTTCCTGCTTGTTGTCCGAAGGATTGAAAACATACATCTTCTGATTTCGTGTATTCCACCAGTAATCACGGAGAATAGCATATTCATCGTTACCCCAGGTAATACCGGCATAACGGTTGATAGTTTTCACCAACGAACGGGGACTGCCGGTAAACGGAGCATCGAGTTGGAACACCTCGTCACGGAAATCGACTTTCACTTCCGGATCACCTTTATCAAGCGCTTCTGCCCAGTAGAGGGTCGAAGATTTATCGGCACGCCAGTTGATATTTCTTTTTCCCTGCTGAGTAGCCATAAAACCTATCGGCAGATTCTCCAGCAACGGTTGTTCGTTGAACTTCATCAAGAAATCCCCATCAGCCGTGTATATCTCAGCAATATTCGGAAAACTGTAATAAGGGACGGTATAGGAGAACGGACGGGAGAGCGTAGTCAACAAAAGATATTTTCCATCAGGGGAAAAGGATTGGCTTATATACATTCCAGCCTCTTTCCATCTTGTCTTCGAACCATCGAACCCCACCTTATAGAGTTCCGATGTCATCAGCGTTTCGAAATTGGCCTCATCGACCGGATTCTTCAGCAAATCCTGATAAGTCCGGTTTTGAGATATCTGCCCATCACTGACCGAAACAATCGGTCCTTCCGGTAAAGCCTTTTGGGTATCAATCAATTCGGGGCGGTTTTCGGGAAGCATCCTGACAAGCAATCCGGAACCATCGTTAAACCAACTGTATGGAAATCCTGCATTAGCATTCACAACGGCATCCGTCACTCTTCCCGCCTGCAAGGTCTTCAAGTCGGCAATCCATAGTTCAACTCCGTTTTCTACCGTATTGGTAAATGCAAGCTTTGTCTCATCAGGCGAAAAAGATATGTATGCAATAAGAGGTTCAGAAGGTAAACCTTCTATTTGCCTCACTTCTTTCTCTTTCGTTTTTTTATAACGTATATTATTAGAATAGGTTACCGTACTCGATATATTGGCATCGGGGTTAATACGCAGGCCTGCAAGTCTCACTTCAGGCTGGTTCAGGTCAGACAGCGTTTTGAACGTATTCCGGTACAGGAACAGCATCTGCCCGCCTTTGCTGTCCATATTGACTGAAGGCGCTCTTTCTATATCGACCAATTCCAGAATTTCGGCCGGTGGTACCTGATAGGTGATATTTTCCTGTGATTCAACAAACCGGGGTGCCATAAGCAGAACAAATAAAATAATACAAATTCGTTTCATGGTGCATATGTTTTTTATTAATCATAGTTTATATTTGTAGAATATCAGAGGTGCCTCGGAATAGTTCAAGCAAGCTTGGTTTTTCTCTCGGCTTTCATTATATTTTATGAAAAACAGAAGCAGAAGCCTGTGCCGTGGGCATCACCAGCATATCGTTGACATTCACATGCGGAGGGCGTGAAACAGCAAACCATATACACTCCGCAATATCATCGGCCACTAAACATTCATAACCCTCATACACCTTATCGGCCCGACTCTTATCGCCATGAAAACGCACGATGGAGAATTCCGTTTCCACGGCGCCGGGGCAGATCTGTGTCACTTTTATATTATAAGGGAGAAGATCAAAACGTATCCCTTTGGTCAATGCATCCACCGCATGCTTGGTGGCACAATAGACATTTCCGTTGGGATACACCTCTTTTCCGGCAATGGAGCCGATGTTGACGATATGGCCTTTTTTGCGGGCAATCATTCCCTGCGAAACGAAACGGGTAACATAGAGCAATCCTTTTACGTTGGTATCGATCATCCGGTTCCAATCAACACTGTCTCCCTGTTGCACCGGTTCAAAACCTGCTGCCAAACCTGCATTATTCACCAATACACCTATATTTTGCCATTCCGGCGGCAGACCTTTCAGGGCAGTATTTACTTCCTCTTCATCACGTACATCGAAACAGAGAGTCAATACATGGGAACCGTTCGCTTCGAGTTTATTCTTCAATACAGCCAATCTCTCCTGCCGCCTGCCGGTAATTATCACACCAAAACCATTTTCGGCAAGCTTAAGGGCTGTAGCTTCCCCTATTCCGGAAGTTGCCCCAGTAACCAATGCTATTTTTTCCATAAAATTTAATTTCAGATTCAGCACCAAGAATCAAGACTGCGGATTTGGGATGTTGGATTGGAAATCTGGAAGTATCCCATTCATCCCATTCACATACCTACTCTTCTTATTTCTAACCTCTCCATAAATAACATCAAAATTAGTACAAAAAAACCACACAAACCCCATTTTGATAAACAAAAAGCGTACTTTTACGTTATCAAAAAACAAGATCATATCACTAAAGTATCACCTATGGAGGAACATTTTATTACGGTGAAAACATTCACTTTTGCTTCCGATGTACCCATCGTACAGACATTCATGGAAATGAGAGGGATTGAAATCTATATGAAAAACCTCACACTCAACAGATTGACATATCCTCTCGGAGATATAGAGATGCAGGTGAAAAGCTCCGATTATGAAAGCGCAAAAGAAGCTTTGATCGAAGGTGGATTTGCAAAACCGGAAGATTTTGTATAACTTTCCGTAATCCTCATCTCAAAGGGTTCAGTGTTTCCAGGATTGAATAATACAATTATATATACTTCATAAAATTTCCCATGTCAATAGAGCAAGAAAAAAAAGAAATACGGTATAAATATATCCTTATCGGGTTTCTCGTCTTTTTGGGACTGATCATTTTCAGGCACACACGTCCCTATATGAGTGGTTTCCTGGGTGCAGCCACCTTGTATGTACTGGTAAACGGGCAACAGAAATTTTTCACACAAAAACTTAAATTCAAAAAGTCGATCAGTGCATTGCTCATCGTGTTGGAGGTACTGTTCTTCATCCTTATCCCCCTTACCGGACTCACTTTTCTGGTAATTGATACGGTTTCAGGAATCTCGATCAATCCCGAAGCAATTCTGAGACAGTTTAACGAATTGGTCGACGCCATGGAAGAAAGGCTTGGTTTTAATATATTCACCCCTGAAAATCTGGCTGCTTTACCGAGAGCCGGATCCAATATTCTGCAAATGCTTGGGAACAGTGTTTATTCATTTGTGATCAATGTAGTGGTGATTCTTTTCGTGTTGTATTACATGCTTTTCAACAATAACGAGTTTGAAACAGCTATCAGGGAAGTGTTGCCATTCAAGGAAGAGAATAAGCAGATCCTGGCAGAAGAGACCCGTATGATTATTCAGGCAAATGCCGTTGGAATCCCACTTCTGGCAATTATCCAGGGATTTTTCGCCTATATGGGCTATCTCTTCTTCGGCATAGACAGTGCGATTCTATATGCCGTTCTTACCGCTTTCTCCACTATACTACCCATTGTAGGTACCATGATTGTCTGGGTTCCATTAGGAATCACCCTGCTGTTAGCCGGCGATTACGTAAACGGTATCGCGTTACTTATCTATGGTCTGTTCATTATTGGAGGTGTTGATAATGTAGCCCGTTTCCTCCTACAAAAACAATTAGCAGATATCCATCCGTTAATCACCGTATTCGGGGTACTTATCGGGATTCCTATGTTCGGGTTTTGGGGAGTTATATTTGGCCCCCTGTTGTTATCGCTTTTCATTCTGTTCTTTAACATGTACCGTCATGAATATATACCGGGATCAAAAGCAGAACCTAGGGTCACTACACGCATAAAAGCAAGGAAAGTGAAAATTCCGATGTATGATTCGGCCAAACCCAAAAAGAGAAAGGAAGATACACCCGAGGTTAATTGATCTAATTACCTAAACTAATTACTAATTACTAATTACTAATTACTAATTACCAATTACTAATTACTAATTACCAATTACCAATTACCAATTACCAATTATTAATTGTCAATCGACATAACGAAATCATAAAATCAACAAATTATTCTTTGGCACTGTTTTTGCAAAATCATATTGAACGGTTATATAAATGAGCAATTATTTTTATATATGACCGTCAAAAAATTTTATTTGATTTAAAATAAAAGACTATATTTGTAGTCGATACACAGCTAAAGAAGGAACGTTTTCATTAAGCTATATGAGTAAAGTCAAACTTGTTTGAACTTTACCATAGCGAGAAAACGACTAATAGAATTGAAACAAGAATATATGGATAGCAACTTTTCACAACGAGTCAGGGACATCATGGCTTACAGCCGTGAAGAAGCGGGAAGGCTCCAGAACAACTATATAGGGCCTGAACATCTTATGCTCGGCATCCTTCGCGATGGCGACGGCTTAGCTATTCAGGTACTCCAGGATTTCGATATAGATTTACATGTATTGAAAGATTATATCGACTCACATGTGCGTGCCACGCAGGAGCCTTATGATGGGACTAATGAACTCGTGATTAACAAGAATACGGAAAAAGCATTAAAAATGAGTATTCTGGAAGCGCGTCTTACCAAAAGCAGGGAAACCGATTCCGAACATATTTTGTTGGCGTTGCTGAAAGAAAAAAGTACTCTGATCAATGATATCCTCACACAATTTCAACTCGATTATTCAAGTGCATTTCTCTATATAAAGAGTATTCTTGATAACCGGACCGAAGATGGAGATAGTGAGCTGCCCTCTGCAGGAGCAAACTTCACCGACGATGATGATGATGACGCGAATGAAAAGTATCCGTTCAATCCGGCAGGGGGACAAGGTTCCTCTTCACAGACAAAAAGCAGTGGATCCGATACGCCGGTACTCGATAATTTCGGAACAGATATCACCCGTGCTGCATTGGAGAATCGCCTCGATCCAGTAGTAGGACGTGAGAAAGAGATTGAGCGTATTGCACAAATACTCAGCCGTCGCAAGAAAAACAATCCGGTACTCATCGGTGATCCCGGTGTGGGTAAATCGGCTATTGTGGACGGACTTGCCCTGCGTATCACGCAGAAGAAAGTCTCCAGGGCGCTATTCGACAAGCGGGTGATCGCACTTGATATGGCGTCAATCGTTGCGGGAACCAAATATCGTGGCCAGTTCGAAGAGCGTATTAAGGCAATATTGAACGAACTCTCAAAAAATCCGAATATCATCCTCTTCATCGATGAAATCCATACTATCGTAGGTGCCGGTGGTGCTGCCGGATCACTGGATGCCGCAAACATGCTGAAGCCGGCGTTGGCAAGGGGTGAGATACAATGTATAGGAGCTACTACCCTCGATGAATATAGGAAAAATATTGAGAAAGACGGTGCTTTGGAACGCCGATTCCAAAAAGTGATCGTAGATCCCACTACTCCCGAAGAAACGCTGCAGATACTGCGTAATATCAAGGAGCGATATGAAGAACATCACAATGTGCGCTATACCGACGAAGCACTACAGGCGTGCGTGAAACTAACGGACCGTTATGTTTCTGACCGGACTTTCCCCGACAAAGCGATCGATGCACTCGATGAAGCCGGTGCCCGGGTACATATTTCCAATATAGTGATACCAAAGACCATCGAACAACTCGAAGAGGAGTTGAAAGAGGTGGAACAGCAGAAAACCGACGCGGTAAAAGCGCAGAAATATGAGCTGGCAGCCAGCTATCGCGACAAACAACGCCAGTTGTTGTTGGCGCTTGAAGCGGAAGAGGAGCGCTGGCAAAAAGAGATCAAGGAAAAGCCGGAAATCGTGGATGAAGAAAAGATCGCCGAAGTGGTGGCAATGATCTCGGGTGTTCCGGTACAACGCATTGCACAGGCTGAAGGCCAGCGATTACTGGAAATGCGTGATGAGCTGAAGAGCAAGGTGATTGGCCAGGATGAAGCGGTGGACAAAATCGTGAAAGCCATCCAGCGGAACCGGGTAGGATTGAAAGATCCCAACAAACCCATCGGTACCTTTATGTTCCTCGGCCCTACAGGTGTAGGTAAAACCCATTTGGCAAAAAAACTGGCAGAGTTCCTGTTCGACTCATCCGAAAACCTTATCCGCATCGATATGAGCGAATACATGGAAAAATTCAATGTATCGCGTCTTGTGGGTGCGCCTCCGGGATATGTGGGATATGAAGAAGGCGGGCAACTGACCGAGAAAGTACGTCGTAGACCCTACTCTGTAGTACTGCTCGACGAGATTGAAAAAGCGCATCCCGACGTATTCAATATCCTGCTTCAGATTCTGGACGAAGGGCATGTGACCGACAGCCTTGGACGGAAGATCGATTTCAAGAATACAATCCTGATCATGACCTCCAATATCGGAACACGTCAGTTGAAAGATTTCGGCCGTGGTATCGGATTCAATACCAATCAGGATATAACCGATGCCGAGTATTCGCGCAACATCATCCAGAAGGCATTGAACAAAGCATTTGCTCCCGAATTTCTGAACAGGGTTGACGATATCGTGATGTTCGACCAGCTGAGCAAAGAGTCGATCTACAAGATCATCGACCTCGAGTTGAAAGGGCTTTACAAACGTATCGGAGACCTCGGATACAATGTTGTCCTCTCTGAACCGGCAAAGGAATTCATTGCCAACAAAGGATATGATGTACAGTTCGGAGCACGTCCGCTTAAACGCGCCATCCAGAAATACATCGAAGACGAAATGGCTGAGATGATTATCCGTACCGGCATGAAAGAAGGCGAAACCGTTCTGGTTGATTTTGACGATGAAAACCAGAAAGTGATAATGAAAGTAATCGAGTAGGTAGGGGGATTACTCCCCCGCCCCCTCACACCACCGTGCATGCTT